>CBIHPC010000032.1:0-43389 GCA_966211305.1 uncultured Niastella sp.
TGGGGGTAATGTTGAGTTTTTCAAAAAGGGCAACAATCTCTGTGCGCGCTTCGGCAACTAATTTATCAGGAAAAAAATCCCTGTTTCCAATGATAACACCGAGCGTTGTTTTAATATTCGCTTTCATCCTAGTGCTTGTTTTCCGTAATGTGGTAATAATGTGTTCCGTTCAAAGTGTGTTCCCTGCGGTGCACACTTACTTGTTTATGTGGCAATGATCAGTTCAACTTCGTGCTCTTCAAATAATTTCCTGTCTTTATCTTCAATACCGTCGTCGGTAATAATGTAATTAATGAGTGACAACGCGCCTAAACTGGCAAAGGCGTTCTTTCCTATTTTGGAAGAATCGGCCACCAGGTAGGTCGTTTCTGCTGCTTCTATCATGGCTTTTTTTACTATGATATCGCTAAGGCTGGGATAGGTCAACCCTGACTTAAGTGATATGCCGGCGGTTGCCAGAAAGAGTTTCGATACATTGATACCTTTAAAGAAATCGGCAGCTTTTTGTCCGGTCAGCGATAAGGTAGGCGGTTTGAATTCGCCGCCGGTCATCACCACTTCAATACCGGGTTCGGTGCCCAGCATCATGGCAATGTTCAGGGCGTTGGTGATCACCGTGAGGTTTCGAAAACCTTTTAATTTCCGGGCGATCTCGGTTACGGTAGAACCCGAATCGAGAATGATGGTATCGCCGCTTTCAATGAATTCGAGGCATTTGGTGGCGATCTTTTCTTTCTGCGTCGTATGCAATTCCTGGTGCGCCACGTAAAAACCTTTCACCTGGTCTTCGATATTTTTAAGATAGGCGCCGCCATGTTCGCGGATCACCATTTCTTCTTTTTCGAGTTTTTCAAGGTCCTGCCTGATGGTCACTTCGGTCACTTTAAAGATCCGCGCCAGATCGCCCACTTTTGCCGAACCATCCTCGCGGAGCATTTCCAGTATTTTCTCTCTCCTTTGATTAGGTAACATTGAGTTTGTTTTTTGGCGCGAATTTTAGGCGTTTTCGGTTGTAAAGGAAAAATATTTACGAACAAACCTTAAAAACCAGCGTTCCTGACCAAAAATAAGAAAACAATCGAAAATATAGCAAAATAAACAAAAGAAAAGAAAGAAAAATAAGTGACTAGCTTTTTAAGTTACCAGGCAGCCTAAAAACTATTTGACTGATTTTCAACCATATCACTATTTAGGACAATTTTCTATCGTTTTCGATTGGCGGAATGAAGGAAAAAGATCGAAAAGAAAGTTTTTTCGTTCCGGGGTCGGTTCCGGCTTTGGAGCTGCGGGGGTGTGCTGGTTTCGGAGTTGGGCTTGTTGTTTTAGTTCTAGGTTCCGGACTGCTGACTAATTGTTTATACCGGCATATACGGTTTGATCACAGCCCAGCTTTTTTCAGGCCACCAAACTGCGTGATGCCGAAGGGTAAGCTGTGTCTCTGCTCAGCCCCGAAGAAGGCCGGTATAAGGCACGTCAATGCGACCTTGATGGTACCTCATTGCTACCTCGGCGCCCG
This sequence comes from uncultured Niastella sp., assembly GCA_966211305.1. GTDB lineage: Bacteria > Bacteroidota > Bacteroidia > Chitinophagales > Chitinophagaceae > Niastella. The sequence goes on from CBIHPC010000032.1 coordinate 1,517, forward strand.
GGGACCCATTGAGGTGGTTTCGAGGAGGCAAAGAGGACCCAAAGAGGAGGAACCGAGGTCGGGGAGTAATTCATCACGTTATAATCCTGCATTCATCACACCGTTTTCCTCCCTTCGTCACACCAGGAAATACATTTCCGGGGAGAAAAAGCTATTCTTCACACCGGTTTGCGAAGCCCGTCACAACAGGTTGAGGAACCCGTCACATATTTGAAAAAGGAGGCTATCTGGTAGTGTACATTTGCTTTAGCATTGCTACAGATCATTGACATAGTTGAGTAGTTGACGGGTTGACGGGTTGTGAGTTAACAAGTTGAAAAGTTGACAGAGGTGATAGAGTTGATAGAGGTTTGAGCTTCGCGTGCAGCTAGCAGCTGTATTCTGTATTTGCTTTCGGCTATATAAAAAAGCCACTTCGCAATAACGGAGTGGCTTTTAAAAAATCAGACATCAACAATGAAAATGTGAACCTATTTTATAACGAAACTTCCCGTTTGCTTTATATCGGAAGATGAAGCGCCCACCATCACCTGAAACTCGCCCGGCTCCAGCACAAACTTCATTTCGCGGTTATACAATTTCAACTCATCGCGCGGAATGGAAAAGCTCAACGTTTTCGTTTCCCCCGCCTGTAAATGCACCCGTTCGAAACCTTTCAACAGCTTTTCATATGTTGTAACGGAACTTAACACATCCCGGATGTACAACTGCACCACTTCATCGCCTGTTACCTTACCGGTATTGGTAATATCGATGCTGACGGAAACGGGCGCATTTGTCGTTTTACTGTCAGCATTTATTTTCAGGTTCGAATATCCAAAGCTGGTATAGCTTAAACCATACCCAAAGGGATACAACAACCCTTTTATCCTGGCCGATTCGCCTTCATCGGTTTGCGCCTGGTGTTTGGAAGGGAAATTCAATGGTAACTGTCCAACAGATTTTGGAAATGTAAGCGTGAGCTTGCCACCGGGATTGTAATCGCCGAACAATACCTCGGCAACGGCAATTCCGCCTTTTGCGCCGGGATAACCGGCATAGATGATCCCGTCGATGTTTTTATCGATCCAGTTGATCGACATGGGTTGCGAACCGATCAATACCACCACCACAGGTTTACCCGTTGCTTTGATGGCTTTTATCAGTTCGAGCTGATGACCGGTAAGGTCGAGACTGGTGCGGCTTTTGTTCTCTCCTGCGGTTTGTGTATTACCGCCCAATGCCACAATTGCCAGTTGCGCCTGTCTGGCTATTTGTACCGCAGAATCGAGCTTGGCCTGTTCAGCGGCATTCATCGGCTCAGGAAGAATTTCGCTTTCGGGCCAGTTTGTATCAACCAGTTCCACGCCTTTGGCATACAATACTTTTTCAGCACCCAGTTTTGCCTGTATGCCCTGTAATACGTTTACGCTTGGCGACATCAACGGACCGTAATGCGTATGCGCATAATCGGCATTAGTGGCATTGGGCCCTATCACGGCCACCTTCTCCAGGCCTTTTGATAAAGGCAGGATATTGTTCTTATTCTTCAGCAGCACAATGCTTTCGCGCGATGCCTGCAGGGCCACCTGCTGGCTGGCTTTGCTGTTCACTACTTTTCTGGTTTCGGCTGCGCTTTCAATATAGGGATGATCGAACAAACCCAGCCTGAACTTAACCCGCAACACATCGCTCACCCGTTTATTGATGGTATCCATGGGAATACGGCCTTCCTTCACCAGCTGCCGCAGGTAAATGATAATGCTGTCGGGCGGACGAAAAGTAGTGCGCACATTCATGCCCGCCATGAACGCCTGGTAAACGGCTTCTTTTAAATTGGCGGCCACGTGGTGTTTGCTGCTCAGGTATTCCAACGCATCGCTGTCGCTCACCACATAACCCGTAAATCCCATTTCAATACGCAGCCGCTGTATGAGCCAGTAATTACTGCCGCTGACAGGAATGCCGTCATAATCATTGTACGAGCTCATTACACCCATCAGGCCGGCTTCTTTGATCACCTTTTTAAACGGATACAAAAGAATATTCTCCACTTCGCGCGGCGCCACCTGCGGGTCTGTGCGGGCCTGGCCTTCACGGGCGCCCTTATTCGCACTGTACACCGCAAAATGTTTCGCGGTAGATGCGGCCTGTCCGTTATGCTGAATACCTTTTGCCAATGCGGTACCCATGGCGGCAACGAGATAGGGATCTTCACCATAGGTTTCTTCAAGGCGTCCCCAGCGCTGGTCGCGGGCCACATCGAGGATGGGCGCATACACGTTTGTGTAACCCAGTGCACGCGCTTCGCGGCCGGTTATCAATCCTTCCTGGTGCACGAGGTCTTTATTCCAGGTCATGCCCATATTGAGCGCGGTAGGAAAAGCGGTAGCTTCATAAGCTTCGATACCGCGGATGCCTTCATCGGTAAAATCAACCGGAATGCCGAGGCGGGTTTGTTCGATAAAAAAGCGCTGGGTTTCGTTCATACCCCACACATGTTTTTCGATATTCACCACCAGATCGTTGGTAAGCGCCGGTTTGTTGAAGCCGGTAAAACCATTCAGGTGCTCGTCGATATTGGCGATGCCGTCTTTCCAGATAGCGTTTTTCCATTCGGCGGTTGGCAGGGAATCTTTCAACACCCGGCGCCATCCATAGAGCGTTGCCATCTGGCAGGTCTTTTCTTCCAGCGTCATTTTTGAGATCAGATCGGCCGTGCGGGCATTCACCGGTTGTTTGGGATCTTCGTAAATATCTTTTTTACCATTCTTGTTCAGATCGATCCAGCCGTCTTTGTAAATAGAGGCCAGGGGCTTAAAGGAGACGATGCCTGCCAGGGTAATGCAGGCGAAAAACCAGTAAACTTTTCTTTTCATATAAGCTTATGTGGAAACAAATATATACATATACCACACGCCTGGTGAAAACCGATTACGCTAACGTTTGCGTAAGCGACGCTTAACGCTCAACCTCTTGTATTTGGCGTTCAGCGTTCCGCCTTCAGCTTCTTCAATGCCCGGTTCAGGCTCCGGATGGTAATACCCAAATAAGCAGCCATATCTTCCTTGGAAATAGCGAGGCCCTGCGCTTTTTGTATTTCGAGTAATTTACCTAACGTATCTTCTACCGTATGCAGTTGTTGAAAGGAAGCGCGGGTAGAGGTATTGATGATGCGTTCGGCATATGCTTCCAGCAATAATTTATTAAACGAAAGGTCTTTCTCCAACAACGACCTTACATAGGGCATTGAAAGTGCATACACCTGTACCGTCGTCAATGCCTGGATATTACATAAACAGGTTATGTTCCTGATAACCTCGATATCGCCCAACACTTCGCCTTTACCTAAAAACTCAACGATAAATCCTTTGTCGTCGCCCTCGTCGAAAAAGCATTTGGTGATGCCGTCTTTTATCAGGTATACTTTGGCGGCTTTCTGACCCTGCTGTAATAACAATTGCCCTTCGGAAAACTCCTTTATCAGGATCTCCTCTTTACGTGGCTGCGATGCATACAGCTGTTCAACATAACCCAGAAAAGCATTATTGGTGCGAAGCATAAGAAGTGGCGGGACAAATGTCCTTTTTATTTCTGAACGATCGTTTCAATTTTGCATACCGGTTGTACAAAACTAACCACGAAACCATGAGGAACAAAATAAAAACCATTGCATTCGATGCAGATGACACCCTGTGGGTAAATGAAACGTATTTCCAGGAAGCGGAACGGCAATTTTGCGTGCTGATGCAGGATTATATGCCCGCCGAAAAGGTAATGAAGGAACTGTTTGCCATAGAGATGAAAAACCTGTCGCTGTACGGTTACGGTATAAAAAGCATTATGCTAAGCATGATAGAAACGGCCACCCGCATTACTGATGGAAAAGGCGGTGCACAACTGATCGATAAAACAATAGCGATCGGTCACGAATTGCTGCAACGCCCGATAGAGCTGCTCGAAGGCGTAGAAGCAACATTAGAACAGCTGCAGGGTAAGTACCGGCTTGTTGTGGCTACCAAGGGCGATCTGCTCGACCAGGAACGGAAACTGAAGAAATCGGGTTTGCAAAGTTTCTTTCATCACATCGAGATCATGAGCAATAAACAGGTCGACAACTATGCGCGGCTGTTGAAACACCTCGATTGTTCGCCCGAAAACTTCCTGATGCTGGGCAATTCCGTTAAATCAGATATCCTGCCGGTGCTGGAGCTACAGGCATTTGCCGGTCATATTCCGTTTGCGGTAACCTGGCTGCATGAACAACATGAAACCACACCCGAGCATCCGAATTTCTTTGAGTTAAAAACTATTTCAGACATCCTTCATCACCTCCTCTGATCATGAAAACACCGATAGATATAGCCACCTGGATCAGGAAAGATCATTACAATTTCTTCTCGCAGTTTGAAGAACCTTTCTTTGGCATGACCTTTACCGTTGACTGCACCAACGCGTATACACATGCTAAAAAGCACAACCTGTCGTTCTTCTTATATTATCTTTACCAGGCATTGAAAGCGGCCAACTCCATCGAGAACTTCCGTTACCGCATCGTTGATAAAAAGGTGTATTTATTCGATACCATCAACGCCTCCCCCACCGTGCACCGGCCCGATGGCACTTTTGGTTTTTCGTATATCGATTATAACGAAAATGAAACGTTGTTTTACGCCAATGCCAAACAGGAGATTGAAAGGGTAAAACATTCAACCGGACTGGTACCGGCGGTATCGGGTGAGAACGTTATTCATTTTTCGGCCGTGCCCTGGGTAAACTTCACTTCTGTTTCACATGCCAGAAGTTTTACGTTTCCCGATAGTTGTCCGAAGATCTCGTTTGGCAAAATGACCGAAGCCAACGGGAAGCGCAGCATGCCGGTTAGCGTTCATGTACATCATGCACTGGCCGACGGGTATCATGTGGGGCTTTTTGTAAATAAATTCCAGGAGTTGATGAACGGGGAGTAAAACCGGCATATGCCTTCGGTTGCTTATATTTGATACCAACAATTACACCTCATGCCTGTTATTGATTTTACCGGAATTAATTGGGAAGAAATGGCCAAACTGCCAAAACCCAACAATGAACAACTGCGCAACCTGTTTGCCGGGGCAGATCATATTATAATAAAACCCGCCCGTTTATCAGAATTTTATGAAGATCCCAACCCGGTGCTGTTTGAAATAACACAACCCGATGTAATTAAACAATTCGCAACACTTATTGAAATAGATGAAACCCAGGTTGGTTTCCACTGTATGTGCACCGGCACCTACGACATAGAGCTATATGCGAACGGGCAGCAACAGGCGATCATCAGTTATCATCATGAAGTTTCCATCAGGTACAATGGCTGGAGCAGCGATGCCGGCATTGCCAATACACAGGGATTAATATCATTCCTTGCCCAACTGGGATTTACAAAACCCCAGGAAGATTATCTTGAAACCCAACGAAGACAGGAAGAATATCAACAGGCCGACAGCGAATGGCTGGCTGCGGCTCCGAAAAGTTTTTCCACCTATTGGGATGAATTTCGCATGGATGGCCACTACCCTCAGGCGCTGGTTGAAGCACTCGATGAAGATATTCCCGACAAAACAGCCCAAATTATTGCCCTGTTGCAATTATTCGGTCAATCGAAAAACCCGTGGTCGGGTTACCCATCTTATGAAGGAATACCGCAGGAAATACTAAATAACTATCACGCCAAATATATCCTGGAAGTATACGCCGGTTCCGACAAAAACGATAAACTCAAAAGCGGTCTCGGCCGGTACATCTGTGGTTACCATTTCAGAAAAGTGAGAAAGAAACATCTTCAGTATATCACCGAAGAAGTAATCGACGACCTGGAAAAATATTATACCGCCCTCAACGATGAAAAAGGGATGCATGAAATGAACAGGCTCCGCAAAGAAAAACAGCGTAAACCGGGTAAATAATTTAGCTGCCCGTATGTAAAAGCGCTTACCAGTGCATCTGTAATAATGTACCTACCGTTTTAATGGCAGGCGCATCGTTGCATATGAGCAATTCTTTTACTATTTTTCTGCCTCATTATTAAAACCCCAATACCCGGCCATGTTAAAGCAAATCAAATACGCCCTCCTCTTCCTGTTATTTACAGCCTCCACCGCTTATAGCCAGACCGACAAGGAAAAAGCAAAGGAAATGAAGAACGAGGCCATCAAATTAATGGACAATGGCCAGATTGATGAAAGTTTGAAAATATTGAAGGAGGCGAAAAAACTCGACCCTGAGAATCTCGATTACGACTATGAAATGGCGTTTGCCCATACCCTGAAACGTAATTATAAAGAGGCAATAAAGATCCTTGAAAAAAACCTCGATCATAAAGGCGTTACCGACCAGGTATATCAAATGATAGGCAATAACTACGATTACCTTGGGAAACCGGAAAAAGCAATTGACGCATATGATGCCGGTCTTAGAATCTTTCCCAACTCAGGCAAGCTGTACCTCGAGAAAGCAAACGTATATCTAAGTAAAAAAGAGTATAATAAGGCGGTGCCGCTGTACGAAAAAGGCATTGAAGTTGACCCCACATACCCATCGAACTATTACCGGCTCGCATTACTTTACTGCAATTCAAAAGAACCCATGTGGGGTTTGCTATATGGTGAATTGTTCCTGAACCTGGAACATGGCTCCAAAAGATTTTTCGAGGTAAGCAAATTACTGTTCGACACTTACAAAGAAGGGATCAAAATAAACGGTGATTCAATGAAGATCGATTTTTGCGAGATTGTTATCGATGCAGCGGACATAACAGATAAAAACAATATCAAAATGCCGTTTTGCGCGCCTTTTGGTCAAACATTGCTGTTAGCGCTGCCTGAGGTAAAAAATATTGATGTCAATTCCCTTAATACTATAAGAACAAATTTCATTACCGCCTGGTATAAATATAAACACAATGAAACCTACCCGAACGTGCTGTATGACTACCAGGAACAGGTTCGCGCGGCCGGACATATGGAAGCCTATAATCATTACATCCTTGCCGGCGCGGATATGGATGCGTTTAAATCATGGGCGGGCGCCAACCAGGACAAATTCAAAAACTTCATGGAGTGGTTCAGGGAAAACACGTTATCACTCGATGCCGATCATAAGTTTACCAGGGGACAGTACAAATAACTGTCCCTGCAATCATTTTGTAAGTCCTCCAACGCCTCAAGGTCTCAGTGCGGCACTTACCCCAAAACGCGGAAAAGCATATCCTGGATAAAGTGGCTGGTGAACTCCGCTTTATTTTTGCTACTGTTATCGGTTAAACGTGGCAGGTTGATGCTGAAGAATTGCTGCTGGTGTGAAGCCTCAATTAAAGTAGAGCTTAATGATTTGGGGTATTTATAACCGGGATTGTACTCCTTTATGACCTCCGAAATGCGGGTGCAAAGGTCCTTATAGGGCTTAAAAACCTCGTCTTTATTTATTTCCGCCACTTCCTTTATCAAATACACTTTGCTGCTTTCGGCTATTACGATCTGGTTCAATGAGCTTTTATTATAGTCATACAAACCGGAGTGATCGGGCAGTTCGCTGGTAAGCAATTCAACGATGATCTTTAATTTCTCCTTCGCCGTTCTTACATTTTGCAATTTGAACATCAGCAGGAACTCCATATAGCTCCAGTACCAGTTGAGAATATAGAGCAGGATGCGGTGTTTGCTTTCAAAATAGCGGTAAATGGTGGCTTCGGTAGTGTCGATCTCTATCGCCAGCTTTTTTATGGTGAATTGCTCAAAGCCGAGTTTGTAAATGAGGTCAATAGACTTTTTTACGATCTCCTTACCGATCGCACTGCTTTCGGGGTCTTTTAAAAAGATTTTCCCGTTCACTTTAAAATTCACCAGAAAGTCCATTCATTAAATTTCTGTAAAGATATTCATATTTCTATCAGCAAAATTAATCCTATTTTTAACAATAGTATTACTATTATTCGGTAAAGTAATTATATGTTTGCCGGAATTTTAAACCACCACAGGGAACCGACCAGTTCCGCCTGCAAATAAAAACCTAAAGTAGCATGCGTACACAAACCAAAGAAACTCAAAGTAGTTTAACACCCGAAAAAGCGTTGATCATCCTGAAAGAGGGCAACCAGCGGTTCATTAATAATTTAAAAGCAAACCGAAACCTGTTGCAGCAGGTGAATGAAACTTCTGCCGGCCAGTTTCCTTTTGCCACCATATTAAGCTGCATCGACAGCAGAACCTCGGCCGAACTTATTTTCGACCAGGGGCTGGGTGATGTTTTCAGCATTCGCGTAGCCGGTAATATTCTGAATGAGGATATCCTCGGCAGTATGGAATTCGCTACCAAGATCGCCGGTACCAAGATCATTGTTGTGCTGGGCCATACCAAATGCGGCGCCATTGTTGGCGCGTGTAACCATGTGGAGTTAGGTAACCTTACCACGCTGTTGAGCAAAATTCAACCGGCCATCGACCACGAAACAACGACCAAAGAAAACCGTACCGGTACCAACCCTGCATTTGTAAAAAATGTAACCACCCTGAATGTAACACTTACCATCGAACGCATCAGAAAAGAAAGCCCGGTAGTTGTTGAGCTGGAGAAAGAAGGCAAGATCAAGATCATCGGCGCCATGTACGACGTTGAAACCGGCGTGGTGACATGGAATGAATAAAATAGTTATTGCATAATCAGAGCATGCAATACAGGCGCTAAAAGGAAAGGCTCCCGCAAATGCGGAAGCCTTTTTGCATTAATTGAAAAAAACAAGCCCATCCCGGGAAACCGGGACGGGCTTTTGATTGCGTATTAAACCTAAAACTGCTGCTCTTATTTTGTACGCTCATCTGCCACCGCCTCTTCCCAATTCTCCCATTCAGGGGTATTGGGATCATACCCGTCGTAGCCAAAATTCTGACTCAGTTGACCTTTGTTATTGGCGGTAATGGCAGAATAAGGAATTGGCCAGTACATATTCTTTTTATCCATGGTATAGTTGGGATTGCTGTTACCTGTGGCATTGATCTGGATAGGGCCTTTATTATACAGGCTGTAATGAACAATACGCTGGTACCAGTAGCTTCCGCCGGCGGCATCGGTGCCGTTTTGTTTGTCGAAGTTGTCGAGGCTGTACGTATTGCCCCACTCGTCGGGCCGGCCGCTGCGGGCAAGGCACAGCGATACGCGTTTTAATTCCACATTCCGCCATTCTTCCCAATACAATTCACGCGCGCGCTCGTTCATAATATCGCCGATGGTTACAGCGCCCTGGTATAACTCGGTACATTGGGCCCTTTGCCGTACTGCATTCAGATCGTCCTTAATGGTTCCATCGGCCGGGTTCAAATAATATTTCGCTTCGGCCCGCAGCAGGTACGCTTCTGCCAACCGATAGAGATACCAGTCGGCTATGCCGCCGTTAGTAGCGCCCCTATAACCATCTGAACCTGTTATATTGGCTTCATTTACGGGATCATCGAGGTAGAATTTATAATGCGGCACATCGAACCAGCGGCGAATGGTATCGCTGCATAACAGGGCGCCGTTATTATTGTACAGTGAAATGGGGTTGCCGAATTCAGCAGAGGCCTTGTTGTTAACCCGGTAATCTTCCATCCGGATCCAGTTGCCCGTTGTGGAACTGTGACGCAGGTCGCCCGCATCCATAACACCGTTGACGCTCCAAAGCGCATGGGTTGAAAAATTAGTGGGCCTGAACGTGGCAATGCCGCGGCCGAAAGCCCGCATATAATCATATTTAGAATTATAATTGGCATTATCGCGTCTGATATTCATCAATGCCTGTTTACCATCTTTTGTTTGTATCCTGTTGTCGAAAACAAAAGGATACAGGATGCGCATGGTAAGCATTTGTATGAACGATTCGGTATTTGCCCCCCTGTTTGGCATACCCAAAATAACCTCGCGGTTGGCAGCGATGAGTTTATTTTCAGGACGGTGCAGATCCCAGATCACATTGCGCGTAATAGGCCAGGTCAACGGTTCGCCGCCATCGTTGAACGTTCCGAAAGTATTTTGCATAAGCGAGTAGCCCGACTGATTGATGAGGATATCGGTTTGCTCTTTTGCTTTGGCATACTCACCTGTTGCCAGGTAGCACTTGGCAAGCAACATGCGGCAGGCGCCTTTGTTTATCATTCCCGTGAGGGCCATATCTTTTTGATCGGGCACCCATTGTACTGCCAGCTCCATATCGCGGGTGATCATTTTCAGGATAGCATCGCGCTTCGTGCTGCGGTAGTTTTGTTTGGGCACTTCAAGGATCTTCGTTACCAGCGGAATATCGCCGAACTCGAAAACCAGCGCCATATAGCGAAAGGCCCGATGAAAATAGGCCCTGCCTTTATACATATTTTTCGTCGTTTCATTCAGGCCTTCCACTCCATCGATGTAATGTAAAATGGTGTTGGCATACATGATGGCCTTATAGGTTTCTTCCCACAAATACCAGATACTATTGGTTCTTTCAATATTCTGATAACTGGTTTCACTGGTAGGTGTAAGCATATTGGCGATGTCGCATAGCATGTTACGCTTATCGGTAGCGCTGGCAACCATCATTTCAGAAAATATGTATTCCGTTCCCAGCGTAAGCATTTCATTATGGTCGGTAGCCCAGTATGCTTTGAGGTGACGGTCGCATAAAGCCATTGACGACATCAGTCCCGCTTCGGTGCTGAAGGTTGTAGCAGGTTCGTAAAACGACAGCGGGTCGGGCTTTAAAAAACTCTTTGAACAACTATTCAATAATATTGAACCACCAATAAATAAGGTGACGCTTTTTAGTATATGGTTAAGTCTTTTATTTATCTGTTGCATAACTTTCACAATAACGGATTAGAAAATTAAATTAAGTCCCAGGTTATACACCCTCGATGCCCAGCCGCCTGTTTCAGGATCGCCGTATGTCCAGTTCCTGTTATTCCAAACGGAAATATTGCGAACAGTACCGTAAATCTTCACCCGGTTCAGGGAATACCTCGAGGTCCATTGTTTCGGCAATGTATAGCCTACCGAAAAGTTGTCGAAGCGGATAAAGGAACGGTTGTACAACATGGCCGCACCAGCCGCACCTGTGGGGCCTTTGGCCTCGATACGGCCGAATTGGTTGGTTGGGTTATCGGGCGTCCAGTATTCCTTTGCAGGCACATTCTGTAAAGCGTAAGCCATGCGCCCGCCCAGATCATCGTTATTCAAATATTCGTCAGATAAACTTTTATGCCCCATGTAAGAGTAAACGTTGAATGAAACATTCAGGTTGTTCCATAAAACAAACTCATTGCGCATAGACCAATGCCAGGGAGCCAGGGTTTGACCTAAAAATTCTTTGTCTTTGTCGTTATAGGTGGGTGTAACAGTGCCGTTGGCATTTTTCACATCGTCGGCCGTGTAGTTGTTCGCTACTTTGGGATCGCCGGGCGCCTGGCCGTACAATTTCGCCTCCTGCACTTCGTTCGCCTGCCAGATACCGGTTACCCGGTAATTCCAGATGGCGCCGATGGGTTTTCCAATAAACCAGCTGTTGGTTATATCGTCCCTTTCTTTTGAACCGATTATATTCCCGTTTGCATCTACAAGGGTTTCCCGTTCATAGTAAAGATGTGTGATCGTGTTTTTATTGTACGATAAGCCGAATGTGGTATTCCATTGGAAATTTTTGGTGCGGATGTTGGTCGTGTTCAATGAGAACTCAACTCCTTTATTGTCAACCTGCCCCAGGTTGGTTGTAATAAAACTAAACCCGGTAAAGCTGGGCAACCGTTGCTCCATGATCATATCGTGCGTTTGCATGGTGTAATATTCCAAGGAGCCCGTGATACGATCGTTGAGGAAACCGAAGTCGAGCCCGAAGTTATAGGAAGTTGTTTTTTCCCATTGCAGATTTGGATTGGCCAACCTGTCGGCATACAGGTAACGGAATAACTGCAGCTGACCGGCGGCGTTCAGATACCCCTGCATTCTGCCGGCGCCTTCAGAAAGGTTGGAAAGCCCAACGTAAGGATTTGCCAGCGAGCGGTTACCATTTTTTCCGTAGGAAGCACGCAGTTTACCGGTACTCATGATATCACCCCATTTGAAGAATTTTTCGTTTGTGAACGTCCAGGCCAGTGCCAGCGAGGGAAAGGTTGCATACGGGTTGGATGTACCAAATGCCGAGTAACCGTCGCGGCGGATCGAAGTGGTGATCATATACCGGTTGTCGTAAGAATAGAACAGGCGCGCCAGCAGGGCATCTGCAGACTGGTGGCCGTCGGAGCTCGAGTAAGTACTGTTCTCTTTACTACCGTTCTTTGTATTATGGAACCCCAATGCATCGGAAGGCAGGATATTACGGGCCTCGATGCGATCTGTCCACGACCTGCGGTCCTCTGCTTCCTGTACAAGGGTAACCACTACGCGATGATCCTGAAGGAACCGCTGGTCCCAGGTAATGGTATTATTAAGCGACCAGTCGAAGCGTTTTTCCTGTTCGCGGTTTGCGCCACGCGTTTTTGGATCTGAACCCGGCAGTTCTGCCGACATAAAATAACGGTCGTAGAAGAACTGATAACGCGGCGAAGCATTGAAAGAGTACGTGATATTGAAAGGCAGCTTTATTTTGGCATTCAGGATCGTATTCAGTACGGTAAACCCTTTTTCAAGCTCGAGGTATTTTTTCTGAAAATCATAGTTATAACCGCGCTGGCTGTATTCAGAGCTCAACGGGAACTGAATGGGCTCACCGTTTATATCGTGATCTGCATAGGGGCTGTTGCGCAACGTCTGGTCCATATCAAGATCAAGATTACCATCAGACCTGTCCTGGAAATTTATGTTGGCACCCACTTCAAACCACTTCGTGACCTTCGCATCCAATTTCAGATTGGAACGAACAGCCCGGTAGTTATCGCTTTTTACCGCACCCTCGTTCTTCAAATAGCCCATCGACAAATAGTAGTTGACCTTGTCTCCCGCCCCGCTTATGCTTACATTGAAGTCGGAATTGATACCGGTCCTGAAAGTATGATCGGCCCAGTCTACCGTTTTGCCATCGAGGAAATTCTGCAATGCATTGCCGGTAAAACCTAAACGTTTGGCCCAGATGCTTTCATCAGATTCATCTGTGGTATTGGTAGTATAGCCGCGCCATGTATCGAGCGCAACCTTATCGCCCAACTGATCGGGCCGCGTAAAATATTCGGGCCTGTTGGCAAACGTACCGGCCTGGTATGCTTCGTAATTACCGGTACCGGGATTTACACCATATGTATTTTTTGCAAACCAGTCCTGGCGATGCTGCATGTAAGCTTCGGGTGTGAATCTTTTCCGGTACTTGCCTACCGTTGTTGCACCCACATTCATGGTGGAAGTAATAACCGGTTTGCCCTGTTTGCCTTTTTTTGTTTGAATAAGGATCACACCGCTTGCTGCTTTTGAACCATACACCGCTGCAGCCGAGGCATCTTTCAGGATGTCGATCTGTTCTATATCGTCGGGATTGATCTCGGAAAGTTCTCCATAAAAAAGCATCCCATCCAATACGATCAACGGATTGTTGTGCCCGCCTTCATTGTAAACGGAACGGCGGCCACGTATTTCGAGGTTACCGCCACCTTTAGCAGAAGCATCATAGCCAACACGTAAACCCGGGGTACCGCGCAGGATATCCTGAACCGTCTTCGGGTTTTCATTGGCGATACGGTCGGGACGTACCTGAACAATAGACCCGGTAAGGTCTTTTTTCTTCATGGTACCATACCCTACCACAACCACATCTTCAAAACTGGTAGCTGCGGGTTCCATAATGATGGCTACCTCGTCGCCTGCTACTACAACATCTTTGGTGACGTAGCTTATATGTGTTACTCTTAAAACGGCGCCTTTGGCCGCAGGTATACTGAATATACCCTGTGCATTTGTTTTGGCACTGATGGCAGTACCTTTAACGGCAACGGTAACATCGGGCACCCCTGTTCCAAGGGAGTCGGTGATCTTACCCCTTACAGCCTCCTGCGCCCAGGCACAAAATGAGAACAGCAGGAAAAACAGAAAAGTAAATGTTTGGGGAAACGTTCTTTTCATCATAAAGGTCAATCGTTTTGGATTTAAAAAAGGAGTAGTTGCAAACGGAATGATCAGTTTATATTAGCAGCTTATACTTTTTTCAAGGCTATCAGATGCAATCGTTTGAAACCTGTACATTTTCCGGTTGTAAAAGAAACGAATAGCGCTTGCATCTTCTATTCATTGTTTTGTCGATTTATTCCAAGTTTAATTTCTCACTGATACCCGGTTATTCATTCTTTTGTCTTATTGTTTCAAAAACTTCCAACCGCAAGAGATAACCAATTGATTAATAACATAAATATTTTACGTTTTTCATCTGCACCACATACCCATGGCTACACGCTTATGAGGTTTATTTATTTTAGCGAAATACATCACACAAACAGTTCAGATGAAAAACTCACGCCGTAAGTTCATTAAGCAGGCGTCTATTGCTGGTGCCGGCCTTTTCTTTTCAAACAATGTTCTCAGCGCTAAAAGCTATAGCCGTATCATAGGTTCAAACGACCGCGTTCGGGTTGGGGTTGTTGGCTTTTCAGACCGCCATCGTTTCTCTCACATGCCTTGTTTTATGAACCATTACAGGGAACTTAATTTCGAAGTGGTTGCAGTTTCCGATATCTGGAAAGTACGCCGCGAAGAGGGTGCCGCCAGGTGGAAAGAAAAAATGCAAAACGATGTAACCGCTTTCCGCAACAATGAAGAAATGTATAACAGCAAAATGGTAGATGCCGTATTTATCGGCACCGCCGATTTTCAACATGCTTTACATACCATAGAAGCGGTAAAGGCAGGTTGCGATGCATATGTTGAAAAGCCTTTTGCCGAAACGATGGAAGATAACCGGGCTGCGCTTAAAGCGGTAAAGGAAACCGGGAAAATTGTGCAGATCGGTTCGCAGCGCCGCAGCGGAGCCAATTACCATGCCGCCAATGAATTCATCCGCTCAGGAAAGTTCGGTTCCATAACAATGGTAGAATTATCATGGAATGTAAACCAGCCGGGCCGCTGGCGCCGGCCTGAGTTGCTGAAAGTTTTGAAAGAGGAAGATACCGACTGGAAACGCTTTCTGATGAACCGCCCTTTTGAAAAATTCGATCCCCGCATTTACCTCGAGTACCGCCTCTTCTGGCCCTATTCATCGGGGCTGCCCGGTCAGTGGATGAGCCATCAGATAGATACCGTGCACTGGTTTACCGGTCTTACCCATCCACGCAGCGTAGCGGCCAACGGCGGTATTTACCAATGGAAAGACGGCCGCCGCAACTGGGATACCATTATGGCGGTTTTTGATTATGGTCCGCTGAACGATCTTTCGCAGGGCTTCCAGGTAACATTTGGTTCGCGGATGCACAATGGCGAAGAGCGCCCGGCAGAAATATACTATTCCAATGGCGGCGAACTTAATTTGATCACCAACACCATATCGCCGAAAGGAGGTCTTACCGAGAACATGGCTAAGGCCATGAACATGAAAGCCAACCTGCTGCCGAAAATGAGCTTACCCAATAATGAAAGAGTGGTAGCGGCTGCCAATACCGGCGGGGATGTTCTCACGTCGAACCACGTTCGCAACTGGATGGAATGTGTGCGCAGCCGCAAACAGCCCAATGCACCGGTTGAAGCTGGTTACAGCCACAGTATTGCCAACATTATGACCACCGCCGCTTCGCATACCGGTTCCAAAGCCACGTTTGATGAGAAAACGCAGGAGGTTATGGTAAATGGAAAAGTTTTCAAATACTAATTCAAAAAAAGATACACCAGTATGAATATGATCAGCAAAACGTTTGCTTTCTCATTGCTTTTGTTTTCATGTAATGTTTTAACCGCCCAAAAAATAAACAGCTTAACAAAAAAGGAAAAGAAAGAAGGCTGGAAATTATTATTCGATGGCAGAACCACCAAAGGCTGGCGGGGAGCCAAAAGCGATGGTTTTCCCACTGCAAATCCCGGCTGGGTGGTAAAAGACGGACTGATGACCATTCAGGCAACCGATGGTTCGGAAGCGCAGCATGCAGGGGATATTATTACTACCGGTGAATACAGCGCCTTTGAATTGAGCTTCGATTTCAAACTCACCAAAGGCGCCAACAGCGGTGTAAAATATTTTGTTACCGGTAAAGAAAAGACCGGCGCATCTGCCATCGGCCTCGAATACCAGATCCTTGACGATGAAGTTCACCCCGATGCCAGACTGGGCCGCAACGGCAACCGCACATTAGCTTCTTTATACGATCTGAAAACATGCGATAAAGCCGGCGCTACCCACCCTATTGGCGAATGGAATACCGGTAAAGTAATTGTATATCCCAACGATCATGTTGAACACTGGCTGAATGGCAAAAAGGTATTGGAGTATGAGCGTAAATCACCTGAGTATCGTGAGCTGGTTAAAATAAGCAAGTACAAGAACTGGGAAAACTTTGGCGAGGCCGATAAAGGGCATATCCTTTTACAGGACCACGGCAATGAGGTTAGTTACAGAAATATTAAGATCAGGGCTTTGCAATAAGCCCTGATCGTTTATTCTTTTTCGTTCAAAAGACTGAAAGTTTCCGGCAGCGCATACAGTTCATCTGCTTTTCCCTTTTTCTTTCTATACTGAAGTTCCGCCATGGCCGTTCTTCTGGGTGAAACCTTTGAATCGGAAGCATGCACATGGAACACATAATAGATCCTTCCGTTCTTATCCATCAGTACATCGCCGTGCCCTGTTCCGTTTATGCCAATATTCTTCCGCGAAATAATGGGGCTGCTGCCGCTTTTTATCCAGGGGCCTGTAGGGCTTTTAGCCGTTGCATAACCGATAGCATAGTCGGGGTTACGGAAATCATTGGCTGAATAGATCATATAATACCATCCCTTCCACCGAAAAACGGTAGGTCCTTCGGCTACTTTCCACTCCACGTTTTGCGTATCTTCCCAGGGAAGGGAAGCATTGATACACTCTTTCAGCGTAGCGGTATCAATCGATGAAAGTGTTTTATCAAGTTCGGCCACAAAGATGCGATTGCCATCCTGCAGCCTTACATGGTATAAATATATTTTGCCCGACTGATCGAAATAGATATAAGGATCGATCATTCTTACCGGCGCATCCAATGGCTTTTGTTCCTTTTGCGTAAACGGTCCCAGCGGACTATCTGCACTCGCTATGGCAATATGTTCATTGGCGGTATATGCCAAATAAAATTTTCCCTGGTGTTTGAAGACCTGCGGCGCCCAAAAACCTTTGTCGCCATAGCTTTCACCTTTACGCAATACAAACCCTTCATCTTTCCAGTTTATTTTATCAACGGAACTATATGCCTTAAAACCGCTATCCATGCCCCTTCCTACTGTTCCGTATAAATAGTATTTACCATCATTGAAAAATATGGTAGGATCGGCCAGTAACGGATTTTGTGTAGTTGCCGGTTGTTGTTTTCCGGTGGTTGGCCCTTCAACAGTTAATACACCGTCCTTCACTTTCATTTTATCGATAAACACTACCCGCTCATCGCCTGTTTTACTGGTGCGGCCATGATATACACACAACATGGTTTTACCATCCGGTGCATAGGTAACACTGTTGTGGCCGGTGCCGGTAACGATGCCACCCGATGCAGTATTCTTTTGTAATACAGGGTTGTTAGCCGCCTTTGTAAAAGGGCCGAGCGGACTTTTTGACGTAGCATACCCGACCGCATAGTTTTGTCCGCCAAAATAATTGGCCGAGTACATCATGTAATACGTATCGCCTTTTTTGAAAATGAAGGAACCTTCCGTCCAGCGGCGGTTCACTTCCTTTGAAGTAACGGAACGGCTTTCCCAGCCGGCCTGTGGATCGTTCATTTTTACCGGCGGGCGAAGTAACAGCACCGGCTCACCGATAACACCGCTGAAGTCGGGTTTCATTTCAACGCCATACACCCAGCTTTCTTCAATTTCATTGAACCAGCCTTTGTCTTTGGCCCATTTTGCCACTTCGCTTTCTACAGGATGTTTGTAGCAACATCTTGAATAATACAAATAGGTTCTGCCGTCTTCGGCAAAAAGCACATTGGCATCGATGATAGGATAATCGGGATTAAAAACGGGTTTATTCTGTAGGTCGATGAATGGCCCGGTTGGCTGATCGGCCACTGCTACGCCGATCTTAAAATTTTCGAGCTCTTTGCCGGGATTCACTTTCCACTGTGCGCTGTAGAACAGGTAATACTTCCCGTTCCGTTCATATACTTCGGGCGCCCAGTAAGAATGTTCACCCCAGCCATTTTTATTATTTCCATAATACACCTGGCCTTCGCGCTTCCAGTTTACAAGGTCATTCGAAGAATAGGCCACAAAGCCATTATCGGCGCCGGCACCGGTTCCGTACATAAAATATCTACCGCTGCCCGTTCGTAAAATATACGGATCGCCAAACTGAACATCCAACGGATTGCTCCGGGCCCCTGTGTCCTGCGCATCTACATTACAAAGCAGGAAACAAAAAAAGGGTAATAAGAAGATCTTGTGCATTGTTCGTTTTGCTTATGCGTTATTTTTCAAGAAGTGCGCCAACGCACCAAAGGTAAGGGGCCTGCCCATGATAATCACCTGTTCTGCGCGGCCGGTCGTAATAATATTGCTTATCGTTCTTTTTATTGGTTCCCACACATACCTCTTTAACTCCGCCGTTTTCATCAATATACGGCACCATCGCCATCCAGGCCTTCCGGGCTACAGGCGCATATTCATTTTCATTCAGCCATTTTTGCTTTACACCTGTAATCAATGCATAAGTAAACATGGCCGTTCCTGACGTTTCGGCCCAGCTGTCTTTTTCATCGATCAACTGGTTCCACATACCAGCGGGTGTTTGATATTCTTTCAAACTTTTCATCATCGTTTGGTAGCCCTGCATAATACGCGGGCGGTATTGGTTATCTTCAGGTAAATAGCGCAGTAATACCGCCATGCCTGCAGCCATCCAGCCATTACCGCGCCCCCAATAAAACGGAACATCAGGCGCATGATAGAAAAGGCCGTTCGGGCGTTGAAGCGTATCCAGATACATTACCATTTCCTTAGCGGCACGATCAATATATTTTTTATCGCCGGTTACTTTATATGCCTGCGATTGTACAATAGTGATCATATACATGTCATCGATCCAAAGACGTGTTTGCCAGGAATAACCTTTTTCAGCCCAGTTTTTTTCTCCGGGCTTTGCGTTTTCAGGAACCTCCCACTGTGTATCGGCATATGGCAATCCCAGCCCGAGATACTTTTTATCTTTTGTTATCAGGTACAACTCCAGCGGCAAACTGCCAAACATGTTCAGATCCACATGGTTTTTAATTGGGAGAAAAGCCTGTTCCGTTGTGAACAGCGGCTGGAACCTTTGTTCCAGTGAATCGAACAGTCTTTTATCGTTGATCATCGAAGCATAGGTAAGCGCGCCCTTCCAGTAAAATGTTTCGGGATAACTGATCCATTTACCGGCATGCAGTGCATGTTTTTGACCGATCAACCGGTGCGCGATCAAATTGCCTACTTCTTCGGGCCTGTACCCTTTGGGAAACTTCGTGAGGCTGTTCTTCTGAGCAAACAAAATCTGAAATGGAAGCAACAACAAACATATAAACACCCTTTTATTCATGCGTATAGATTTCGATTATTTTAAACGGGGAACACCTGTTAATTTTTAAACCTGAACGCCGATACTTCTGCCAACCCCGGTTGTTTCTGGCTATCGTGACCCGATACGGGTACCAGTTTAAAGTACCTGCATTGTTTCTGTGCCGGCAGGGTTACATACTGCTTTAACAGGTCGATATTGTTAAGCGGAAATACACCAAGGTTCTCCCAGCTATTGTTATCATTACTGATATGAACTTCCAGTTCTTTTATTTTACGATCGCCTGCTTTTTGTGAAATGATAAATCCATTCACTTTAGCCGTTGTATCCATGTCTACCGTGATCCAATGGTTGGGATAATCGGTGGGGTCGGTTGAATACCGCGTGATCCAGTAGGTTGACAATACGTCATCGATCAAACGGATAGCGAGGCGGCTATTGTTTGTCTCCTCTGAACTGAAACCGGCGATCTTCCATTTGGTTTTAGGATATATGAGGCGGTGCGGTTCACCCGACGGACGTTTAAGCGGCTGGTTGACGGGTACCGGTTCGCCGAAATCGGGCGAGCCATCGGCATTCCATGTAAACCGCTGGATGCGCGGATTGCGGCCGTTCCCATTGCCGCCATTGGGAAGATTGCGCGCATGATAAATGATCCAGTCTTCCGTGCCATCGGGTGATTTGAAAAAGCCGTTATGTCCCGGCCCGTACGCACTGCTTTCCGCTTTCATCGAAAAAACAGGCGTATTTTTTTTCGTCCAGTCGCCAGGGTTCATGGGATCGCCGTTTTCTTTTAACGTAAGCAAACCGAGGCAATAACCGTCGACCCAATAACCGCTGCCCGAGTAAACAACATATACCCGGCCCTGCGGATTGACGAGGATCTGCGGTCCTTCGTTGATGGGGTTGCCCTTTTTCTCCCAGTCATAGGCAGGTGTGGCTATCATAACCTTTTCACTGGAAATGGTCCATGGGTTGCTCATTTTAGCAATGTAAATATGCTGCGGTGGCGCGCCGGCATTACCGCCCGACCATAACATATATAGCTGACCGTTGTAATTGAATACCGTGCCATCGATAGCCCACTGGTTAGTGGCATCGGCCACTTTCCCTTTGAACTCCCAGGTACCTTCAACGGGTGTTGGAGAAGAATTTTCAACGACATACATCCGGTGGTTGGCATTTGAGCCGTCATCGGCAGCAAAATAAAAATACCATTTACCGTTTATCTCATGCAGTTCGGGCGCCCATACATTTTTTGAATAAGCTGTGCCGGCAGGCGGCGTGTACACTTCATAGCGGCGTGAAGAGGCAAGCTCCGATACATTCTTTGTTTCAAGGATCACCAGTTTACTGCCCTGCGTATAGGTGTAATAGTAGGTGCCGTTCTTTTGCAGTACCCAGGGATCGGGACCACCGGTTAAAACAGGATTGGTAAATGTACTGTCAGTGATCAATCCTGAAAGATCTTCAGCCGGTTCAACCGGGTCATCAGGATATCCTACTCTGTGGCAGGCGTTCAACAGCAAAATACTCCATAGGCATGTAATCGTTAGTAACTGCTTCATATGTTGGTTTGATTAGTTGCGTTCCCAATCAACTGGCAACCGGCTATTCGCGATGCGGTTACCGCGAAGGCGCAGGATTGCCGATGGCAAACTGCTCATTGCCTGTTGGGTCATTTACCAGTATAAAGTCTTTGAAAAAACCTGCTTTTTCAACCGGGCCTTTCGAAACCAGCCCTACACGCACGGCCCTGTCCCACGGTGGCAGGTAAGAGATATCGGCTGTTGTACTGTTAAGCACATTAAACTTTACGCCATCTTCACTGTATGCAAAAGTGACCTCCGTATTGTTTTTTACCTGCGCCCTTACTTTTACATCAGAAGGCTTGCCGATCTTTTCTTCAGCGATAACCTGTGCTTCATTTTTCTTCACCTGTATCAAACGTATTGCGTTGCTGTCGACTACCGCGTATAAAATATTCTTATCATCACCTATCAAAGCAAGCCCCGCCTGTGAGGTGGATTTCTTTTGCACGGTAACTTCTGCAAAATAATTACCGGCTAATACCGATTGGCCAACATAGGCGCCGGAAGCAGAGGGAAGGGCAGAAAGTTTCAACGTATTGTTGGCAATTTTGTATTGCACATTTTGAAAAACGCTCCAGTGCCAGTTACCGGAAAGTTGTAGATCTGAAAACCGGTCAACAGTTTTTTGGGTCTTTGGTGTTTTACCGTAATCGTTACCGTTTAAAAACCGCAGCCATCCATCGGGTGTGAATTCGAATTCATTCAGCAGACCCTGCCGCCCACCGTAGGCGCCGGTATTGGTGCTGTAAGCATGGTACAGAAAATAATATTTGCCATCCTTTTTAACAGGAGTGCCATGACCCGGGCATTTCCATTCCATATTGGCCGCCAGCACAGGGTTGCCCGGATATTTTTCCCAGGGACCGAGCAAATTCTTAGCTCTTGCGATACCGGTTCCATAACTGCAACTTTTACCGCAACAGGCCGCCGCCGCATAAAACGCATAAAAGTATTCGTTCTGCCTTATGATCGAAACGCCTTCCACCAGGCCTTTTTCCCAGGCCGCATCGCCGCGAAAAAGTTCTTTCTTCTCTCCTGTCAAAGCGGTTCTGTCTTCTTTCATTTCCGCCGCCCAGATGGGTGTAGGTTTACCAACGCTGTTACCATCTTCTTTCCAGATCATATACAGCTTTCCATTTTCATCGCGCATGGGAAAAGCATCTATGGAACCATGGTCCTGGCACATAAGCGGGCCAAGGTCTTTATATGGGCCCTCAGGCTTATCTGCCACCGCCGCTGCAATACAAAGGTTTCCGCTTTTTTTATGAGCGGTATAATACAGGTACACCTTCCCATTATCATACGTTATTTCGGGCGCCCACAGGTAATAGTCGGCCCAGGCAGGCAACTTTGTAAACACATGACCGGCAGGTTTCCAGTTTACAAGATCATGGGAACGGTATATAGGAAAAGCGGGGAACCAGTTTGAGGTAGTGCCTACGGCCCAGTATTCATTCCCGATTTTGACCACCGAAGGATCGGGATGATCGCCGGGCAGTACCAGCTGCTGGGAGTAGCTTCTGAAAATAAACAGGAATAAAATCAGTGACAAAAACAATCGCATCATATTGCACAGCATATCCGTCAAAATAAATGCACCGGCCTCAAATACTTTGTTCAATATTTTGCCGAATCGTGCCAAACCCGTGCAATTCCACTAAGCGGTACTATGATAAGCGCCATTTTTATATATTTGACCGGAGGAATTATGCGATTGCTGTATTACATCATTACACCGGTATTGACGCTGCTGCTTGCCGCGTCCACATCATTTGGTCAATACTACTTCAAACAATACCAGGTAGATGACGGACTGGCTCACAACGCCGTAACTTCTATTATACAAGACAGTAAAGGACTGATGTGGATAGGAACACGCGATGGCATCAATCGCTTCGACGCCTACACTTTTAAAACCTGCGAATACAAAAAGAACAAGTTTGGCAGAATAGGGAATAATGTTATAAATTCCATTGCAGAAGATAAAAATGGAATGATCTGGGCCGGAACGGGTAAAGGCCTTTTCAAATACGACCCTTATAAAGAACTTTTTTTTGAACCGGGACCGGCGCCCAAAGCATATACCAGCAATCTCATTATAGACAAAAATAACGACCTGTGGTGCCTTGTCAATTTTTCATTATGCAAATACACGCCCGCAGAAAACAGGTTCGAGAACCTGAAAATAACAGCATCCTGTATTGCCCTCGACGCTGACATGAATTTGTGGATGGGCGATAATGACGGCAACATCAGTATTTACGACCCCCAAAAAACAAATGGCAATAAGATCAGGATCGTTGAGAAAAACCTGCCCGACAACGCCCGGTCAATAAGCAAAATATACCCGGTAAACAGGAATGAATTCCTCATAGGTTGTTTTAAACAGGGATTGAAAAGCTACAATACGCAAACCGGTAAAGTAAGAACCCTCTCCCTGCGCACCGACAACAGCGATATTTACGTTCGCGACATTGCGGTTGACAATGACGGGTTATACTGGATCGCTACGGAATCGGGAATCTATGTGTACGATCCGGTTCATAACGTAAGCAGGAACCTCGTAAAACAACCCGGTTCGCCTTATGCGATCACTGATAATGCGGTTTACACGCTTTGCCGCGACAACCGCGGCGGTATGTGGGCCGGCACTTATTTTGGCGGCATAAACTATTGCTCAAAAGAAAATTCCCGGTTTGAAAAGTTCTATCCCATACCAGGTATCAACTCCATATCGGGTGAGGCTGTACGGGAGATATCTGCCGACAAGGATAATAATTTATGGATCGGTACCGAAGATGCAGGGATCAATAAGCTGAATCTAAAAACAGGTGAGATCACCAACTATCTGGCGTCGGGAAAAAAAGGAGCTATCTCCTACCCAAACGTTCATGGCCTGCTGGCATGGAACAACCAGCTGTTCATAGGCCCGTTCTTCCAGGGCATGGAAATAATGGACCTCCGTACCGAAACCATTACCGACAAGTTTAATTTCGTAGGCAGCAAGGACGACCTGTTAAGTGATTTTGTAATTTCCATTTACCGCACAAGAGATGATCACCTGCTGGTTGGTACCGCATACCATGGCTCCGGTTTGTTTGAGTACGACATAAAAAACAAAACATTTACGCGCATCACTCAGATACCGTATAACTCTTACGTGTTTGATATTTTTGAGGATTCAAAAGGAAATATCTGGACGGGCAGCGTGAACCAGGGCGCATTCTATTATAATCCCCAAACGGGCAGGCATGGCAACTTCCGGTTTGGCGATACGGTAAACGGACAATTCACCAATGAATTTGCCGTATATAATATTTTTGAAGACAGCCAGCATGCGCTGTGGTTTGCCACTACCGGCGGCGGATTGATAAAACTAAGCGCCGACTGGAAAACCATCAAAAGATACAATACAGAGAACGGACTGCCCACCAATGTGCTGTATGGCATCCTGGAAGATGATTCAGGGCATTTGTGGATCAGTTCGCTCAAAGGCCTTATCCGTTTCAAGATCGCTACCGGGGAAGTAAAAGTGTATACGAGGGCAAACGGATTGATAACCGACCAGTTCAATTATAACTCGGCATACAGGCACACCGACGGAAAAATGTATTTTGGATCGGTTAAAGGAATGATCGCTTTCGACCCTGCATCATTCGATCAGAAAGAACCAAGTCCGCCCACATACATTACCGGTTTCCAGATCAACAATAAAGAAGTGTTCCCCGATTCGGCAAACAGTGTGCTTAAACGATCTATCCTGTACACCGATACCATAGTGCTTGAATATGATCAAAGCAGTTTCAGTATTGAATTTGCCGCGCTGAACTTTTCTTCGCCCGAAGTAACGCGGTACAAATATTTAATGAAGGGGCTCGACAGGACGTGGACCTATCTCAGCACCAACCGTAAGGCTTACTTCACCGATCTTACCCACGGCAATTATGAATTCATTGTACAGGCAGAGAGCAACATCGGCAGTTGGGTGGGAAAGGAACGCAAACTGGTGATCAGGATTATGCCCCCCTTCTGGAAAAGTAACATGGCGTATATTCTATACGTACTGTTACTGGTTACAGCAGTATATATAGCTACCCGTAAGTATCGGCAATACCTCGAAAGAAAAAATTTGCGCAAGCTGCAACTTTTTGAACTTGAAAAAGAGAAGGAAATATACCAGGCAAAAATTGAGTTTTTCACCAACATCACCCACGAGATCCAAACCCCGCTAACGCTGATTGCCGGTCCAATAGAGTGGCTGCGAAAAAAATTCGGTAAGGACCCTGAAATAAATAAAAGCCTTACGATAGCAGAAAAAAATACAAGGCGCCTGGTGGAATTGACAAGCCAGCTGCTGGATTTCAGAAAGACCGAGGCAAGCCAGTTTAGCCTGAACTTTGTGAAAACCGATATTGTAGCGGTCATAACCGACATTGTAACCGGCTTTAAACAACAGGCGGCCTCCAATAAAATTAAACTGAATGTAGAATTGCCGGCCAGCCGCTTTATGGCTTTTGTTGACAGGGAAGCATTCATTAAAATATGTACGAACCTCCTGTCGAATGCTATTAAATATGCGGCAGCCAGCGCAACCGTTAAGATAACTGCTGTGGAACATACGGATGAATATTTTACGCTGCAATTT
The DNA here is from genome assembly GCA_966211305.1 of uncultured Niastella sp. Classification (GTDB taxonomy): domain Bacteria; phylum Bacteroidota; class Bacteroidia; order Chitinophagales; family Chitinophagaceae; genus Niastella. Next base: position 27,417 of record CBIHPC010000032.1, read on the forward strand.
ATCAATGACGGAAAAGCCATTCCTGAAGAATTCAGACATAAGATATTTGAACCCTTTGTAAGAGTACGCGGCAACAGTAAACCGGGAACCGGCATTGGCCTGTCGATTGCCAAATCGCTTGCAGAACTGCATAACGGATCGTTACAATTAGTTTCAGGCTCGCCCGATTTAATTATTTTTGAACTGCGGATGCCTGTACACCAAAAATTTGAATTTCAATTAAGCAGCTGGAAAAAGATCGAATAATATGACAGACAGTATTCTTATTATTGATGATAACGAAGATATGCTGGAGTTCTTATCAGTAGTTTTAGGCGATACGTATAAACTGCATCTTGCATTGAATGGAGAAATTGCCCAGACCATTTTAGATAATGAGGTTATCAACCTGATCATCTCTGACATTATGATGCCGGGGATCGATGGGTTTGAATTATGCCGCCTGATAAAATCAAATGTGGAATACTGTCATATTCCAATCATCCTGTTAACATCGAAGAACACTTATGCAGCGCATATAGAAGGATTGGAAGTAGGTGCAGACGCCTACATACAAAAGCCTTTTTCCTCAGAATTGTTGCAGGTGCAGATTGCCAACCTGCTGAAGAACCGCCGTAAAATAAAAGACCATTTTGCCAGTTCGCCATTTGATGATGTGGGCGTAATGGCGCATTCAAAAACGGATGAAGCCTTTTTGAAAAAGCTCGATGAATACATAAGGGATAACATAAAAGACCCTAACATAGATATAGATATGCTTGCCGAACATATGTTCATGAGCCGCACTACGTTTTACCGCAAAATAAAATCACTGTCTTCCCTATCGCCCAAAGAGCTCATAGATATAACCCGCCTCAAAAAAGCAGCGGGCCTGATCGCCGAGAATGAATTTTCGTTATACGAAATCTCAAAAATGGTAGGCTATAGCTCCCAAAGTCTTTTCAGCCGTAACTTTCAGAAGTATTTTAAAATGTCGCCGGTAGCGTATTTCAATTCGCTGCCAAGGAAATAAGGAAATATTCTTAATATGAGTTACTAATAACCTTGTTTAATATTCTTCATAGTTTTTTATTGGAAGTTATTTTTAGCGGGTTAACCTACTTTGTACAGGAATGTGTAAACCACATTTCATAGAACAGCTTTTTAATTGAAAACCATTTGGTGCAATTGTTAGTAACCGGCGGGCTTCTGCCTGCCGGACCTTATTTTATTTGTTTAAACTTAAAACTGCTTGCTATGGAAAAAAAGGTATTACTCCTTTTATCAGGAATTCTATGTTGCTTAACATATTATTCCTGTTCAAAAAACAAAGCGCCCGATCAGGAACCGGATGAGCGGGACGTTCAGGTTGAAACTTACGCTGCGGCCTGCAGATGTAACCCGGCTGATACCGGTTATTTTGATCCCACCTGTTTGCTTGCTCCAAACGCCCGATTGAGAACATTAGGCGAAGGATATAGTTTCACCGAAGGCCCTGCGGTTGATAAAAGAGGAAATATATTTTTTACAGATCAACCAAATGATAAGATCTATAAATGGTCGGTCAACTCGGGAGCAATCACTACATTTTTAACGGGTACGGGCCGCTCAAACGGAATGGCGTTCGATAAAGACGGGAACCTTATTACCTGTGCCGACATGCATGGAGAAATATGGAAAATTGCGCCGAACGGAAGTCATACCGTGCTGGTAAATAATTACAATGGCAAATTACTGAACGGGCCAAACGATGTGTGGATCAATCCCAAAAATGGCGGCATGTATATAACCGACCCGATCTTTCCAAGAGGTTATTGGGATGCCGGCGATCCCCGGCAACAGGGCTGGCCGCCTACCCATTCGGAACAGGCCGCAACCGGTAAAGGCGGTTATGTGTATTACCTGGCCCGCGGCAGCCGCAGGTTGGTGCGGGTAACAACAGAAGCAATGGGATGGGATTCAGATGGATGGCCTAACGGGGTGGTTGGAACGCCTGACGGGAAAAAACTGTATGTAAATAAATGGGCGCCCGATATCAATACCGCGGGCACCTGGGTATTCGATATAAAACCCAATGGAACGCTTGCCAATATGCGCAAGTTTGCCAATATGGGCGGCGACGGTATGTCGATGGATGACCGGGGTAATATTTATATCAGCAACTCGTATGGAGTAACTGCGTTTAGTCGGAACGGTACAAAAATATTTAATGTACCCACCGGAAGCGGGGCCACCAACAATGTTTTTGGTGGCCATGATAATAAGACATTATTTATTACCGGGCCGGTTGACAAATTCACCGCTATAAAAATGAATGTGAAGGGAGTAGAGAAATTCTGATAAATGGTAGGTTCTACAGTTCATGGCTGAGAAAGGATTGCCTTCGGGCGGTCCTTTTCTTTTATATGCCACCTTGACGAAGATTGAAAAGATAAATGGCTAGCGCCTGAACAGTATATTTCCCTTAACGACGAGCGAAAGAACCCTTTTATTACTTATTCAAAATCTTTTTGGTTACAAATTCATTAAAAAAGAAATCCCTGTAAATATTGCCAATCGGTATTTCGTTTTTTCCCATATATATAGTATTGTTATCCACAGAATCTATTTTATTTACATTGATTATATAAGATTTGCTGACTCTGACAAAGAAATTTTTTGGAAGCAAATCATTAATAGTTTTAATATTCATCAGAGTAATCACTTTTTGATTTTCTAAATAAATAACCACATAGTCTTTTAAGCCTTCGATAAAAAGAATGTCACTAAAATGTACTTTGAACATCCTGCGGTCTGCCCTTACGAAAATGTAATCATCGGTGATGTTTTCTATATTACTGTTTATATAATCATTATGGAATAATTTGCAATACGTCTGTGCCTTTTCAACTGCTTTTTGAAAGCGTACTAATTTTACAGGTTTGATCAAATAGTCAATAGCATCGACTTCATAACTCTCAGAAGCAAATTCATGGAAAGCGGTAGTAAACACCACTAAAGTTTTTTTAGGAATAGTTCTGGCAAATTCAATTCCAGTCACTCCCGGCATTTGAATATCAAGAAATACTAAATCAACAGCATTTTTTGCCAGAAATTCTCTTGTAGCATTTGTGCCATTAAATGAAGCTATAGACTCCAGATTTTCTGTCTGATAAACCAGTTTTTGGATTGCTTTTCTTGCTAATGGCTCATCATCAACTATTATGCAGTTCATTTTAAATTTTTAAAGTTAAGGTAACGCAATATGTTTCCGAATTGTCTTCTATTTTCAAATCATGTGAAGAAGGGAAAAGGAGTTCTAATCTTCTTTTTATATTGGCCAGACCTAACCCTCCGGATTTATTAACTGCTTTTACAGCGGGTTTTGAGTTTATGCATTTGAAAAAAAGCTTACTATGGCGAACATCGAAAAACAAATTTACATAGGATAATTTCGCTGAGTCATTATTGTGTTTTACAGCATTTTCGACAAATGAAATAAATAATAAGGGAGGGACCTGAACACCGCTCAATTCACCTTCTTTGGATATTAAAAAATTAAAATTATCCCGTCTAACTTTTTCCAGGTTTAAAAAATCTTCTAAAAAATGGATTTCTGAAGTTAATAAAACTTTATCCCTTGAGCTGTCATAAAGCTGATAACGAAGCAGGTCACTTAGTTTCACCAAAACCTGCGAAGCTTTTTTAGGATCATCTTCAATCAAAACATTGGTATTATTAAGCATATTAAAAAGGAAATGCGGATTGATCTGATTCTTGAGCTGTTCCAGTTCGGTATTGGTTTTTGCCAGGTCCAGATCATGAATCAGCTGCGCATCAGATATCCACTGCTGGAATAATTTAACTGCTGCCGATGCAATAATAAGCATCATGATCATAAAGGAAAAGGTAAAAAAGTTGATACTGTCATCTTCGTGAGGCAGTAAATCAGATTTAAAATAAAAAGAAAAAACTTCATGAACGTAAAACGAAAGAATCATGCTTGAAAGCACAAAAAGACCATAACTCAGATATTTCTTTCTAAACAAAAACTTAGGCACAGAAAAATACATATTACCGTAGGCCAATAAGATTATCTGAAAAAAAATGACCAGTCGATTATAGGTTTCGAAAGGTTCTACATAGTCTGCCGGACTGTAATATAAAACAACAATACAAAATACGATCGGTAACAAATGACGTTGAAATCGGTATTTTTCTGAAATGATCAACTGAAGCATCCAATTGGCATCCATGGTTTTTCTGTGAAAAGTTATATTCATAAACCCATTTTAGGTTTCTGGCAAATGTAGCAATACGAAAAGAATATAAAATCTTTCCTATACAAAAGCGCATTAATTATATACCAAAATAAGATTTAAAGATGGTAACCCTTTTCTAAAAGCTAAATAATAACATACAAGCTCCAAAAAAGATATTTCAATCCACATCTCTCCAAAACGTTTAAACAATAGTATATAAAAATGGAGGCCGATTACCAAAAGATGGTAGGTGCTAATCGCGAAACTAAACCGAGGTCTCCAATGATAAGAAAATTATTGAGGCAGATTCTGGCAAATATTTCAAGAAGAAAAATCCGGTACGCTGGAATTAAGCTAAACCTGTTCGTTAAAATCCAGCTTCTTTCGCTTAAATCTTAGTGTGCGATTTGTTTTACTATATGTAAAGGCTGCTTTAATATATAAAGTAAGGCATTTTGTATATATAAAATATGCGGGGTCAACAAAAATATACTTTAGCCGAAAATATCAACATTTAACTATAACCCGTAATAAATGAAAGCAGAATCATATCCTTTCCTGTACTCTTTTTTGCCTTTGTAGTCCATGCATATTCGCAGGTAAAAGTTTCCCTTAGCGGCACAATACTTAATAAGCCCAATGCCGAACGCTAATTGGCGTAAATATTTACAGCGAAAGTAGGCATTACAACCAACTCTTACAGATTCTATACCACAACACTGCCAAAAGGAACTTACACCATTATCATAAGCTACATGGGTTTTGATGATATAGAATAAACTATCACGCTGATCGAAAACACCAGGAGGACCTCTGGGCTCAAACAGATCTGTAAATAAAAACCCGCAATGTGCAATGAACGTAAATGTTATTAATAATTATTCCAAACTCAAACCATGTTTATTTTCTTTGCCCATATCCTTGTTAATCGCAATTATTTCATTTTTACACCACAAAGATTCTTTACATACTGATAAATATGTACAGATTCAAAAGGACAATTTCTTTTTTATTAATTATACTTTAGGCCAATTCCCGGATATCATCTATAACATTACCCAATTAGGAGATGCTTCAATTATTTTGTCTGTTTTAAGTATTTTCATTTTGTATGCGCCTAAAATATGGGAGTCATTAATATCGGCATCGCTGGCTTCTCTTATATTTTCTGTCGGTTTAAAAAATATATTTCGGGTGCCAAGACCTGCTGTGGTGTTTGATAATAATTGCTTTGTTATCCTCGGAAAAAAAGCTGTTGGGCATGCCAGTTTACCCTCTGGGCACTCAATTACAGTCTTTACAACATTTACTGTTTTGTTGTTTGCATTTATGCCCGAAAAGTTGCCCTATAAAATTTTATGGGTTCTTTTTACAATCATAACAGGACTAATTATCGCGTTTACAAGGGTAGGCGTAGGAGCACATTATCCGCTTGATGTTATTATTGGAAGTATTATCGGATATATCTCGGGACTGGCAGGAATCTTTATCAGCCGGAAATATAAAATCTGGGCCTGGGTTAACAATAAAAAATACTATCCGGTTTTTATTTTATTAATACTGGCTTGTTGTGTGTCATTGATCAGCCAGATAATCGACAAAAATTTGGTAATATTTTATTTGGTATTAATCGGCCTGATTGTTCCATTTTATAAACTAGTTTATGCGTTTATTAAAAAATAATATAAAAATCGTTCACTTTTCTTTATTAATAAGTTGTCTCAACTTCTTATTCTTTCATTTTCCCTTTTTCAAATTCGTTTTTAATAATGTTGATTATAAAAGTCTTAACGGCATTACTATTATTATTTGTTTTATTATTCTAATGCTGGTTGCAAATTCTTTTGCCTTTTTTCTGATGTTCTTTCTATTACGCTTTGTAGGAAAAATTATTTTGGTCTTATTCTTTATTGTCAACGCAATTGCAGTTTACTTTGTTAATACATACGGTGTTATAATAGACGAAAGTATGGTCGGCAATGTGTTAAATACCAATTATGCTGAGTCGGCTGGTTTTTTTTCTATAAAATTACTATTCTATGTAATTCTGCTTGGTGTCATTCCTGGTATAATTATCATTAAAGCCAAAATAGTAAATGTAACATTCAAGCGATTTTTAATCATCGCTTTTGCTAGTTTATTATTTATGTTAATTGTAACATTTGCCAATTCCAAAAATTGGTTGTGGATTGATAAAAATTCAAAAGCATTAGGCGGGCTTGCAATGCCATGGAGTTACACAGTAAATCTTTCTCTTTTTTTTGTACATAAACACCAGGAAAATAAAAAAGAAATATTACTGCCAGATGCTATCATAAAAGATAACCGGAAATCGGTTGTAGTCTTAGTGATAGGAGAATCTGCCAGAAGTGAAAATTTTTCTTTATACGGGTACAACAAAAATACAAATCCTCTTCTTTTAAAAACCCCTGGTGTATTTCATTTTAATGCTACCTCTTGCGCCACCTACACTACTGCAGGTGTAAAGTGTATTTTAGAACATAAAAATACCGGCGAGTTGTATGAGATTTTGCCCAATTATTTATATAGAAATGGAGTAGAGGTTGTATGGAGAACTACAAATTGGGGAGAACCACCCGTTCATATAAAAAATTACCTGAACAAAGAGGCGCTGATGAAAGATTGTAAAGGCGATGGATGCGATTACGATGAAGTTCTTTTGAATAACCTGAAAGAGCAAATAGCAGCAAGTACAAAAACTAAGGTATTGATAATATTGCACACAAGTATAAGTCATGGACCTGAGTATAGCAAGAAATATCCGCCTAAGTTCGAAACTTTTAGGCCCGTATGTAACAGTGTTGAATTAGCAAAATGTTCTAATACTGAACTGGTCAATGCTTATGACAATACGATTGGTTATACCGATTATATTTTATACAATGTAATTGATGATTTAAAGCAATTAAAGGAATATAAAAGTGCAATGATTTTTGTTTCTGACCATGGCGAATCTTTAGGAGAAAAAAATCTATACATGCATGGTTTGCCTTTAAGTCTGGCGCCAAAAGAACAATATGACATTCCTTTTATAGTTTGGACATCTGATAACAGTTTAAAACAACTGAAGACAGAAAATTCATTGTCACAAAACCATGTATTTCATAGTGTTTTAAATTTTTTGGGCATACAATGTCCTGTTTATAATGAGGAATTGAACATTTTTAAATAGCGGGGGGGAAGAAAAACATTCACTTAGGGAACATCAAAACTCTATTCTATGTATACAGAAAATGAACGATGATACCTTTATTTCAGGATCAAGAGACCAAGACATTATTGTTTGGAAAAATTATCAGTCTATAAAGAGAATAAAGATACATACTGCTATTGTACTTTCATTATGCCGAATCACCGATAACATATTTGCTTCAAGCAGCGGCGATAACATGATCAATATTACTACTCTTGATGGAACCATTCTACAAACTTTTACCGGACACACCAACTGGGTTTGGCAGGTGATAAAATTGAATGAATATCATTGCTTCCTGCTCCGAAGACAATTCCATTAAAATTTGGGATATTGAAAGTGACCGGCCGAAATAGCCGCGTGATTTCGAACCAAAAAGAGCATTCAAATTTAACGACTTGAAGGCTCCTGTAAATTTTTGTCGGGCGGGCTGGACAGTCTATATGTAAAAGGTTTCGGATTTGAGCTCCAACGCCAACTTGCTGCCAGGTGAATGAACTGTATTGTCGTTCACGCGGCCGATGTATCGGGTAGCGATAAGGAACGAAAGAGAAAAACCGACAAAGTAGATGCTGTAAAATTGGTGCGTTATCATGCAGCTGGTCTATTGCAGGGTATCTATATACCAGATGAAGAGCTCCAGAAACAACGTAACCTGGTTCGCCTTCGCTGCAAGTTGACCAGAGATAATTCTGGCGAGACACAATATGACCGGGTATCAGTTCCCGCCGGCACAATCAGCTACGGGTTAACTTAATTCAAGCGCCTGGCAGGCTATCCGCATTGATCCTGCCATGCTGGAAACTTATCAACAACTCATAAAAGAAATGAAAGGGACTCAGGCAATTGTTCGCATTGCCAGAAAGTTGGTACGGAGAATAAGAGCTATACAGTTAAATGCGACACTTTATCAAAAGGGAGTAGTAGAATAACAACATTGGTCGTAATACTGGGAATCCTATAGCTGATGAGTTTTTATAGCCATATGAGGCTCTGATTGATTAAAAAACGGCTTGAAGCATTTTACCTCAAGCCGCTTCGACAATCGTCGCCATCAGCCTTATTGCTGGCAGGTTGCCCTCCGGCAGAGCCTGCTTCCTCCTGGGGCCGATGACACAAAATTAATAGTCTTTTTAACATCACAGGAGGTAATCATAAACTGGTATAATGACTGCTATTAGAAATTTGCAATTTCAAGTTGTTCATGGACAGTCTGCAGCATTATACTTTTTACCTTATAAGACTTGAAATAGAATTGCAGCGTAAATATTGGCAAACAGCATATTGATGACTGCTGATAGCAGTTTGACCCATCTGTGATAAAAAAATTAAGCTATCGAGTCATCTAATAACATATATCAGCCTGAAAATAATTTTCTGCTTTGGTGCAGCCAAAACCTTTACATAGGAATTTCTAACCTGCTTATAAAGGATCTAAAAGCATTAAGGGAGTTGGTAAGCCTCTATAGAAAATAGATAATAACAGGAACAACCGATTCACTTGGATGACAAAATGACAATTTAAAAGGCTAAAGTTGATAATGAACTCTATCGCTATTACTTTTCGTACGAAAGTGCTAGTGGTCTGACAGGAGAACCACTGGCGCCCCGTAGTTTTAGTGAAGCAGCAATAAACGCAAATTCATACACTTTATCGATTGACAGTTCTTCAAGAAACATCTGTTCAATAAACATCACCCCTTTCTGCGCCAGCAGATAAGTATGCACTGGTACCCAATTGCTCTCCTTTTCTGAAGGAAACACCTCCAGACTTAAATTGTCGGCACCCATAATCATAATTTTCTGGTCTTCCACAAGCCATTTCACTGCATCAAAGCTTATACCTGCATTCTGTTCAAGATACTTATTCGCATCCTGGTAAAACCTGGCCATACCTGTTCGAATCAGTACCACATCTCCCGTCGCCAGTTTAATTCCCTGTTTTTTAAGGGCGCTTTTCAGGTCATCAATTGTAATGCGATAGTTCTTGTCTAATACAGGCTTACCCTTATAATCTGCCACATCTATCATAACACCTCGGGCAATGATCGGAGGAATAGTGCCTGCGCCTCCCTTTTTCCACCCTTTGTCGCCCAGATATTTATCCGCTGCAAATCCGTTCCAAATCTTTCCTTCCAGTCCAAAGTGATTCAATGCATCAATGTGCGTACCCGTATGCGTAAACATTGAAATGGCATCGGCTGTATAACTTACTTTTTTATTTATGGCTTCCCCTTGTCCGTTGGAATTGTCAACAATGGTGCCCTTAGGTGTGTGTGTCAGCCAATACTGGTAGCCAGGATCACCCAACACATTAAAGCCTGGCATTCCTACAAAGTACTCAACACTTAGATCATAAGCTTTCCTGGTTTTAACAGATTGTAGCGCCTGTAATCGTGATTGCTCAGTCATCATGTTCAAGGTGCCAATTTCATCCTCGGGCCCCCATGGACTTTTTCCTGCTGTATCCTGTGCCTGTACTGTACTTATAAATAGTGCCGGAAGCATGCTCATTGCAAAAATTTTCTTTTTCATGATTGTATTTATTTTTTAATCATGATCCAAAATTCAGACAATGGAAAGAAAAAAAAATTAAGGTATCTTAATAAATAAATCAGTTGTTTTTCCTGAGGTTACTGAGAAATTCTTTCGTGATACCCAGGTAAGAAGCGATCATATATTGAGGTACTCTTTGCTCAATATTCCGGTATTGAAACCTGAACTGCTCATACCTTTCCCGGGCAGATTGACTGATGCTTTTCAGGTGGTGCTCCTGCATTACGGTGAGTGCATTTTGAAATTTGATTCTAAAAAAGCGCTCAAGAGGTGGCACCTTATCATATAGTTTTTCCAATGTGTTACGGTGTATCTGCAACACCACAGAAGGTTCAATGGCCTGGATGAAGTGCGTGGCCGGCTTTTTTGTGAGATAGCTGGTCAGGTCATTAACATACCATCCCTGAACGCCAAACTGGGTTATAATCTCCCGGGTATCCTGTAGTGTATAAACCCGCAAACAACCAGAAGATACAAAGTTTAAGTGATGAGATACCGAGCCAGGTCGCAACAGATATTCCTTTTTGCCAAGTTTTTTAATTGTAAAGGCTTCTTTTATAGTTGTCAGTTGATCGTCTGTGAAATCGGCCTTAGCAGTGATATTTTCAGTCAAAGGACCAAACAAATCTGATTTCATTTAAATGTATTTTGCGGGATTAATGTTTTTTTATTAACTACTCTGATTCTCAATAATCTTATTTATGGAATATTAGAAACGAGATTATAAAGTTATCTTTTTTCTGCTTCCTTTACTACCTTCGGGAGCATTCCAGGAGAGGCAACCTGTTGGCCGGTACATTGGTAGCGGTCTTTTTCGTCGAATTTTAAAAAAACAGTTTAAAAGAATTGCATCATCAATTGTTTTCTTCCAATGAGAACAAAGCGCCAGCCGAAACGTTGGATTATATTAATTATAAAAACTGGATTGAGGGTAAATTGTTAAGGTGATTTCCCATATGTTCGTTCCGGTACAATATGATATAATATAATATGATATTAAATCATCAAAAGTTTGATTTTGGAGATAGATGTTTGATTGAGAAGGTTGTTCTGCAGACGCCCTTTCGGTTCACAGTTAACTTTCACGACGAAGCCTGTTTTATCTATTTTTCAGAAGGCAGAACTAAGATCAATTCGCCCCGGGAGCAGGTTATGATTGAATCCGGCGGATCAGTATTGCTAAAATGCGGTAATTATTTTGCCGACCTGTTGAAATACAGCGGTGCCGATAGATATGAAATTCTGGTGATACATTTGTACCCGGATATACTTCGCAAAATTTATAAACATGAGATCCCCTCATTCGTTAATAATGCTGAAAGCAGGTCATTTATACGTGATATAACGCCGCATGACATCTTGAAAAAGTTTATTGAAAGTATTTATTTCTATTTCGATAATCCTGGATTGGTAGGCGATGAATTGCTGGAACTCAAAGTAAAGGAGCTTATATTATTGCTTGTTCAAACTAAAAATGCTGCATCTATAGTAAGCTTATTTGCCGATTTGTTCAGTCCCAGGCAAACAACTTTAAAAGAAGTTATAAATAATCATCTGTTCTCTGGCCTATCCATTAAGGATATGGCTACCTTAACCAACTTAAGCGTATCTACTTTTAACCGCAGCTTTCAAACCCTGTATAACGATACCCCCGCCAATTATATAAAGATAAAGCGGCTGGAACGGGCAAAGGAACTGCTTGGAGCGAGCGCACTAACGGTTAGTGAAATTGCTTTTCAAACCTGTTTCATTGATATAGCCCATTTTTCAAGATCCTTTAAAGCTGTTTACCACTGTTCTCCTTCTGCCTACCGCTCGTCTTTAAAAAAATCCTGAACGGCGCCTGACGGTATTATTCAACAAATTGACTTTTTTAGGCAAAAGGATAGAAAAATCGTCATGGATATTTGCTCCTACAATAAAAAAATCAGGTGAAAAATATAATTGATAAAAATAAGTTTGGCCCCTGGGCGATAATTACGGGAGCATCATCGGGCATCGGCAAGGAATTCGCACAACAGCTTGCTGCCAACGGACTAAATCTGGTGCTTGTTGCCAGGCGTATCACATTACTTGAAGATATTGGAAAGCAGCTAGTAAAAGATTTTGGAATTGACTATCTGGCAATAGGTGCAGATCTGGCAAATGAGAACGCTATTGAAATGATCACTAAAGCCACTGACAAGCTCGATATAGGTTTATTGATCTCTAATGCAGGAACGGGACGACCGGGAAAATTTTTATCCTTCGAAGAAGATGAGCTTAAATACATTTTGCAACTCAATGCGGTATCGCATCTCAGCCTGACACACTATTTTGGTAAGAGAATGGCAAAACGTGGAAAAGGTGGCGTGCTTTTAACAGGTGCCATGGGGGCAACCGATGGGGTTCCATACATGGCAAATGAAGCGGGAACCAAAGGTTATATAGAAAGCTTAGGAAAAAGTCTGCATGCAGAATTCAAAGAATCCGGACTTAATATTACTGTATTGGTCACCAGCCCCACAGAAACACCCGTATTAGGCAAACTGGGATTCAATAGAGACAATATGCCAATGAAGCCCATACCTGTAGTACAATGTGTTAAAGAAGCGCTTCGGGCATTAAGCGCCAATCGCGTTACCGTTATTCCGGGCTTCAAATACAGGGTTGTGAATGCAGTAATACCCGGTTCCTTTTCGAGAGAAATGACAGGAATGATCATGAGAAAGAACAATAAAATTGTTTGACATGAAAAGAGTGAAAATTCTGAATATTTTTACTGGTGTGGTTAGTTTATTATTTGGCCCGCTAAAAAAACAAATCCCCGACGGTAACCGTCGAGACTACTTGTTAGTCGGGCAACTGGGCGAAGTTCGAACCTACTGATACAAGATTTTAAAGCCTTAGCCAAGTTCTAGAACTTAACGAAGTATAACAAGGATAGGTTTAACAAATTAATCATGGATGCAAATGGCAAGAACCAAATCAGCAGTTTGACATGCTATTTTATACCAGACTATCCGGTGTATTTCCCTTCTGGTCATCATATCTTTATACAAACGGTAGCTCGGACTGCCGAAATAGGCAAAAATACCAGGGCTGTTGTGCTACGTTAATACGTATCTGATGAAAGGAAGCGTGAAATAATATTAAAAGTCCAATAAAATGACGAAAGCTTTAAAGCGTCTTCTAGCCGTAATGCTTATACTTTTCCTCCTTATTTATTTTGGAATTTATTACATTACTCCTCCATTTCTTGTCAAAAATGAAATTCAAACCTTTTTGGATAAAGAATATAATAAGAAATTTAAAGTAGTTAAGGTAAAGACAGAATATAGCCCTGACCTTTTTCATCAGCCAACTGGATATTCTCTGGTGTTAAAAGATAGCGATGGATTAGAGTTTGATAATGTCTATGTGCAAAACAACAAAGCCCAGGGCAAATGGATAACTTACATGGGAACAAATATTCTGCAGGGGTATGAAGATGCAAAGGCTAAAAGTGGATTACCAAAGTAAGAGAATCTGCAAGAGGGTGTAATTGGCATTAACAACATAACTTAAATTTAAATAGCAGTATATAAGATAAGAATGGATAAAGGTGAGATTGATCTCAGTTGGATTCGAACCTCATTTAACCTATTGAAATTGAGAAAGATGAATGATTTACTTTGGATGGATTCAAAATAGTTCATATTAAAAACCCCTTCAAATCCAACGATCTGAAGGGGCTCATTTTTTCGTCGGGAGGACAGGATTCGAACCTGCGACCCCATGGTCCCAAACCATGTATTCTACCGGGCTGAACTACCTCCCGAGCGGCTATTCGTATTCAAAATCACCAATCAATCTCTCCGCTCAAATAGGGTTGCAAAAGTAAAGACTTTCCACTTTCCCTCCAAATTAAAGAGGATTACATCCCAAAGATTTTTACAAATATTTCCCGGTCTATGGTATTACAGTGATTTTTTGCCGTTGGCGCCCAGGTTCATCGTATTGTTACCTGTCGGGAGAAATTTTGATAAATCGCCTTTACTGCACGCTGTACCTGCAATAGTATCACCCAAGGAGAGTAATATTTGGAACCGTACCATTTTCATATGAAATCATAGCATTATCATATGAAAACGTACCATTTTCATATGAAAACATAGCATTATCATATGAAAACATAGCATTATCATATGAAAACGTACCATTTTCATATGAAAAAAGAAAGGATGGAGCTCATTTTTACGGCCCCGGTACACGCAATTTGTATCGGATTGACGCACCGGTTGTACCAACCTGAATTTCCTGCAGCCGCTGCCCGAACTGCATTTTGATAATCGCTACGATAATTTTGGCGGTCATATCACCAACAAATCAACAATATGGACATTATCGCTGATAGGCATATTCATCACCGTTATGGCCTGTATCAACTTCATTAATCTATCCACGGCACTGGCCAGTCGTTTTCCTGAGGTCAATATTTAACATTGCTGTTATTCATAATTTTTTTCGCTCATAGATTTTTCATGTTTCAATACGAGGCCATTTCCATGCATAACGGATAATCAGACAAAGAAGAACAACTTCTACAACAGCGCCAAACACCATGTGCATCCAGGCCTCTCCTGCCAAATTAAACAATGTATAGGGAATATACACCGAGGCAATAATGATATTTGCCCGGCGATTTACTTTAGCCGGCAGGGCAACAGAAAGGAAAATCATCAGTGCCGGAATGGTCAGTGAGGCAATTGCAGCCAAAAGAAAACCTTGCGTAATATTAAATTCATACACCCTCCCTTTCTGAATATCATTTATCTTATTCGGCATATATAAGGCAAAATAATCAACATAGATATAGAGAAACATTAAACCCGCCCACAGCGTAGCAAGCTTCAATTTCAAACTGACTTTGATGTCTTCCAGTGCATTTTTGTGCTGATTTTTTTGTGTATTCATAAATTATCAACTAAAAATTAAATCCGAAATGCAGCCCTGGTTCACCCGTGAATTGTGGCCACTTGTCATCTATTGTGCATTCACCTGTAAACAGCTTGCTAATACTAAGACAAGTTCAATCCATAAAGTTTCCCTTGCATTTTTTATTTTATGTGAAACTAAAATGCAAAAGTAGATTGGCGAGATACAATAACCCGTTCACTTAAGTTAAGAAATACGTTTTATCTATTTTTCGAGAATTCTTGCTCTAAGTCGGCTTAATGATTGAGGTTTGATACCTAAATAGCTTGCTAATTGGTGTTGTGGAACACGCTGAATAAGGTCTGGTCTTTTTTGTAATAAGTTCAGGTATCGTTGTTCAGGTGAAGAAGTCTTAAACTCGTCAAAGTCTATTTGAAGTTTTGTTAACGATTCTTCCGACAACATGCTGCACATTGTTTCAAACTTTGGAAAGTTACTGTTTATTTCTACTTCCATATCTGAATTTGAAACTGTAAGAATAGTATCTTCAACACAACTTATGAAATATTTAGAAGGTGCGTTATTTATAACACAATGAGGTGTTAAGGCGTCCATTTCTGTGTAGAAAGCGGTTGTTTTTTCTTCTCCGTCTATTATGTAATATGTGCGGATACAGCCTTTTAAAACAAAGTAGCTATCTTTCGATTTTTGTCCTTCCTGAAGTAAAGTCGTCCCTTTCTTTACCGAGCGAAATATGTTTAACGAAAGTATTACGTTCTTCTCTTCATCTGTAAGAGAAACGTATTTTGATATAAAGTTAAATAGTATGTCTTGCATTACTTTGTAGTTGTTACTGTCGTCTGTTACACAGACGCCAACGCTTGTATTGCCGCCACCTGATTGCGGCAATACAACTAAATTAGATCTATTTACGTAACTGAAAAGAAACAGCGCCGTATGTAAAGATCATTGCGTATTTATACAATCAGGTCTGACGCAACGGATGACGCCGGTAAACGTACCCATAATGTTCAGTAAAACCAGGTATGCCTAAAAAGCAAAAAACCTGCAAATCATTGATTTTGCA
>CBIHPC010000033.1:0-42315 GCA_966211305.1 uncultured Niastella sp.
TCAGGCCGTAAAGGAATCAACCCGCGATGTATCGAACGTAACGCGGATGATCAACTATTTTGGCGATCGCTATAAGATCCTTTGCGGGGTTGATACGCTGGCCATGGAAGAATTGCTGATGGGCGCCGATGGCTGGGTGGGCGGCCTGGTAACTGCATTCCCACGGGAAACTGTAGCCGTTTACCGGTTGATCAAGGCAGGCCTCATCGATGATGCCCGCGCTATTTACCGCTGGTTCCTGCCGTTGCTAGAACTGGATATCCATCCCAAACTGGTACAATATATAAAACTGGCCGAAGCGCAGGTAGGACTTGGATCGGAATATGTTCGCGCGCCCCGGTTAACGCTGATAGGCGAAGAGAGAGAACGGATCCTGAAGATCATTAAGGAAGGGATTGCGGTACGGCCGGTATTGCCGGAGTATATGCAGTTGAGTTGACGAGTTGACTTGTTGACGAGTTAACAAGTTGATACAGGTGATGAAGTTGATAAAGGGAGTTAGCAAGTTAACAAATTGACAGGTTAACAAGTTAATACAGGCGTATGAGCTGTACGACTGTATTCCATCTTTGCGTGTAGCGTGCGAGCGGCTTTAGGCTGTATTTGTATTTGCTTGAAGCTTACAGCCTGAAGCTTGCAGCCGTATTCTGTATTTGCCTTAACCTGAATTAACATGCTTATGAGTAAAATACATACAAACATCCTCAATGTAGCTATCACAGGCTGCATTGCGCTTACGACCTTATCTTCCAACGCTCAATCGCCGCTTTATCAGCAAACAAGCGAGGTAAATAACCTGATGGCACAATATGAAGCCGACCGCGGCAGTGTAAACCGGTTCTATTTCGTAGAGAATAGCCCGGAGCGGCGCAACAGGCTGATGACCCTTGTTTCGGATTACCAGAAACAGGTGCAGCAGTTGAATTTTGAAAACCTGCCCGCCGGAAGCAGGGTCGATTATGTTCTGTTCAAAAGAAACCTCGAAGAGCAACAGCGGGTGCTGAACGTGGAAAAGAAAGAATACGAACAACTCAATACCTGGTTCCCGTTTGCCGCTACCATTTATGAAATGGAAAAATACCGCCGCCGCGGTCCCCAGCCAGATGCGCAGCAGTGGGCGGCTCAAATGAAAGAGATCACTATCTCCATTGGAAAGTTGTCAAAATCCCTGGCAAAAGATTCCACCATAACCATTAACCTTATCCGCCGGGCGCAGGGTGTTGTAAAGGGGTTTCAGGCTGCACTGAAAAGTGTGAACGATTTTTATTCAGGGTATGATCCCGCCTATACCTGGTGGCTGCCCGATCCTTTTAAGAAACTCGATACCGCCATTACCGCCTATGCACAACTTTGGCAGCAAAAAGCAAAATCGGCGCCGGGTGGTAAAGACGATGGCAGTGGTATTATTGGTTATCCCATCGGAAAAGAAGAGATCATCCGCCAACTGCAACTGGAGTTTATTCCCTATACACCCGAAGAACTGATAGATATCGCCAACAAAGAGTTTGCCTGGTGCGATGCGGAAATGCTGAAAGCTACACGGGAGATGGGGTTGGGGAAAGATTGGAAAGCCGCACTGGAAAAAGTAAAGAATACTTATGTGCCGCCGGGAAAACAACCCGAAGCCATCATGAAATTATACAACGAGTCTGTTGCATTTTTAAAGAAGAATAACCTGCTCACCATTCCGCCCATGGCCGAAGAAACCTGGCGCATGATCATGATGACGCCCGAGCGGCAGCTGGTAAATCCTTTCTTCACCGGTGGCGAAGTGTTAAGCATCTCGTATCCCACCAATACGATGGAAGAAGATGATAAAATGATGAGCATGCGTGGAAACAATCCGCATTTCTCCCGCGCAACCGTACATCATGAATTAATTGCAGGCCACCATTTGCAGGGGTTTATGAATAACAGGTACAAAGTGTATCGCAGTTTCGATACGCCTTTCTGGATAGAGGGCTGGGCGCTGTACTGGGAAATGTTGTTGTGGGACCTGAAATTCCCGCAATCTCCTGAAGACCGGGTGGGGATGTTGTTCTGGCGTATGCACCGCTGTGCGCGTATTATTTTCTCCTTAAATTATCATTTGGGAAAATGGACGCCCCAACAATGCATCGATTTCCTGGTTGACCGGGTGGGCCATGAACGAGCCAATGCCGAAGGAGAAGTGCGCCGTTCCTTTGTGGGTGGGTACAGTCCGCTGTACCAACTGGCGTACATGATCGGCGGTTTGCAATTCTATGCAATGAAAAAAGAACTGGTAGATAGCGGTAAAATGACGTATGCACAATACCATGATGCCGTACTGCACGAAAATTCAATGCCTGTTTCAATGGTAAGGGCCATCATTACGAACCAGCGGATCCCAAAAGATTATAAAGCGGAATGGAAATTTTATAAGTGAATGGTCAATGGTGAGTGGTGAATACCGTTGCTCGCCACACGCTCCTATTACAGCCTAAAGCGAATACAGCAGAATCGTAAACTATGAACTGTGAACTGTAAACTCCATTTATTATTCAGATGAAAAAGTTTATTCTTTGTTCGGCCATATTGCTATTGCAGCTTCAGGGGGCATATGCCCAGTCATACGTGCCCGAAAAGCATCAATCCAAAATGAAAGTGAAGCCGGTGGTGCCGGTAAAGGCGTATAGTTTTCACCTGCAGGATGTGCAACTGCTCGATGGTCCGTTTAAAACGGCGATGGAAGCCGACGTGCGTTATCTGCGGTTGATTGAGCCCGATCGCCTGCTGGCCGATTTTCGTGAGCACGCGGGCTTGAAGGCAAAAGGCGCGCGCTATGGCGGTTGGGAAAACTCGGGGCTTGCAGGCCATAGCCTTGGCCACTATTTATCGGCCTGCGCCATGCACTATGCCGTTACAAAGGATAAAACATTTCTCGATAAAGTAAATTATATAGTCACCGAACTGGCCGAAGTACAACCCAAACGCAAAGGTTATGTAGGCGCTATTCCCAAAGAAGACAGTGTTTGGGCCGAAGTGGAGAAAGGAAACATCCGCTCCCGCGGGTTCGACCTCAATGGCGCCTGGTCGCCCTGGTACACCGTGCACAAAATTATGGCGGGTTTGCTGGATGCCTACCTGTACTGCGATAACAAACAGGCATTGGCTGTAGAAAAAGGCATGGCCGACTGGACGGCTCACATCATTCGCAACCTGCCCGACAGCTCTCTGCAACGTATGCTGTTTTGCGAATACGGGGGTATGAACGATGTGCTGGTGAACACTTTTGCGCTGACCGGCGAAAAGAAATACCTCGATCTTTCTTATAAATTCCACGATACACGCATCCTCGATTCGCTGGCCATGCAAAAAGATATTTTACCCGGCAAACATTCCAATACCCAAATTCCCAAAGTTATCGGCTGCATTCGCCGATACCAGCTCACGGCAGGCGGGAAAGACAAAACCATTGCCGGTTTCTTCTGGAAAACGGTGGTTGAAGATCATACCTACGCCCCGGGCGGCAACAGCAATTATGAATACCTGGGGCCGGCCCGCAAACTGAATGAAACGCTTACCGATAACACCATGGAAACCTGCAATACCTACAATATGCTGAAGCTTACCCGGCATTTGTTCGCGTTGCAGCCTTCCGCCAACCTGATGGATTATTACGAGCGGGCCCTGTACAATCATATCCTTTCTTCCCAAAACCACAGCGATGGCATGATGTGTTATTTTGTGCCGCTGCGGATGGGAACGCAAAAAGAATTCAGCGACTCGTTCAATACGTTTACCTGTTGTGTGGGTTCGGGAATGGAGAATCATGTAAAGTATGGCGAAAGCATTTATTTTCAGGGGGCGGATGGCAGCCTGTATGTAAACCTGTTCATTGCATCGAAATTGAACTGGAAAGAAAAAGGCGTAGTGATAGAACAGCAAACACAATTACCGGAAAGTAACTGGGTAAGGTTGGCAATTAAAGCGCCAAGACCGGTTTCGTTTCCTTTACGCATCAGAAACCCCTACTGGGCAAAACAAAAAGTGTTGGTGACCGTGAACGGAAAAGAGCAAACGAATATACAACCCGGTGCCAATGGGTATTTCACCATTACCCGTACCTGGAAAACCGGTGATGCGGTAATATTTAAGCCCGACCTGCAATTACATACGCAACCGATGCCCGATAATCCCAACCGTGTGGCGGTATTTTACGGTCCGCTGGTGCTGGCCGGGGTATTCGGCAATAAGGAACCCGACCCGGTTACCGGCATTCCGGTACTGGTGTCATCGGAAACAGCACCGGCCAAATGGTTAAAGGCCGATGACAAACGGCCGCTGGTATTTCATTCTGTCAATACCGGGCAACCGCAGGAGGTGACGCTGATCCCTTTCAACCAGGTGCAAAAAGAATTTTATAGCGTGTACTGGGACCTGTTTACGCCGCAGGGCTGGGCCGAACAACAAAAAGTGTATGAAGCGGAACGCAAAAGACGGCACGAAATAGAAGTAAAAACGGTTGACCTGTTACGGCTGGGTGAAATGCAGCCGGAGCGCGATCATGATTTTGCCGGGGAGAAAGTGAATACCGGGGAAGAGCATACCAAAAAGTTCAGGGTGGCATACCCGGGCGGTCATTTCTCCTTCAACCTGAAAGTGGATGCGGAAAAAGCCAATACTTTATTATGTACCTACTGGGGCATGGATAACCGGGGCAGAACGTTCGACATCGTCGTGAACGGCGTAAAGATCGCCACGGAAGACCTTAATAAATATAAGGCCAGTAAATTCTACGAAATATCATATCCCATTCCTGCCGGAATTACCAAGGGAAAAGACAAAGTGAAGGTGAGCTTTATGCCCGCCGCAAATAATATGGCAGGGCCTGTTTATGGCGAGGTGCGTATGATGAGGGGAGACTAAGTTATGCAGTTATTGAGTTCATGAGTTGAAATGAAAGTCCGGAAACAAGTGCCGCCACTGCATTGTTCCCGGACTTTTTTATTTTTTAAAACTGAATGACTGAGGTTTTGATTAAATTTTCTGGAATTTTTTTACCGCAGTAACCCCGGTAGCAGCGATCTGTAATTTTAAAATATAAGGACCGGATGCCAGGTGCGATACATTCAGCGACCTGTTATTCAAACCGGTTGATAACACTTCCTTCTGGCTGATAACCGGTTGGCCGGTCATATTAAATACCTGCACGATAGCAGTAGCCTGCGCTTCATTCGCAACCACATATTGAATGGTTGTGGTAGCCTGTGCAGGGTAGATTGTCATTTCCCTGGTGCTGCCTGCGTTTTTCAGCGTAATAACTGCTGAATAAATAAATGTTCCGTTAAGATCAACCTGTTTCAGGCGGTAGTAGCTGGTGGCATTGCTGTTGTTCTCAGAGAAAGCATACCTGTTCGCACTGTTGCTGCCGGCCTGTACACGGCCAACTGAATCGAAGTTGCGGCCATTTATCGAACGCTCTATTATAAAGTGGCTATTGTTCACTTCATTCGTGGTTGACCAGCTAAGCGCCGCTTTGTTATCTTTTATTACACCGGTAAAGCTCGTAAAGGTTACAGGTAATACACCGGTTACCGCAATGCTCTTTGTCAAAGTGGCAACCACGCAACTTGAATTGCTGATAACAACTGACATTGTTTTATTTCCTGAGGAAGTCCATTTTGTAGAAGGAGTTGCCGAAGTTGAGGTGGCTGTGCTGGCATCGGCGCCCATGCTCCAGTTGTAGGTAATGCCTGAAGAAGGACTGTTGCTCACGGAATAGTTGTATGTGGAATTCAGGACCGCGCTTGAAGCGCCATCGATGGCCATATCAGTCTGGGGATGCAGTTCTATGTCATCGAGCAAAACACCATAGGTGCGGCTGTTGTTATTATCCTTTATATGGATGTTTATGCTTTTATCGCTGCTGTTGGCCGGTACGGTGAATGTATATGACTGGGTGGTCCAGTTAAAGGTTGAATTATTAAAACCCTTCGACTGGTTTAAATAGTTTGCATTCGAATTATTGCCTTTTATTTTTATTGAGATGCTGGCGGTAGATGGGGTGTTGGCATCGACCCTTCTTGTTGCCCTGAAGGTTAACTGGTACGTATAGCCAGGCATAATGCATACATTTTGATCGAGACATGTTTCTCCATCTATCTCAGTAACGTAGTTTGACGCATCGGGGCCGCCATATACCGGTTCTGTATGAATTTCAACTGTACACCCACTGTTCCAACCGGTAGTTCCATTGCTGAAATCAGCGTTGGTGATGAGGTTTTGAGCCGACAAGCAAAGCGGCAGGATAATGCTTGTTATAATTAAAGCGAGGGTTACGAGGGTACTGTTTTGTTTCATACTCTACACAAAACCATCCAGATGCCAAAATGTAAGTGGCTTACAATTAATATTTTATAGTGATGTGCCAAATGAGCTTTTTCCCGGCATGGGATTTTATTCCCTTAAAGTTCATGCAGGAAAACGGGTGATGGGAGAAGTGTGTAAGGAACGGTAAGTGTAAATTTGTACCGAAATTGACGGGTAAAAAACGGCATCCTATCGTTTATGGCATGCCGGCTAACAAGGTGATTCGATTTTAAATGTATGCGGTGAAAATCATTCCGGGAACGTTGCCGGCAAAAAAATGCAGCTGATTTTATCGTGGGCGTGAAAAAAAATCTATTGCATACGGCTGAACTTTTGCATGGGATTGGTGGTAATATACCCCTTCAGCTAGAGTGGCATGTAAAAAATATAACTTTAGTTCTTATCTTCGACGCCTGTTTAACCATAGATTTCGGTTATTGGCGAACGGAATATTATTATCGTACTTGGCACAATAAACTAATAAAGAGTACGGTTAATGGCCTGTTGGTTTTGATATATTGTAAAAGTATCTTTTTAAACTACTTATTTATTTATTGAATGGCATTCCTGGAGAAACAGTTGTACGTTAAAACTTCTACCTTACCCAACGCTGGAAAAGGATTATTTACCAAAAAATTCATCCCTAAAGGAACCCGCATTGTAGAGTATAAAGGCAAAACAAGGACCTGGAAAGAAGTGCAGAAAGACGAAGATGAAAGCCCTTATATTTATTACGTTAAGCGCAATTTTGTTATCGATGCATTGAACGATAAAAAGGCCCTGGCCCGTTACGCCAACGATGCGAGAGGCTTATTCAGGGTAAAAGAGTTAAACAACAATGCCGAGTATGTAGAAGAAGGCGTGCGTGTGTTTATTGAAGCCACCAAAGATATTCCGGCCGGTGGTGAGATCTTCGTAGGTTACGGCCCTGAATACTGGCAGGTGATTCGTCATAATATGCGGATCGATGAAAGAGAGAAAAAGAAACTGCTTGCGAACGGCGCAAAAGTAAACGGAACCGTCACCAATGGCAAAAAAGTGAATGGCAAAGCTGCCAATGGGAAAAAGTTAAATGGCAAAGTTACCAATGGCAGCAAGGTTAACGGCAAAGTTGCCAACGGCAAAAAAGTAAATGGAAAAGCCGGTGTGTTGAACGGGAAGAAAGTAAACGGGAAAGTTGTAAAAAAGCAGGTCAAACGTAAGAAAGTAGTAGCGTAGGGCAATGTGCTGATGTGCTAATGTGCCAATGAGCTAACGAAATACAGCTTCAGGATATTATAAAGAGTGCCACGTTTCAAAAGCGGGGCATTTCTTTTTTGGAAACCCGGTAACCGGCAGCTCATACCCGGCAACCTGTAACCTGCAACACAAGCTTAGAATCCCGAACAGACATTTTATTTCATAAGTTTTTCTATAAACAGGTTCACTACTTCCACAAGGATCAGGATGATAATGATCCATTCCAGTACAATGCTGTTCCGGTATTGAAGCAGGTCTTTAAACAGGTCGAGATTTTCTTTAACGATCTCCAGGCCTTCACGAATGGTTCTGAAGCGGGCCTGAAGGTCGAAAGTTTTTTTCAGGCCGATATCGAGCCGGTTCAATTCTTCATCTTCCCAGGTTTCTTCCGGCGAATCGAAAATATACAGATTAGCCTCGATGCGGTTTTTAAGGTTCAGCGTACGGCCGATATATTTTTTCAGATTGGTGCCCGAAAGATCGAGCCTGCCTTTGCGTTCCAGTTGCAGGGTGTGGTGCGTGGTTTCTTCCAGCAGCAGGTTGGTTTGCTGGCTGTAATGATCCAATGCAACCGATTGCGAAACATTGAGCATAATAAGCCGCAGGCTATCGGTGGTAGCCCCTTCGATCTCGATCTTATTATAGCCTAATTTGTTTCGGCCTGCATTTATTCCAATATCAAACTCATCGCTGATGTGCTGATCGAGCGGGTTCTTGCAATACGGTGTAATGGCCTGAATGAATGCCATGGTCTCCACCTCATTGTACCCTAATAAGCTAACAATGCCATACTTGAAGATGTAAGCAAACTTTTGTGTTTGCGATTTAATCCGGTAAAACAGTTCATCAGAATCCCCATGCAGCAACTCGGCCTTGAACACAATTTTAAACTCTTTAATATCAATGCTGTCGGCTATTTGTAGTGATAAAACTTTCAACATATGCATCCTTTTTAACCATTAATCTCCTGACTGTACTTAAAGTTACGAAACGCTGCATGCAAAACCCTTAGCGAAAAACGCAAAATGCAAAACACATATGCAATACGCTTATAGCTAATGTCTTAAAGTTATCATTTGTTTCAATAGCCGGGGGCAGTGAGCAGCAAAAAAGTACCGGTTGACGACCGTACTGAATACAGTGTTTCCCTGAAACTGAAAGTTTCCTCCATGGCCGATGTGGTGGTGGTTGGGTATGGCCGGAAGAAATGGCGCCGCTTTGCTTATTCGCGGGTTGGGCACCGTTAATAACAGTGGTTCGCTCGTTGTGGTCGATGGAAGGAATAATGGAATACAATTATGTTGGGGCTGCTGCCGCCGGCAGCAGCCCCAACTATTTTTTCCTGGCTTTACACTAACTGAAGTAATTGTATCAGATTGCCGCAGGTGTCATCAAAAGTTGCTTCTATTCCCCAGTCTGTTTGTGTAGGTTCTTTTTTGAACACGAGCCCTTTTTCTTTTAGCCTTTCATACTCTTCCCCCATATTCTCCACGCTAAAAACGATCACCGGAATGTTTGCCTCGTACAGTGCTTTCTGGTAGTTGGAAGCGATGGGGTTTTCGTTTGGTTCCAGCAACAAGCCGGTTCCATTGGGTTCTTCAGGGGAGGCTACGATGGCCAGGTAACCTTCCGGTAGGTAATACCGTTGCACAAAACCCAAAACTTCCGTGTAAAACTTAAATGCCTTGAAGGTGTCCTCTACGTAAATGCTCGTTAGTCTGATTTTCATACCATCTGATTTTTTCAGGAAGCGATAGCGGTTGCCAGTCTTCCGGTTTTTGATTTCCGTTTCAGTATCAGCGCACAAATCAGGGAAACGATAAGGCCTATCGGTAATACTTCCACATAAGTGGCCAGCACTACATAGAATGGGTTGCTATAGATCTTTTTATAGGTATCGACCAGTTCATTGGTCTTTTCCATTTTTACCTGGTTATCGCCGGCGGCTTTTGCCTCGGTGATCAAATGGGTGCAGTATTTATCCATCCAGTCGGGCAGGAAAACATAATATTCAACGACCCATACCATCACATAAAAAGTGGAGGCTACAAGCGTGATCAATAAGCCTATCTTAAATGCTTTGCCGAAGGTGATGGTGCCATTGTTGAACTTATCGCGATAATTTTTAATACCTATATAAATAAAGGATGCAGCAATCAGCATGCCCGCATAGCCTACTACTTCATTGCTTTTAAAGTTGGCGTTGTAATAACAGTTCACGGAAGAGTAGATCATAAATGCGGTTACGATTAAACCGTACAGCAGTCCGAATACAAGAACATTTTTTTTCATTGTTTTGCTTTTTGATGGGTAATATAACCAGCCCGGTACCGGCAGCCGGCTACACCGCAAAAATGGAGGGCAAAACGGAAATCACGTTCATACTTTCGGGTGATTTTGGTATAAACCCCGATTTTTATACTAAAGAGTGATAGGCTTTAAGGAATGAGGTTCAATCGTTTAGCTTTTTCGATGGCCTGCGTGCGGCGTTTGACGTCGAGTTTTTCAAAAATGCGGCCCGAATGTGTTTTTATGGTGTTCAGCGAAACAAATAAGCGGGCTGCGATCTCCTGGTTGCTCAATCCTTCGGCGATCAGTTGCAGCACTTGGAGTTCTCTTTTACTTAACCCCGGTTTAACCAGTTCTTCTTCACTGGCGATTATGCCATTCCCGTTTGCGGCAGCAACGGGTGTTATATATACTTCCTTTTCCACCACCACGGTCTTAACCTTGGGGCGGGCCAGTTTTAGTGCCAGCCAGATCCCCAGTCCGGTAAAAATAATGGCAATGGCACCAACATAAATTTCGAGGGCATGATCAATGATTACAAATCGGAATTGAAGCCATTTCAAAAGAAATAACAGGATGGCCATACATGCGCCATACAGGATCGGTTGTTTATATTTTACCAGTCGCTTTAAGATCAAGTTGCCGATGTTATTTTAAAGGTATTATAAAAATAAACAATTTTATAAAAAACCCAACCCACCCGGTCTGGCGGGTGTAATTATTTTATATGGCCGTACGGCATCTTACCATGTACGGCCATTTTTTAAGCTGCACATACTACTATTAAATTTCTATAGGCATGTTACCAATAAACCATATGGATACCTGTTAAAGGCACATAACACCTAACCCTGTTGTATGCGCTATTTTGTACCTGTCATATACATGGGGCTGTCTCTGCTGTTTTCCCGTGTTGTTTTAGCCCAATGTCCTTCGCCCGCTCCCTTATTATCTGGTGAGCTATATCAATAATGGTAAACGTACTGCTGTAAGGGTGGTTACGTGATAGCTTGCGCTGAATGCTGAACGCAGAACGCAGGATGCAGAACGCAGAACGAAGAACGAAGAACAACGGAGCCGGTCATTGTGCCGGTGGAACTGATACGAAAAATGTACACGTAATATTATTTTATCACGAAGTAGATTTTCCGGGAATGAGTTTGGACTGAATAACGATGCTTTCATCGGGCAACTGAAAATTCTTTTTCTCCAGCTTCTTTAAAAGCATTGCTGCCGCTTCGCGGCCGATGTCGAATGCAGGCTGGGTGATGGTAGAAAGGGAAGGGTTCAACAATGATGCTGTTTGCAGATTACTGAAGCCGATGATCTTCACATCATTTGGAATGTTCAGCCCCAGTGTTTCGCACAGCTCATAGCAGAGAATGGCATACCGCTCAACGGCGGCGAAAATGGCATCGGGTTTTTGGCGTTGCAGCAGCTCTTTGATAATTGCGGTGTTCTGCTCTTTGTCATTTACGCATTCAACCAGTAATGCTTCACTGGTTTGTATGTTATGGTCCTGCAATGCCTGCAGGTACCCTTTGGCCCTTTTGTTTCCAATGGAAAGGCTTTGCGAAATGGCAAGGTGGGCAATGCGTTTGCAGCCTTGTTCAATAAGGTGCCGGGTGGCCAGGTAACTGCTCTGGTAATCATCGGTAGTTACCTTAACCGTATTGAAGTTTTCACAAACGCGGTCGAAGAAAACGATGGGCAGGCCTTTGTTCTGCAGTTCATGCAGGTGCGCATAATCAGTGGTAGTGCTGGCCACCGATATGAGCACCCCATCGGCACGGCCGCTATGTAAATGCCGGGTGAATGATACTTCCCGCGCAAAATCCTCGTGCGATAAATAAATAATTACATGATATCCTTTTTCGTGGGCCACCGATTCAATACCATTGATGGCAAGGGTAAAGAAGTTGTTGTCTATTTCAGGAATGATCACCGCAATGGTATTGCTGTTGTGTTTGCGAAGAGAACTGGCATGCGGGTTCGGCTGATAGTTCAACTCTTTGGCCAGCGACATCACTTTGTCTTTCGTTTCCCTGCTGATGTCGTGGCTATCCCGCAGTGCTTTTGAAACAGTAGCAATAGATAAATTTAAAAGCTGCGCCAGCTTTTTGATATTCACTTGTTCCATGAATGGGTGTTCACTTTCTTCCAAAATAGTACCTGGTGGCAATCTGATGAAAACAACCGCCGCGCCGGTAAAGGCGATGCAGCTGGTTTCTTGTATAAATTAGGTAATATTTAGCAAAAATCAAGACATTTGCGTTCATCGATGATCAGGATCAGCAGGGGAAATACTATTGTTTATTTACCGTAAAACAGGCATATATGTTACAGAGCAATGAGTTTCAGTTTGAGCAGGACATACCCTGGGAAGATGTAGGGAATGGCATTCAACGGCAGATCTATGGGTACGATGAGCGGGTGATGCTGGTAAAGGCGAAGTTTGAAAAGGGCGGTGTTGGGTCGCTGCATCAGCATCCGCATTCGCAGGCAACTTATGTAGAGAGCGGTGTGTTTGAAATGACCATCGGTGAAGAGAAAAAGATCATTCGCAAAGGCGATGGATATTATGTGCCACCAAATATCGTTCACGGTTGTGTATGCCTGGAAGCCGGTATGCTGGTAGATGTGTTTTCGCCGCACCGGGAAGATTTCCTGAAATAAGCTTTACTAACCTTTGCCTGCTTTTATTGATGAATACAACGAAACGCAGAAAGGGGTGATGTAGGTCAACACGATCCTTAAGGTGTTTTTTGGGGTAAAATTACCATTCCAGAATACATCGTAACTGTTTATAGTGTTCAGTAAGCTGCCAACCACTATGGCGACTACCAGCGCTCTTTTTATATTCTTTTGGTTCATACAAATCTTTTTCTATTTGTATGGCAGCAACCGGAAGCGGAGTCTAATTTTGTGTAATCAAATTTAATGATTTGAAAACACAGGTTATGTCGGCCGGCCGACACTGGCCATTAATTTTGTCGATTTCCTTTCGGTGTACCGGCATTACCTCAAAAATTCGCTTACAGTTAGAACTGTCGGCACCAACGTACTGAACCGCTCTTATTATTTCCGGCCGGGCGGCTTGCAGATCGGCGGGTTTTATTATACAACCATTACAAATGCGCTACAATTTAAAAAGTGTGACTGGCTGGCAACAGGTATGGCTTTTGCCTATTTTTGAGAAAAAAAGATGGTATTTCCTATTGGTGATGATAACCGGGACAGGAAAACGTTCCCTTTCGTCAATTATCTGCTTATAGCGCTTAATATTTTTGTATTTGTTTTCTGGCAAAGGTTAGGGCAGAACGATGATTTCACTTTTGCCTATTCTGCCGTGCCGGCTGAAATACTTACCGGGCGCGATATTGTAACCGATTCGAAGGTGGCTATAAACCCGTATGATGGAGAAACTTTCCGCGTACCTGGCCTCGGTATTACCAATATTCCTGTTTTTCTCACCTTATTTACATCCATGTTCATGCATGGCGGGCTGGCGCATTTGGCGGGTAATATGATGTACCTGTGGATCTTTGGCGATAATATCGAAGATGCGTTGGGGCATCTCAAATATCTTTTCTTCTATTTATTGTGCGGTTTGCTGGCGGGGTTAAGCCATGTGGTCACCACCCTCGTTTTTGGGCAAAGTATGTTAATACCCAGTTTAGGAGCGTCTGGCGCCATCTCCGGCATGTTAGGCGCCTATCTGCGACTGTTCCCCGGCAAAGGCATTCATCTCTGGATCTTCTTTTTAATTGTAACGGTGCCGGCATTTATAGCGGTAGGCGTGTGGTTTGCGTTCCAGGTTGTAAATGGGCTGGGGGCGCTGGGCGGTGAAGAAGCCGGCGGGGTAGCTTATGCTGCGCATATTGGTGGTTT
Organism: uncultured Niastella sp.; assembly: GCA_966211305.1. GTDB lineage: Bacteria > Bacteroidota > Bacteroidia > Chitinophagales > Chitinophagaceae > Niastella. The sequence continues at coordinate 13,753 of CBIHPC010000033.1, forward strand.
TATCTTTGGTTTGTTGCTGATAGGTGTATTTGCGAAAGAGTTTATTATGAGAAGAAGGGCTGCGAAGAACAGGGGGTGGGTATAGGTATAGTTCACAGTGCGAAATTTCTAATTTTCAATAGATTAAATTGTAAAAACAACATAATGCGGGGCTGGTATTTTCTTTGCAGTAGTTGGTATGTATTGTTTAATTAAACCAGCATTATGAAGAGAATTATTATTTCGGCAGTAATGTTATTGCTGATCAAAGGCGCCTTCGCGCAACATGTGCAATTTGGTATTAAAGGTGGTGTAAACTTTGCGAACATTGCAAACGATGCCGCCGATAATGATGCAGACACTAAAACCGGATTCCATCTTGGCGGTCTTGCTCATATTCATCTTACCCGTTCTTTTGCCATTCAGCCGGAGCTCGTATATAGTACGCAGGGAGCTGAATACAACAATGGTAAATTAAAACTGAATTACATCAACATTCCGGTATTGGGACAGTATATGTTTGGCAATGGATTTAGATTACAAACCGGTCCGCAGTTAGGCATTTTAACAACTTCTGAGTGGGAGAGTGGAAGTACGGAAACGGATGTTGATGATTTCAGCAATGCCGATTTTTCGTGGAGCTTTGGTGCAGGTTATGTAGGTAAGAATGGATTAGGTATCGATGCCCGTTATAATCTTGGGTTAACTGACGTTACAAAAGACAGGAACAATGATTTTCAGAACCGGGTTTGGCAATTAGGACTGTTTTACCAGTTCAGACATAAATAGTGCTTTTCAAAAAGCTAAACTTTAAAAGAAGCGTCCCGACAAATAACCGGGACGCTACTCTATATAATTACCGTAATTAAAATCCGCAGCGAATACCGATCTGGATCTGCCAGGGGTTACCGCCCGGTGTCAAAACACCTGTATTCCCGCTTACATCATAGTTGTAGTTTTGCGTTACCTGGTCAAAACCATTTGTTGAGTTAATGGTATAGAGATTTTGTTTGCCCAGGTTTTTGCTGGCGCCCCAGGTTTTATTGATCAGGTTCTCTACATTGAAAATATCGGCCGACAGTTCAACGTATTGTTTTTTCCAGAAGGTGAATTTTTTAGCGATGCGCACATCCCAAACGCCATTGAAGCGATTGATACCGCCATTGCGTTCAGCGGTACCGCCCATGCTTTTTTCAATATACTTTTTAACGCTCTTGCTGGCATCGGGATTTTTCAGGATGTTGGTGATACCGGTGCGGTATTTCTCAGGCACTTTGGTGTCGTTTATATCGAAAACATAAGCCAGATCGTTAGAAGCTACGAAGTCGCCATTCACGTTTCCGTTTACCGCCAGCGAGTATCGGGTACCGCCGATGCCTGAGTAGCGAACGCCCACGCTTACACCATAAAATGTTGGCAGCGTTCCATAGAATACAACTTTATGACGGAACTGGCCATCGGAGTACGACATGGTGCTCAGGTTACGCGGGTCGTCGTTTACCATAAGCCCCAGGGTTGCGGTATTGGCTACATCGCCATTATAGGAAGTGTTGTCTTTTGAATCGTTCCAGGTATAGCTGAAAGAAACTTCGCCATCTCTGAAGTAGCGCCAGGTACCATCGAACACAAAAGCATACTGATTTATTTTGCCTTCGCTGTTCAGTTCAAGAACGCGGCCAACAGCAGTGCGCTTACGGCCGTTCATCCAGTCACTGGTGCCATTTACGGCAATGCTATTGGCTGGAACATACACGCCGCGGTTTCCTTCGTTGCTCAGGCGGAAGAAGGGTTCATCCACCATGTTCCGGTCAACATACATATAATTATTACGCGCAAGTGTAGCGTATAACGCAACGCCGAGTTTAAGGTTGTTGGTGATAAAGCGGCTGTACGAAGCATTGGCTTTATACACTACAGGTATCCGTGCATCTTTGCCATTCATATTGATGGTAGGAACGCTGCGGCTGAGCAGGTCTCTTCCCGGCGCGGTTGACGGATCATTGCGATATCCCGGAAAGTCAGGCGTGGGAATGTCGCTTTGAATATCTACGGAAAGCACTTTCGTGCCATCGAAAACCATGTTGTTGATCATGGCGTAGTTGTTGATGTCGGAGCCAAATACGCCAGCGCCAAAGCGTACGTAATCCCTGTGTTTTTCGTAGATGTCCCAGTTGAACTGAATGCGGGGTTGTACCTGAAATGTTTTTAAAGAGCGGTTGGTTTCAAATCCCAGTTCATCAAACACCACCTTGTTGAAATCAGGGCGGTTGAAATAGTTGGTGTAATCGGCGCGCAAACCTGCCGTCATATCAAGACCGGGCATCAATTGTGTTTTCATTTGCGCATATAATGCGGCATTCAGGATGTTCTGATCAACACTGGGATCGTCTTCGAGTGCAACCTCACGGGCATAACGGTAAGGTCGCAGCTCGTCGAAATTCTTCATTCCGGTAAAATAAAACCGCCCGTTCATTTCACTGCCATACAAAGAGTTCATGTGCGTGTACTGGATATCGGTGCCAAATGTAAAGTTGAACCTGTTGGTGTTTAAGTATACGTTATTCACCAACTGGAACACATTGTTATAAAAATGTTCCGGTGAATAGCGTTGTCCGCCCAATTGAATATTCGTGTTTACGTTAGAGCCATTCACTCTGCTGCCGATACGTTCTACGATTGCCCGCGGAATATTTTGTTTGGGCAACTGGCTGCCCGGTGTGCTTTCTTCAAATGTATACAGGTGCTGTAGTTTCAGCTCGTTGGTCAGTTTGGAATTAACCACTGTACGTAGTGTAGCCAGGAAGCTATTGTTCCATGCATGCGCGTCTGCATATACTTCATACAGGTTGATCGAAGTATTATCGTTGCGGCCCAATGGGGCGCGGTCGTTTACATAGTTGTCCCGGATGGTAAGAAGGTTTTTTTCATTTAACTGCCAATCGACCCGGACAAAAGCGGCATCGGTATGTCTTTTCTTGTCGAATGACCCGGTTTGCGGCGAACTGGCGACGCCGTATTTACTTCTGGCAATACCGAGGAAACGGTTCAGCGTATCTGTGTGGATGCCGAGGCGTCTTTCATCGGCTGATGATTGAATATCGGCGATCTGTAAAGGCCGGGCGTCATCCTGGCGGTCCCAGGCAATAAAGAAGTGTGCTTTATTTTTGATAATGGGGCCGCCCAATGAAAATCCATACTGGTTGGTAGAGAAATCATTTAACCGCCGGTTGCCGCGCATATCATATTTGCTCGATAACCAGTCGGCCCGTGAAAACATAAATACGCTCCCTGAAAAAGTATTGGTACCTGATTTTGTAACGGTGCTGATAGTACCACCGCCGCTACGGCCAAAGGTAACGTCATACTGGTTCGTTACTACTTTGAATTCACGGATGGCCTCCATAGACATGGCATATGGACCGCCGATCCGGTTATTGGTGCCGCTGCTGGAGGTTGGATTTTTGGCTGAAGTACCATCGATGGTGATATTGGTTGAAGAGCCTAATTGTCCCGACAGATTGCTGCCGCTGCTTAAGGGCGACAGATCGATGAGGGATGTGAAGTTGCGGCCGTTTACCGGTAGCCGCGAAATGTCACGGGCGGTGACTGAAGTAGCGGCGCCGAAGTTCTCCGATTTTTTCCGCTGACCCGTAGCTGTAACCGTAACTTCATTCATACTGGCTGCAGAAACCTGCATAATGATGTTAACCCGTAACAGGTCGCCCTGGTTCAAAAAGTAATCAGTGCGCTTCTGCTCACCGTAACCAACAAATGAAGCTTTGATGGTGTAAGGGCCGCCCAGTGGCAGTTCTTTAAAAATGTATTCACCTTTTGCATTGGTCAACGTTGCAGTAGTGAAGCCGGTCGATTCGTTGTACAACTGCACCGTTGCTCCCTGAACCGGTTTTTTGTTATCATCGGTAATTATACCAATGATGGAAGCCTGTGTAGTCTGGGCAGTTAGTCTGTTGCCTGTAAATATTGCTATTAGCAATAAGAGGCTCGCTAAGAATGATTTCTTCATTGCAGGGTCACTTTTAAATATATAAGAATATGTAATGATCGGGGAGGGGCTACTGTCACCAGCTTAGTGCGCCGGTTTTATATAGACGAACAAAACAAACAATCGGTACTACAGCCTGTCATAATTTGATATCATGACGTTAACGGATATCTTTTGCGACGCGAAAATAGGGCGCCCTTAAATTAGTGAATGCCGCATACTTATTGATAACATTTATTTCATTTTAAGTTTACAATGCGGGATGCACAGGCTGATATACAGTTTTTGACGGTGGTGATAGTCATTATAATAACCAACAGAATATCGTGGTGAGATAGATGAGATCGTGCGAGACTTGTGATGAAGCTTTCCTGACGTGAAAACTTTGGGGAGGCTTTTTTATTTATTGAGAAAACTTACCAGATCAGCGGGTGCGGTTCATTTTTCCAGAAGATGGCCCTCAGTTCTTCAAAGTGATTGCCATTGCCGATAGTATGATCGTCTCGTTGGCCCTGGTCGAGTTTAAGTTGATGGATCATTCCCGAGCAGGCGGCTACCCATAGGGTTGTTTCATCGTCGGAGATCGTCATGCCTGTGATGGTGGAGCCGAGGAAATAGCGCCAGATCAGTTTACCGGTAGCATCATATGCTTTTATGTAACCGCCAACATCGCCCATAATATAGTACGATGAAGTGGCTACTGCAGCATACACCCGGCAGTTTTCATCGATGACCGTGTACCGGCCGTCGCGGGTATGCGATTCAATGGTGAGGCCATTTATGCCGGCGGTAGAAACGCCAATGGTAACACCGTTATAGAAATGGCATGAGTTCAGCACCAGTTGTTGCCCGTCTTTCGAAAACAGGGCGTAATGCGGATAAGATGATTGCGGACCGATGCCGGCAATCTCTTCGCCCTGGCTGTTCAGTACCCGGTGTATGGAAGATTGATCGCCTACAGCAATGAAAGCATTGTCGCCCGATAAGGCGGCATGTTCCATATGGATATTCGGTGACCATTCCTTATCATTGGGGTCAGGAACGGGATGAATGAGCTGGTAGCCGCGGGTATTGAGCAAATAAATACCTTCCGGAGAGATGAGTAAAACCGATAACCCGTTATTAAACGGGATTGTTTGTGAAATGGAAAGCTCGTTTACCGGGGGCATTTTGAATTCGTAAAGTTTAGTTCCTCCCCAGCCATTGTAGGTAGTTACCGCGCCATTTTCTACAATAGCGTATATATTGTTTTTGGGCGATCTTCCAATCGATTGTATATTATCCCGAAGCCTGACGATGTTGCTGCCCGATAATAACCAGGCCTTTCTCTTTTCATAAGCAGAACCAACAATAAAGGCAATTTTATTATCGCTAATGTAACACAGGTTTTCAATATTCTGTCCCTGCTCCTGAATGATATTGATAAAAGGCGCATATGCAGGCGGAAAATTTTGCCTGAATGTGGAGATGGTACCTTCCTTATTAGCTTTCTTTAAAAGTGTAAGTACATCCTGGGCCAGCTCCGCCCTGTTGTCGGCCGGTTCTTCTTCCTTCCAGTTATCCCATCCGAATTTTTCACCAAAATCAATCATTGCATTAATTTCTGTGGCATATGTTTGCCCCATTGAGTGCCATGCTGTTTGCAATGTTAAATTCTTGTCTGCCAGGTTCATGCAGATATTCACTTTTATGTTTCGCACAATATGTAACTATTTGCCACAGTTCGGATGTTCAGTTATTATGAACATTGAAAACCGGCTATCCGGACGGTAATGGTTATAGAGCGTAAAGCTATAACAACATTTTAGATTTATGAGTATACACTTGATAAGTGTGTTATTTTGGACAATAAACGTGTTGTTTTGCCTGATAAGTGTGTGGGATTTATATATATGACACAGGCCGCAAATATGGCTAAACGGATCTTTGGGGATGAGATCGGGATCTTTGATCTGAAAATTTTAAAGCTCTTTTATAAACAAATCAATATCATGCGGGGCGGTTTCATCGCCGCCAAAATATGGGTATAACTTATAGCCGAGGATGTTATTGGAATTGCAATGGCGCGGCAGCGTGGTTGGTGATCCGTGGTAGGTGAACAGGTATTGGTTGGGTTGAATACTGATGCTCAGTTCGGCAGGTGTGCCAGTTTGTTGCATAATGTTGTTTGGCTGGGATAAGATATTCCGTATAGCCGGCATAGGAGTTTTCTTTGGTTGCCGGAAGATCAGTTTGTTTTTTGCTACAAGCTACTGTTACTGATAAAAGCAATACGCACACAAATCGGTTCACTGCACTTGTTTTTATAGCTTATAGATAGTTGCCAGTGGGCACTTGCAATGGCATTGTAATTACGAACGGGAAATGGAAAGGGTTGAATAACTATAGTCTTCCTGAGAAATTCATAAAGAAGATTGAAGCCGGGTCGTAAGGATTTTTGCAGCTGATCTCACAGCTTCCCGTTATTTTGATAGCCTTTGCCTGCCGCCGGACTAGCCGCCTGCAAAGTAAAATCACCTGATAAGGCATTATTGAAAAGCGGGTCTTTGCCAATAATGCTGTTGATGTCTTTCACCGGAAGGACAGGGCCTGTCCATGCAGGGTTTTGCGCATGATACCAAACGTTGCCGGAAAAGCTAAAACTTTTTGGATTCGTATATGCGCCGGTATTGCAATCGGTACTCACCCGGTTATCGCGGTAAATGATATTGTTTTTAAAAGAATTATTTCCACAGGAATAAAAGCGGGAAGTATCTACGGTTTCCTGTAAAATCCTGATCACCCATTTTTGCGGAAGATAAATGGTATTGTTCATCACTTCGGTTTGCACACAACCTACATAAGCAATGGGCGCATCGGAGCCGATGATAATATTCGAATAAACCGTCAATTGTGCGGCTTCGTAGCGGGCGTGGAGCGGACGAAACATTTTCAGGTTTGTTGATCCGCCCAAATTAAGCGTGCGTTGACCGCCGTTTTTGAAAACATTGAATGCGATCCTGATATTTTTTGCTCCGCCTTTGGCCTGTATAGAATTGCTGCCCTGGTTGTCAAAACGGTTGTTCGTGATGGAACCTTCATGACAACCTACCATATCGATAGCACTGCCGCCAGTTGCTCCGTTGAGAAAAACACAGTTTTTGATCTCAAAGAAATCTACCCCTGATAGTTTAAGCAGATCGTTGTTGCCCCTTGCTTTGATATTCCGGAAAGTACAGGCATCAAAAATTATATGATGCGAAGGCGTATCATACGAGCCTCCGTCATCCATATTGAACCCATTGCCGGTTTGCTGTTCAAAAATGAAACCTTTTATCTTCACATAAGCGGCGTCTGTCATATGCCAGGCAGCGATACCACCCGCATAAATAACGGTGGCATTGGGCGCCGGAGTAATATAAATCCACTTTAGGTTAGTGCCCTGCAACCTGGCAATGGAAACGCCACCGGCGTATTTCCCTTCATGCACCATTATGGTATCACCGGGTAACGTAACCGCAACAGCCCGGGCAAGTGATGTATAAGTTTGTCCTGCGCCTACATGATGTGTTTTTCCAAACAAAGGAAGGTAAAGGCAGGTGCAGATAAGATAACAGACAAATTGCAACCTGAGCTTCCTGCATGGTTTCGATACAGGAAACGCAGTCATGATTAGTTTATAGAAGTGAACGGTAGACATCTGGAATACATCAATTTACCACTTTTATTAGATTCTGCAGCTGCATTTATTTATTATTGTCTGGTGCAGTTGCATATTCCTGTTACTGGTATGTATTTGCTAGAAGGAAAGGGTGGAAGAAGCGCTGCATTTAACTATACCACGGGAATAAGCCTTAATTATAAAATTTGCTAACTATACGTTGTTACATATTCCATGGCATTTTCGCCGAAAGACCGTACCTGTGGTTCCACCAATTTGTTCAGGTCTTTGCGTTGGGTCATGTCGATAGGATAATTCTTTCTCATTCTCTTACAACAGTAAAACGAATTCATGAATGCCGACAGTAGAAAGGCGCCCGGTCTTAACGTAAATAATCCGCGCATGATCCTTTTGAAGGCGTACAGGGGTGAGAACGATCTTTTCCACAATGTCCTATGCGCATGCAGCAATTGCGATTCGCTTAGTAGCTTAGGTTTGAACGCTACATTATAGCCATTGTAAAAGTTCCAGTTCCTGTCATGCAGGATCCGTCCTTCCTGGTTTAGTTTTGTAAAAACAGGCGTGCCTCTGAAGGGTGTCATAATGCTGAGGAAGGGGACGTCGATGCCGATCTCCATCAACTGATTGGCCATGTTGATAATGCTTTGTTCATCATCATGGTCAAACCCTGCAATAAAGCCGGCCATAACGGCAATACCCCGCTTTCTGATCTCTTTTACCGCTGTTTTGTAGTTGGCAATTTTGTTTTGCCGTTTGTTGGCATCGGCCAGGGAATCAACCCCAAATGATTCAATGCCGAGGAAAACACCGATACAGCCGGAGGCTTTCATCAGATCGAGCAGTTCGGGGTCCTTGGCAATATCCATGCTGGCCTGGGTGAGCCACCATTTTTTTAACGGGATCATTTCATTGAGCAGTTGCCTGATGTAGGGCCGCTTTATCGTAAGGTTATCATCCCAAAACCATACGATCTTCCTTTGCCACCAGTGACTGAATTTATCATAGGAAGCGTCGCGTATTACGTCCTGAACCGGCCGTAACCTGAAGCCGGGGTTAAGCGAAGGAACGGTGCAGAATGAACAGGAGAAGGGGCAGCCCCTGGTTGCCTGGATAACTTTTTTTATGAAGAACCTGTCCGGTAAAAGATCATATCTGGGGGTTGGTAAATTGGTCATGTCGCAGGGAGTTCCTTTATACACCTGTTTCAACTGACCAAGCTCGATGTCCTTCAACATTTCGGGCCATACGTTTTCAGCTTCCCCGGTAACTATTGCATCAAAATAACGAAGCGATTCTTCCTGGCAATAAGTAACGTGCGGGCCGCCGGCTACCAATATCTTTCCCCTGTTGCGAAACTCAATGGCAAGTTTATAGGCCGCCAGGGCAAAACCGCTAAAGAAAGAAATAGCTATCACATCTGCGTCAGTGTTCACGTTTATTTTTTCAATCTGCTGATGAAATACCCGCACTTCATGACTGGAAGGAGTGATCGCTGCCAGATGAATGCCTGTTATGGGCGGCACAAAATCCCTTTCGTGCCCCAATTCGTACCGCTGCACGTATGCTATGATAAGATCAATTTTCATTTTATGGTATTGAGGTATTGTGTTGCTTTATTTGAAACCGAACAGGAATGGGAATAAGAAGGTCACTATTGTTGACCATATAAAGTACACAGGCAAATAGCAGGTAATAACCTTGCCCACTTCAGTGATGTCATTCTTCCTGATCACTACCCTGAAAAGAAGCACAGTTACGAGCAGGAGGTTTATCAATATCAGCACATTGCTGCCAAGCACTGCGGCCCTGTTGGCAGTGAGGCCCCATTCGGAGATGCGGAACAGGATGGCCGATAATGCAAAGCCGTTTACAATGATTGTTGCAGTTGAAAGCAAAGTGAGTGTCCAGATCTCCATTTTACTGTTTGTTGTTTTCGATGATTCGGCAACAGAAAAGAATATGATTGCCATAACGCCGATCAGAAGTGCATTGAACACGATCAGAAAATCACGGTCGTTATAAAGATCTTTACCTGTAACCACAATGGCAACCAGATAAATGATCAGCATGCCCAGTACGAGCGGACAAAATATTTTTGCGATCACCGGCGAAACTTTCCCTACAAGGTTCGGATTGGTTTGGGTGAGATAAGTTCCCAGGATCGGCACGGCAGGAAGGCCAAAGGGAAGAAGAAGGTGTTGGTAGAGCTTTTCAACATTGAAACCAATTAATGAGAAAAGTCCCGCGGTTACACCGAATAGTATAAAACCCGCGATGGCAATGAGTGCTGACATTGCCACCAGATCGCCGTTAAAACATAGCCAGGCCAGCCGTTTTTCCCCATTACTGTCTTTGCCGCCAACAAAAGCAAATCCTAACAACGACCACAGGAAAAATGCCATATGCATGCATGATAGCATCAGGGTATCGCTTTTCTTAACATCAGGAAGCCAGTTGATAAACAGTAATCCCACCAGTGCCAAACCAGCAACAATTGCAATTTTACCGGTCGATAGTTTGTTCTTCCAGGCGAAATAAGCCGACAATGCCGGAAAGATGATAAACCCGGCGTTCCTGGTATAGAAATTTTCCTCGTCTAAATGTAAAAAGTAAGGCAGTTTGGCGGTGAGCCCTGCGATAATGACCGCAACGATCACAAACATTAATTCCCTGCGGTTAGCCCAATTGATTTCATCGCGTTCATAGTTCAGCCTTTCATTCCAGAAAACGGCAAACTGGCTGCCCTGTATCTCCGGGTAAAGCGAATTGAATTCGCGCCTGAACAAACTCTTATTGCTCCTGTACAGTTTTTCGAGTTCACCGGGATGGTTCAGGTGGCCGAGGATCTGGTCTTTCATCATTTATTGATTGAATTATTGAATAGTGATTGTTAATTGGGCGATCAATTCCAATAAGTGCCGTCGAGTCCTAATATAATCCCAAGCCACAAGCCAATTACAAATATGAATCCGCTTAGTATAATGGCTATTATTTTATTCAATCCGATCATACCATGATAATTTACTAGATAGTAATTACATAAGCCACCCATTGCGCCAGCCAGCGGAACTATGATCAATGGTCTTATTATCCATAATTTGGGCCAGGCGGGATCGGGATTCCCGGCCGTAATAAGAAAAAAGCAGATCAGCAATAAGCCGATCGCTGCGCCGATCAGCATTCGTACCGTTAAGGAACCTTTGTTGGTGCGGGAGGTTGCATTGGTGTTTGGTGTCATGTTCACTGTTTTTGATAGTTTAAATTGAAAGAACTTTGAAATTCAAAGTGTAAGAGCAAAAAAATATGGCTATACTTTTAACCCAATAAAAACCGCTACTATTTGCGGCATGTACCTGAGTTCTGCTGTTGTTGGGTTCATGTTTATTTTTGTGATTTTAATAATTGTTCGAGTGCTTTCAAATGATCTTCAAATGCTTTTTTACCTTTCTTCGTCATGTAATATTTAGTGTTGGGCTTTTTGCCGATAAACGACTTTTTCATGTTTATGAACCCTTCTTTTTCCAGGGCTTTCATATTGCTGGCCAGTTTACCATCGGTGATATCGAAGAAGTCTTTCAGTGAATTAAAGTCGAGCATATCATTAACAGCCAGCACCGACATAATACCGAGCCTGACCCTGTTTTCAAATGCTTTATGTAATCCATTTATTGATATTTTCACCGTTCGTACTTGTAATGCAAATAAATGCCATAAATAATATGCACCACGCCAAAACCCAGTGCCCAACAAAGTAACCCATATCCTATAAAGAAGGCGCCGGTCAGGCCTAACCCTATTTCAACCAGTCCCATCGTTTTAACTTCATCGTAAGTGAATTTGCTGGTATTGTATAACGCCAGTCCATAAAATATTAATGAAAATGGGGCTATCAGGCCAATCAGTCCTTTAAGCAATACCGCTAGCATCAGCAAACCGCCGGCAATGAGGGGTACTGCCATTGCGCTCACCACCCGTTTTGTGGTAGCATTATAAAATTTTTCCCCGCTTTTATTCGCCTTTCTCCAGGAAAGATAAATAGCAGTACCCAGCGCCAGCACAAGAACGAGCAGGGCCAGTAGAACGATCTTCCATAAAGAACTGCCTGTGGCTGTGCTCATGTCACCGGGATTGAAATCGAGCACCTGGTAAGCAATAAAAGCCCCTGTCAGTGCATAAATACCGGCCATTACGCCAGCCAACCCTGAGAGCGACAGGAACTTGGACGAGCGCTCCATCATAGAGCGGATCTCAGTTATATCACGGGCGTAATCTGGCTTTTCATTCATAATGAAAGTACTTTGCGTTTCAAAGTTAATGAACGAAAACCAGATGTGCAAGGTTTTTTATTAAAAATTGGTAGCAATTTGCTGATCTGGACAAATTGGGTGTGAGATGGCTGTTCTTCAACCGCATGTTTATCATCGAAATAGCCTTCGATAATGCCTGTGGTGGGTGTCTGGTTCTTTAGGGCTGCCTGAGATCCACCCTTACCGTACGATCTTCATTGATCCTGACATAGATCCTCATATAGAAACTTAGCGCCATTCCACCATGCATATAAGGCATCCATGGATACGATTTATTAAGCGTTTCGGTTAAAGCCTTTGCGTAAGTTTTATTTTCTGAGGTTATTTGTTTGTCAACGGTTATCGTACTGTCTTTTTTCAGGATCGCTGTAAAAACGAAAACAGAATCGGTGAGTTTTTCTTCCGCAGAAATATGCTGAATACGTTCCTGTAATTCCTTTTCCAGGGCAGCCATGCCCTTTATGTACCAGATGGAGTCCCTGATCCTGGCAAAGTAATAATCCTCTTTAGGGTAGTATTCATGGGTAGTGGCAATAAAGACGGAATCGTATCTGATATTAACGGTTGCATGCCAGTAGTCCGCCTTATGATCGATCAACGAGGCTACCAGCGAATCGGGAAGGTTCCATTTCCCAAACTTCTTTTCAAATAAAAATTTATCGCCTTCGAAACACAGGTCAAAAAATTCCCGGTTAACTATTGAATCTGTTGATTTGATAGTTAACCGGTTGCAGCCACGCGGTTCCCACCTGTAAATTTCTACTTCCTTAAAGGAAGGATTTTGCTGAAAAAAGGTACGCAGCGGCGAATAGATCAACAGTTTCCTGTTCTTTTTAGTTGTCTGTGCACTACCGGTGTGCAGGCTTGCTATAAACAGTAAGGATATGAATAATGATCTTCCCATTTCAAACAATTATTGGCCAGCCTACATGATGCACTTCGGTACTTTTTGCATAAACTTTAGCGATAAATTTTCTGCAACGCGCACCGGTCGCTGCAGAATGTCACAATCACCCCCCTGGTTTGTCTTGTTTGCACCCCTCACAAAAAATGACAGATAGTAGCTTTGTAGCATCATTAAAAACGTACAATATGGAGAAATATATCAACGAAAAAGATATAAAGGTCATTTATGTGCAGGCCGCTTCATTTCCTATGGGAGTGGGCGATGCATTTCAAAAGTTGCATTCCCTGGCGCCCGATGCTGCTACCAGAACGCATTATGGCATCAGTCACATGAATGAACGTGGTGAAATAGTTTATAAAGCGGCGGTTGAAGAATCATTTCCCGGTGAAGCGGAGCAGTTGGGTTGCGAAACGCTCATTATACGAAAAGGGACTTATGCCAGTGAAATGCTGGTAGACTGGAAAAAAGATGAGTCGATCATCGGAAGAACCTTCCGGGAACTTTTACAACACCCCGATCTGGATAAAAAAGGGTATTGCCTTGAGATCTATACGAGCGGTAAAGATGTGCTTTGTCTGGTGCCATTAACGGTGGCATAACCGAATTCTCGCCATAGAATGAAAACAGCGATACGGGTATTTATGTTCAGGTTGATCTCCGATTTTAATTGACCTGTTGATTCAGTAGCTGTTTGCCGGGGAGATAATCGTTTATAAACAATCCTTATTTGCAAAGCTGATGGTAATGATATTACCCTTTTTATTGCGCGAAACAATGTCGACCGTGCCACGCAACCTGTCAAGGATCTCAATAATGATCTTATAACCCCAGCCCATTCCGTGTTGGGAGGGATTGTACGTTTTATCGAGGATACGTGCTACCAGTTCTTTATCCATACCAGCTCCGCCATCGGTAATAATGATACGGGTGGTGAGCGCATCCTGAATGCCTTCAATTGTTATAGTTCCTTCCGACGTATATTTATTGGCATTGTCGGCCAGGTTTCTCAATACCAGGCTTAACAGGCTGGCATCTGTATACAGCGTAATTTTTTCCGGCACCAGGTTGCTGAATGTGTTTTTTTGAATTTGGGCGCCCATTTCAAAAAAAGCAATTATTTCACTGACGATCTTCCGCAGCACTACTTTTTCGCGTTTAATCACAAACCCCTCTTTTTGCATATTTGTAAATACAAAAAAGTCCTGGGTGAAATCGTAAATCTCATTAGTGGCATTCTCGAACTGAAACAGGGTCTGTGACAGTTCTTTGTCTGAGGAAGTTTTATGATCATTGTACATCCGGCGGGCCAGCATATGCAGGAATCGAAGCGGCGACCGAAGATCGTGCAGGATGGCTGAGATCATCAGTTCTTTTACCCGGTTGCTCTCTGATAACTGTGCTGTTCTTTCATCAACCTTTTGCTGCAGCAATTGCGCTCTTTTTACCTGGTAGTTATACCGGAGCCTGAAGAATAATAAGAATGTGCCTGTTGCGAGCCCGCCTAACAGGCATTTGAACCACAACTGTTCATACCAGTATGGAAGTATGGTTAATTGGATGTCGTTGTAAGTATAGTGCCCATTAGGGGTCTGACTTCTCACCGTAAGCGTGTAATTGCCACTGTTAAGGTTTGTAATTATAAGTTTACCGTCTTCATTCACCGGGTACCATTTGTCGTTCAACTCTTTTATGGCATATTCAAGATGCAGATTGAATTTGTTGCCAAAATAGGGTGATGAAATTTCGAAGATCAGGGAGCCGGCATCCTGTGTAGCTTCCAGTTTGTCTTTGATCAATATTCTTTTGTCATCTGCGGTTACCTCTTCAATGATGATAGGTTTATCGGGCAGGTTGATGCCAACGCTGTCAGCATTGAACCGTACCAGTCCATCTATTGAGGGAAATGAAAAATATCCATCTCTGGTTTCAATTCCGCAGGGCGTGCATGAATTAAATTCGTTGGTAGTGAACCCATACGATTTATCAACGTAATAATAATACACCTGGGTTTGCCTGCCGGCGGCATAATCATCCAGTTCATTTTTAGCTACCCTGAACAGTCCCTTGTTAGTGGGTATCCAAAAGTATCCCTTCCGGTCTTCCATAAAACAATGTGCGGTGGAGAGACTGTTCCTGCTATCGATTGGCATTTTGATGAACTGATGTTTCTCGTATTTGTAAAACCCCTGGCCGTAGGTGCCAATCCAAATGCTGCTGTCCTTTGCTATATGAATAACGAAGACCGATTTTTTTTCGAGGCCGGTCATTTTGCGAAGCAAATTTTTCGACAGGTCATATGAGAACAAACCGGCTGTAGTGCCTATCCATAAAACATTCCGGCTGATCATTTTGAGGGCTGCAATCTCTTCATCCTTTGCCAGGCCAAGGCCATTCACCAAAAGACTATCTGCGGATGCGGTACGTATGAAAACCTGGTGTTTATTACTGTAGATGAGCGTTTTGTTTTCCGTTTCAATCATGCCGGTAAGGTAATAGCCGAGGCGTTTTACACCGGTAAAAGCCCGAAGCTGGCCATCTGTCTTTTTAAGTGAGTCGGACGAAGAATACCAGATAACGCCATCGGATGCCTTGAACAAAACGTGTTTGTCGAAGTTTCGGGTAACGGGAAAGGGAACATGATCTTTACTGTTATAATTCAATACACCTGTGCAGGTAAGTATACGATCGCCCGGTAATTCGATCTGTGAAGCCTGGCTATTGGCAGCAAACCCGGTCGCATTTAAAAAAAGCCTTTCAAATTCATGCAGCTTCAGTAAATATAAGCCGCTTGTCATGGACCCTACATACAGCATCTGGTGGTTTTCCTCATAGATCATACACTGGATGTCTTTAACAGGCATATCGTTTACCAGCGTTGTATATTCCAGTACGTTATTAACCATCCGCAACAACAGCACGTCTTTCTTATAAAGCAGCATGGTGTGTATGCCATCGCGTTTGATCTTTAAAATGGTACGTTGCGGGTTATGATCTGCTTTGGCTTCAGCAATTAAAAGTTGCAGCAGATTACGGGAACAGCTGATATTTTTCTGAAGTATCCCATTCCTGAAAGCATGCGGGTGGTACTGCTCATCCAAATAAAAATAAAGATCGTTTACCATGAAGTGAAGGGTGGGCTTACGGCCGGTAAGCTCAGGTAGTACGGTTATGCTGCCCGTATTTTCATCAAGGAAGTAGCTGTGGCCTGCTGCGCTGAAATAAGCCTGCCGTTCATTCACAGTGATCAGTGCATGGCTGGTTGCCAGGTTGTTGAGCAGTTCTTTATAAGCTGGATGCCTGCTATACTTATTATAAATACGGATGTAGGAAAAAAGATGGCTGTTGGGCGCAATCAACTGGTGATGCGGCGAGGAAGAAATGATGCTATCGGTTTTTATCTGATAATCATCTGTTACGATCAGAATTCGATTACTGTCGGCCGTTGGTTTAATATATACTTTGTGCGATCCCGGCGGTTGTTGTGAAAGTGAAAATTCGTTCCATGATAAACCCGCACTGTTTTGCGTATTGTATTCCCTGAAGTGTCTGCCATCGAACCGAACGATTCCCATTTGCGTGGCCAGCCAAAGAAAACCGTTCTTATCAAAGGCCATACCCGTGATGCTGTTTTGCGGAAGAGCGTTGTCGCTGTTGTAATGGGTTATGCTAAACCCGTTGGTGGGTGTTTGCGCTTTTGACGAAAGGCATTGCATCAGCAAGCAGGTAATTATTAATAGTGGCCTTAACGGGTGGCAATTCATGGTGTTAGTCAGGTCATAAATGTTCTAATAACACTTCAATATTATAAAAGATTTATCCATTAAAAGACCCCTGACAATATTTTTCAAAAAAATATTTTAATCATTGAGTACCATTCAGGATACAATTAACGAATTAGCATAATCCAATTTCCATTTTTTGCGTGTTTCCGGGAGGTACATTTACTGGCTGGGGTATTTTGGGGGATAACCCATCCAGCCAGGCTACGCCAGTGAACTTACGTTTACCGGAACGTTTTTGTAAGGCAGTTCAAATTTGAATGTTGTTCCTTTTCCGGGTTCACTGAAAACATCTATAGATGCCTGGTGCAGTTCGAGGATCTTTTTTACAATAGCAAGGCCAATACCCATACCTTTTTGAGTAGTATGATCTTTCTTTAATTGTTTATAGCGTTCAAAAATAAGTGATTGCTCTTCGGCAGCAATACCAATACCGGTGTCGATTATTTGCACTTTTATCCCGGCTCTGCTTTGCGTAAGCTTAACTGTTACCGACCCGCCGTCATTGGTAAATTTGAAAGCATTGTCGAGCAGGTTTTGAAAAACGCGTTCCGTTAGTGCAAGGTCAGCGAAAACAGGAGGCAGGTTACCGCTCTTATCCAGCTGCAATCGTATATTCCTGTTGTCTGCCTTTAACTGGTACGATGAGAGAATGTCAGAAGCAAGCTCATCGATCATGAACGATTCTTTTTGCGGGGTTACCAGGTTGGCTTCCAGCCTGGCATACTGAAAAAGCTGCTCTACCAGAACCGACAGCTTCCTGTTGCTGTCATACACGATCGTAAGATATTTATCTATATCCTTTGCGTCGAGCTGGTCTTTTTTCATCATCAGCGTTTCTACATATCCCTGCATTATGGATAACGGTGTGCGAAGGTCGTGTGAAATGTTAGCGATAAGTTCCTGTCTGAATCTGTCGGTTGCCGATATCTTGTCGATATTGTCTACTATCACATCTGCCATTTCATTGAAAGTGGATGTTAACATGCCAAGGTTTCCTTTATCATACCCTTCTATTCGTGCAGAGTAATCGCCTTCTTTGAATCGTTTTACAACACCGGCAATGCGGCAAATACTGTCAGTGATCAGGAAAAACGTAACAATACCCACAATGAATGCTACCACCAGCGCTGCATAAAACATATAGCTGGCCAGGCGGATATACAGGTTGTTGTCAAGCGCATGCAGAATGGCTTTTTGTTTTTCACTGGCCAGCACGGCATATACATATCCTGCCAGGTGTCCGTTTTCATATACAGGTGCAGCGGAAAAAATGCCCGGCTCTCCGGGCTGTTTTGGATTATCACCCAGTGGGCGTTGCATATTTGTTGCCCCTATCCACTGCTTTACCTTTTCAATATTCACCTGGTGCATCTGCACGGTAGTGTCAGGTACAACATAGTCTTTGATATTACCGGCGGTATCGAGTAAATATACTTCTACGCTGGGGTTGGCAACCATGGTAGAATGAATAATATCATGTGTAACGCTGGTATCTGGCTGGCCGTTTTTAAAAGGCTGGGTGAACGTTGCCAGGTGCCGGGCAATATCTCCATAAAGCTCCTGGTGGGCTGCCATATAATAAGATTTTGAGAACCTCGAAGCGATGGCTACAAAAACGATCCCCAATACGATCAGCAGCCCGGAAAATACAGCGGTGATCTTCCAGAAAAGCCGGTTGCCATTAATAGTTCGTACAGACATTTATAGTTCTTCATTGAACCTGTAGCCTACGCCCCAGGTGGTTAATATAAATCGTGGATTGGATACATCCTCTTCAATTTTAGCACGTAGCCGGTTGATATGGCTGTTTACGGTATGTTCATAACCTTCAAAGTCGTATCCCCATACCAGGTTCAGCAGTCTTTTCCGGCTGTAACTTTTACCCGGGTTCGAGGCCAGCAGTGTGATTAGCTCAAATTCCTTCGGTGAAAGGTCTATACGGCAGTTGTTGAGCATAACCTTTCGTTTATCAAGGTCTATTTCGAGCCCGCTAAAACTTAGCAGGGGAGTTGCGGGTGCGGGGAGATTATCGATCGCAAATTCTTCGCTTCTACGAAATATAACTTTTACCCGCGCAATAAGTTCCCTTAAGCTGAAGGGTTTGGTAAGGTAGTCATCAGCCCCCGTTTCCAGCCCCATTACTTTATCTATTTCTTCACTCCGCGCGGTGAGCATCAGTATGGGTGTATGCCGGTCTGTTTGCCTTATTTTCCTGCAGATCTCGAGGCCGTTCAATGCGGGTAAAGTAATGTCGAGTATAATAAGGTGGAACAGGCCTTCTTTGGCGGTAGCCAGCCCTTTCTGGCCATCGCTTTCAGTGGTTACTTTGCAGCCCAGATCATGAAGGTGGATCCTGAGCAGTTCCACGATGTTAGGATCATCTTCAATGATCAATACTGTTTTGATATCCATAACGATATTATACAGCAAAGGTGCTAAATAAAAGACATTTTGATCCATTGTGATACTTTTGTTATAATTCTGCAACACCTGTGGGACAAGGTTTCATTTGTTTTGGGTTATTAAAACTCACCACAATGAAATACAACTCATTAAAAGCCTACGCATTATTTGCCTCAGTGCTGTTCCTGGGCTCCTGTAAAAAAGATGATGATAACCCGCCCGACCGGATGGGTACCATAACAATTGAAAACGTACTCGACAGCAAGCCGCTGGTACAATCAGGTACATTCAGGGGAAGCGGTACGCCGCCTGTAATTTTTCCCGGACAATCCGTTTCATTCAGTTTTTCCGCCGCCAAAAACCAGCGCCTGACTTTTGCCACAATGTATGGCTGGAGCAACGACCTGTTCTTTGCACCGGAAAATCCGGGCATTAAATTGTACAATGATGATGGTTCGCCGATAACCGGAGATGTATCAGCGCAGATAAAACTGTGGGATAATGGCACCCGCGTGAACCAGGCTCCGGGTGCTGCGGTAACCCATCCCGGAACGGCTGAAACAATGGTAAAAAATATTAAAGAAGTAAATGGGATGGATGATAATGGCAACACTTACCTGGCCGCTTCCAAACTAATGCAGGCATCCCTCGCTTATGATGGTAATTCTACATTCACAATTACCATTTCCAACAAATCGGGTGGCACCGCCAATGAAACTCCTTTTAGTCCTGGTGTATGGGCCATTTCCTATGTGGCGGGGGGAAACCTCTTATTACCGGAGCCGGTTTATACTGCCGGTAAACCAACTGCAAACGGGCTCACTAATATTGCAGAGGCTGGCGATGTTTCGGTATTGAGTGCTTATCTGACGGAAAAGACCGGCATTTTTACTCCTTTGTCACCAATATTGGTAGTGGTATATAAGGGCAAGGAAAATCCTTTCTTTAAAACCGGGGAATTAGACCGCGGCGAAGGATTGAAAGAACTGGCGCAGAATGGCAATGCCGATATTCTGGCGGCAGCCTTGAGATCGAAGCCGGGCGTTAGATCGGTGTATGTACTCAAAGAAGGAAAAAGTACCGTGCTGCTTCCGCGGATCGATGGCGCTGATGGTGGCAGGGTGTCGCAAATGTTATCGGTAGCGAAAGGCGACCGGATCGCAATTGCTACGATGTATGGATTTTCAAACGACTGGTTTTTCGCCACTTCAGGAAATGATTGGGATGCGGATAAAAAAGGCGACCTGTCATCCTCTGTCATGTTGTTCGATAATGGAACGGCCATAAATCAATTCCCGGGAGCCGGTATTACACAGTTCAACCTGGCAGGTACGCCGCTGAACGAAAGCAAGCCCATTATGGAAGTGCCGAACCCCAATGGTTTTACGACGCTTCCGGCTATAAACAGGATGATTAAAGTAACGTTTCAGTAAGGCGGATAAGCAGGAGATGATCAAAGACAAAGAGTAGGGGCATTAGTATTTATTCTCACTAATAGAAGATCCCGAACTTTTCAGTTCGGGATCTTAATTTTTTGTACCGCGGGTTCAGATACTCCGTATGTTTTATTTAATTCCCACCATTGAGCCCGTGCTCGGGTCCCACACCTTTAACCGGAAACATGCTACTATATCCAACGGATTCAATGTAGTTGTTTTTGCTTCCTGTAATTGCGGAATGCTGGCCATTACTTCGGGAAGACGGTAGAACGGAATGCGTGAATTGATATGATGAATATGATGATAACCGATATTGGCTGTAACCCATCTCCAGAAGGGATTCATGACCATGTAACTGCTTGACGACATTGCCGCTTCCTCATAACACCAATCGTCTTTTTCACGGAAGGTTACGCCCGGGAAGTTGTGCTGGGCATAGAACAGGTAGGCTCCTATCATAAAAGCCAGCAGAAAGGGCACTACGGCCGCCAGCAACCAGGTGATAAAGCCCAGTTTAATAAAGATAAATGTGCTGATACCGATATGAACGATAAGGGCGACAAGTGAATCCCAATGACGTTTGGGTGCGCTGATAAAAGAGCGCACACACATGCCGTAAAGGAACATGGTGATATAGCCAAACATAATGGTGAGCGGATGGCGGATGGCCAGGTAGCTGCGTTGCTCCGCTTTGGAAGACTGCAGGAATTTTTGTTTGGTCATAACGGGGTATGAACCGATGCTGGCGCTGAATAATTTGCAGTTATGATTATGATGGTAATCGTGCGAGCGCTTCCAGATGCTGACAGGCGCGAGTATAAAAATGCCGTATGTTTTGAAAAGAACATCTGCGGGCAATGACCGGTGCAGAATGGTATGATGCTGGTGATCATGGTAGATCACGAACATCCGCACCATAACAAGCCCGGCGGCGACACTGCAGGCAATCCGTAAGAAGATATTATCCAAAAAGTAAATGCCTGCAAAAAGGGCAATCAGGATCGTTAGGGTAGACAGGCTGTAGAACCAGCTTTTCCATACAATTTCTTTGGCAAATGGCTTGGTGGCAAGGATCAGCTCCCGGCCCGGTTTCTTTTGCATGTTTTATTTAAAGGGTTTTTATACAATTAGTTTAATTCTGCCGGGCGTTTATGTTTCCATCGTCTATGTGTCCATAGCCATATTTCAGGTTGTTCCCGAATATCTTTTTCCAGTCTGGTTGTGTGCAATGCTGATATTTCTCCTTCGGCAGTATTTTTGGCGTCTTCCGACAAAACTTCCGCCAGAATGTTGTAATAACCTCTTTTCAACCGCTTTATTGTTATGTAAACAATAGGATAACCCATTTTTTTGGCAATTTTTTCGGTACCCCTGAAAACCGGTGTATCCTGGTTGAGAAAGGTGGTCCAGAATGCATTATCCGGCTGCGGTGTCTGGTCGGCTATAAAGGCGGTAGTGGTGATCTTCGTTTTGTTTTTCACCATGTCCTTAAAAGTATCTTTCATTGCTATAAGTCCGGTGCCAAAACGGGTGCGCATGCGATACATCAGGCCGTTGAAATACTTATTGCCAAATGGGTGGTATACTACAAACAATTGTTGTTTACACGTGAGGCTGAAGGTATTGCCTGCCCATTCCCAATTGCCGAAATGTCCCATCACGAGCATGATGCTTTTCCCTTCACTGTGATAGCGGTCGAAAATATCTTTTGCAGCGGGGCTTAACGTGCAGCGTTTTAACATGGCTGCACGCCCGATCGTAAGCGTTTTAAAGCTCTCGAGGAAGAGATCGCAGAGGTAGTGGTAATAATCCCGGCACAGCCTGTTTATTTCTTTTTCCGATTTTTCGGGGAAAGAATTGCGAAGGTTTTGCATGGCCACTTTTTTGCGATAGCCCATTACGTAAAAGAGCACAAAATAGAACCCGTCACTGACCCTGTATAATATTGGAAAGGGCAGGAGGGAAAGCATATAAATGAACGGTAATGAAATGTAATAGATCAGGCGTTGCATGCGCCGCTAAGATAACTTTTTTGGCCGGATACAAAACAATTCAGCCATTCTTTAAAACAAACGTTCCCATCGGGGAATACCGGTTTTAAAAATACTGCAGAACCAGCAGATGCTGGAATTAAGATCGGTAAGCGCTCTTTCATAACTGCAACGCAATCAAAGAAAAAGGTGTTATTACACCCTTTTCATAATAATAAAAGTTGCCGGAAGGTTTTTCGAATTCACCTACCCGTTCTTTTAACAAAAAAGCCGCCCCGGAGGCGGCTTTTGCAATAAAAAATTGTTCCATTACCGAAGCGTTTTCATCAACGCCGAAATTCTTTGCTGGCCGTAGCCTGCATCAAGTCCTTTGCGGAACATTTGCTGTGCGAACCGGGCAAAGCCTGCATCCAGTTTATTTTCAGAAGAAAGGCGCACCATAAGGTCGAACGTGTTTGCGCAAATGTCGAGCGAGCTTTGGGGGCTGTCATATTTTTGCTGCTGAATGTCATCGGCCGTGTCTTTGACCATTTGTCCAAGTACGGGTGCAATGTTGAGGACCATATTGCCAAGATCGGCCACCTGTAAACCTTCCGACTCAAAGACACGGGCCCCGTTCAGGAAGCCGATCATCATGCCGAACATGCTGGCCAGGGCGGCGATGTCCCATGCGGCCGCTGCGCCGGGCGCTTCGCCTAAATAAGCGAGCCCACCGCCGAGGACCCGCAATGAAGATTCAGCCGCAGCCCACGCTGTTTTGTTGCCGGAAAGGAAGATGGGCGTATGGGCGGTGCCCATTTGTGAAGGGGTGGCGAGAATGGCGCCATCGAGGTATTGAGCCCCGCGGGCTTTAAATGACGCTGCCATTAGCCGGGCGTCCTGCGGCGTTCCGGTACTTAGTTGCACAACAGTTTTCCCATCCAGCGAAATGCCCTGCAGCACCTGTTCTGTGATTGGATAATCGTGCAGGCAAATGAGGATGATGTCGTTCGCCGCTAACGCTTCGCGAAGATCGGGCGTGTAAGCAGCACCGGTTGCACGGAGTGGAAGTGCCTTTTCTTCCGAGCGGTTCCATACTGTTACCGCCTTGCCGTTTTCAAGTAATAACCGGGCCAGTACCGAACCCATCGCTCCCAGTCCTATCATCAATACTTTTTCTTTCATCTTGCATTTATTTATTTACAAAATGAAGAATTTACCAGGCGTTGAACAATATGGGTAAATTTGTTCGGATAGGGATAATTTTATCCCTGTAAATTCAGACATGTGTATTTTTGCAGCTGTAAAACGCCAGATGCTATGTATGAAAAAAAGATCCCAAAGGACTTTTCCTGCGGCTTTTCTGTGCTGATGGAAATTATAGGCGGCAAATGGAAGTCGTATTTGTTGTTTCTGATCAGTAGCGGTGTGCGCCGCCCCAGCGACCTGCACCGCAAGGTGCCTACGGCTACCCGCCGGGTGTTGAATCTTCAGTTGAAAGAGCTCGAATTCCATGGTATCATAGGGAAAAAGATCTATGCCGAACTGCCGCCCCACGTGGAATATTTCCTCACCGGTTTCGGGGAATCATTACTGCCCGTTATCAATGCAATGGATGCATGGGGAGGTGGATACAAAGATGAATTCAGGCAACTGATGGAGAAAAAGCAGGATGCAGCGTAATGCCTATATAGTAGCAGCACTTTTGTTTTCTGCCAATAACTTGCGTTCTAATTCCCTCACTCCAAACGTAGGGTATTAATTCCGACCCTTATCAGCGTACTTCCAATTGTATATTGTTACGATTTTATCAGATAATTCAGTAAAAAGCTCGGCTTCAATAAAACGTGTTTTGTCGTAAGTTTCCGGGTTGTCGGTTATATATCCTTTAAGTATGACTTTATAATCATTTTTCATTCTATTGATTTCGATATCGCAATTAACAATTTTTAAATGTTCAAATTGGTAAAACGTGCTATCGTAATATTGCTCCCATTCGTTTAGAACGGCATCGTTTGCACCGGGAAAATGGAAAAAATTCCGCTCTCTGTTAAAATCAATATCAGCATCTATAGGCATTAAAAGTTCAAAGGCATTATCCTGTATATATACTTTATGGCCACCATGTTGTTCATAGTGACTCGATTTAGCCCAAAGGTTTAAGAGTCGCTTTTCGTTTATATATTCTATGGCCATTTGACTTTCTGAAATCATGAAATCTGCGGTGTGAGGGCCACTATACACTTATACAAAGCCATAAATCCTGTCAGGTTGAATGTAATTATCCATAATTAATTGTTAGAGTCCGGTTGGTTTTGGTATAGTATCAAACACAGACCGGGGGAGGTTGCCTTGCTTTCCAGGTGAAGGTAGGGCTACACACTAATTAAGGCCGCAACATCGGTAAAGGAAAACAGTACAAGTTCACTCATCGGTTTCACTATTACAAATCGATTAGTGATTTATTGAGTTCTATTACATCAGGTTTTTTATACCCGTAACGGGACTATCCATTCAGATGGAGTGGGTAATTTTCTAATCATTGCTGCAGGAATATTGCTGAAATAAGCTGAGCATGAAAATTTCCGTACTAAATAAAACATATATTATGGAAGCGAGATTAGAAAGAACCAGCGTGTTGAGTGAACCAGGTGTACTTGCTTCAGTAAAGCGCATTTCCTGGGCGGCAGTATTTGCTGGTGTACTGATAGCGGTAGTTATACAAATTACACTTAGTTTACTGGGTATAGGTATTGGACTAAGCACTGTTGATCCTAAAACAGAAGAAAACCCGGTGCAGGGCCTCGGCGTGGGCACAGCGATCTGGTATGTAATATCGAGTCTAATAGCCTTATTTACAGGTGGATGGGTAGCGGGTCGGCTGTCAAAGACCAATCAGGAATTTGATGGCGCCATACATGGCCTGTTAACCTGGAGTATAGTATCTCTTCTTACACTTTATTTTGTTACAACAGCAATAGGTGGTATACTGGGCGGGGTAGGAAAGCTGGTCGGAAACACGCTTAGTACTGTTGGTAATGTGGCCGCAAAAGGCGTTGAGGCAGCGACACCTGAAATCAGGGAGCAATTGCAAAATGTGGACCTGAATAAACTCAAAAATGAAGCAACGCTATTACTTAAGCAGACAGGAAAGCCTGAATTACAGCCCGGTGCTTTGGAAAACCGGGCAAAACAGTCGGTGGATAATGCAGGAATTACAGCCGACAATATTGCGGTAACTCCGCAATATACAGACGTGCAGGTAGATGGATTGCTGGGACAACTTTTTGCTGAAGGCAAAGATGTTGCACAGGCGGTGGATAGAAACGCAGTGGTGAATGTTATCGTTGCGCGAACCGGTAAGAGCAGGGCAGAAGCGGAACAAATAGCTGATAATTGGATAGCTGCTTCCAAACAGGCTTCTGCAAAAATGCAGCAGATGAAACAGGAAGCAGAGGCGAAGGCAAGAGAGGTTGC
This sequence comes from uncultured Niastella sp., assembly GCA_966211305.1. Classification (GTDB taxonomy): domain Bacteria; phylum Bacteroidota; class Bacteroidia; order Chitinophagales; family Chitinophagaceae; genus Niastella. The sequence continues at coordinate 39,681 of CBIHPC010000033.1, forward strand.
AGATAAAGCTGCGGATGCGGCATCAACAGCAGCAATACTCGCCTTTGTAAGTCTGCTGCTTGGTGCGGCCGTTGCATACTTCGGTGCAAAGAAAGGAACTGAATCAAAAGATGAAATAGTCGTTGCACGGTCTTCAGCTGTGGGATGATCTGTTCATTCGGGTAGATAAAGACAAAAAGGAACCCTTGTTAAGGGAATCTTACTCCATTGCGCTAACCGCTACCTATTATTCATACATAAATAGCACTATACAATCTTTTCAACCTGTACCGGTAATCGGGATATCCTTAAAAGGCAAATCCCACACCTTTCGTATTGGTATTTGCCTTTTTGATTTTTAGAATTTCTTGTACCGCGTACGGGATTTGGTTAGAACACCTGAATTTTATTTCGGATCTTTTAAAAATGTAAACTGATGGTAATGAGGGGCCGGTCATTTTTGTTTTATGAAGCTTACAATTTGGCTGCCTGCATGAATATAATACTGCCCCCGGGAAAGTCCACTGATATCTATTGCAGTTGATAAAGTGCTACCGGATGATTGCAATGTCATCGTTTTCACATTGCGTCCCATTACGTCAATTATTTGAAGCAATATCGCGCCCGCAGGCATATTCAACTGAACATTTACCACATCTTTAGCCGGGTTCGGGAAAATGGTAATAGAAGCATTTTTATCGTAGCGGACCGATATCATTTTGCTATAGGAATAACCGCCTTTCTGGTCAATCATTTTAAGTCTGTAATAATTAATGGATGGCAGCGGTTGTGCATCAATGTATGCGTATTGGCCATTGGCGTTTTCACCAGTTACTGTGCCAATTTTAGAAAAGTTCGAGCCATCAGGGCTTCTTTCCACATCAAAAGAGACAAATTTCAATTCGTTTGTAGTTGTAAAATGTAGGATCACTTGATTATCATCGCCCTTTGATGCTGTGAAAGAGAGAAGACTTTGAGGAAGCACAATTGGAGAGCCGGTGATAAGCAAAGAAGTGATCGACAAAGGTGCCAGTGTAACCTGCAAAGTATTGTTTTGCGGCGAAATGGTTGCAGATTGCAAGGCATTAACGCTATGCGATACAAAAGTTTCTGTACCCACAGGTAAATTACTTAACGTTAGTGTGGTTGCAGCCTGATTGGCAAGAAGATAATCGGGAAAATTCAGCACAACAGTCTTTGACTGGCTTAGTGATCTGTTAACCAGCGCTATTGTTACAGAATCATTATTGTTATTAACGGTTGTGTAGGCGGATACATTCTGTTCATCGCTGGAAGTAGCTTGTACGTTAATACTTTTGTTATACCGGCTAAACAGGTGCAGTGTTTCCCACATGCCTGTATCCCAGTTCCAGGGAGAGAAGTATTCTACACCATGGTTTATAAACTCTCCCATCATTGACGCATAGAAAAAATAAAGCAGCAGTTAAATGAATTGTGGCAGTATGCCAAAACCGTAGCCGCCTCAGAGTTAGATGACACCGATCCATCGGGCTTTGATAAAATAGATTCAGAGAGAGTTAATCAGACAATAGATACAATAAATGCAGCGCTTAAGGATAAGAAAATAGCCAAAGACAAGAAGCAAAAATTAAACTATGCCAAAAAGAACTGGCCGGCCAACCTGGATAAATATGAAGAGCAGGAAAAAATAATGGGTGAACAAAGAAACAGCTATAGCAAAACAGATAAGGATGCCACTTTCATGCGCATGAAGGAAGACCATATGAAAAATGGTCAGTTAAAACCTGCTTATAACGTTCAGATCAGTACTAATAATCAATACATAGCCTCTTATAGTATTCATCAAAACACTACCGATACCAACACGCTGATTGATCACCTGAACCAACACATAAATAACTTCAAACAAAAGCCTAATAATGTTACCGCCGATGCAGGTTATGGAAGTGAAGAAAATTATCAATGGCTGGAAAAAAAGCGCATCACAGCTTATGTGAAGCACAACCAGTTTGACCGGATGCAGAATGAAACCATACGCAACAAAAATCCATTTACCGTAGATAAGCTTACCTATGATGAACAGAACAACCAATACCTTTGCCCGATAGGTGAACCAATGAAACATATTGGTTGGACGATAGAAGAAACAAAAGCAGGGAATCCACGAGTAATAGATAAGTACAAGGCTTCAAACTGCGAAGGTTGTTTTTTATATGGAACCTGTCATCAGCAGAAAGGTGATCGCATAATAGAGGTTAGCCTAAATAACCAACGCCTCAAACAACAAGCAGATAAAAGATTAAAGAGTAAACGAGGTATCCAAAAACGCAAACAACGTTGCTTCGATACAGAACCTGTATTTGCAAATATTAAACATAATCATAATTTTAAACGCTTTATGCTACGAGGTAAAGAAAAAGTAGCCGTTGAAACCGGTTTACTGGCACTCGCCCACAACTTAAGGAAGAAAGCGGCTTAGAAAAAAGCCTATAAACACTTCGAACTTCTAAAAACATCTTCCGAAAACGCCACTTCTAAGAAATCTTACTTCAATTCTATTACGCTCTATACATCGCCCTAAAACAGAAAAAAGGCGCCTCTTACTTTTGAGACGCCTTCTTCGTTTTGGATCTTTGAATCTTTCTTGTACCGCGTACGGGAGTGGGTTGGAACA
>CBIHPC010000034.1:0-42162 GCA_966211305.1 uncultured Niastella sp.
CAAGGGTTTTGAGCAGAAATACATATTTCCAGCTCCGCTTATCTATCCAATAGGTGAAATTGCGAAAGAATGGCATGGCAAGCTAATGTGCTAATATGATAATGTGCTCATGTAATAATGCATTAACTCCGAAGTACCCGAATTACCGGCATCCCCGCTGCTACTACAATAAAAGCAAAAGCAGTAATATAAAGTTAATAAATCATTTCATTGAAATTCACGAAATTGGAAATTCAGTCCGGAAATTACCAAAAGCAGGGCCTACGGGCAGAAACAGGCCATCAGGCACCCGAATGTTGAAATTTTTAAGGCATTTGGCACATTACCATTTGTACCTGCGCCTTATCTTGCACCTCCGGCTATAAATAATAAAAAACTACAGATGAAAAAGAGCTTAATCCTTACCAAAGAAAGACACATTGACGCTTCCCCCGAGAAAGTATGGAACATTTTAACCGATAACCAGTACATAGAACAGTGGCTGGGCGTGCAGATGATCACCGACTGGCAGGTAAACAGTGAGATTGCGTTCACATTCGTTTATAAGGATAAAGAAGTAAAGGATAAGGGCACCCTGCTGCATTTTGAGCCGGCAAAAAAGCTTTCCTATAACTACTGGAGCGTTTTTTCAGCTACGGAAGACGTTCCTGAAAATTATTCAGATATTACATTCATCATAACACCGGAAGCAAACAGCGTATTATTACAATTGACACAAAGCAATTTCGCATCGCAAATGTTGTTTGCCCATGCCGAAAAGAATTGGGTAGAAACGCTGGATACCATTAAGAAATTAGCTGAAGAAGAGGGTGCCTGGGTTTAGTTGACGAGGCAGGGTTGAAAAGTTGAAAGAGCTGAAGGTGATAAAGCTTCATGCTTACCGGCAGATCGTTATTTATGAAAAGAATTGGTTTAATCTCCGACACGCACAGTTATCTTGACGACGCGGTTTTCAAACATTTTGAAAACTGCGATGAGATCTGGCATGCCGGTGATTTCGGGAATATAGATGTGGCGAACAAGCTCGCGGCTTTCAAACCACTGAAAGGCGTTTATGGCAATATTGATGCGCAGGATATCCGGAGTGTTTATCCCGAAAGCCTTCGGTTTACCTGTGAAGGCGTGCAGGTATATATGACGCACATCGGCGGTTACCCGCCCAAATACAATGCTGTTGTAAAAAAAGAACTCACCGCTAACCCGCCGCAACTGTTTATCTGCGGCCACTCCCATATTTTAAAAGTAATGTTCGACGATAAACTGCAATGCCTGCATATGAACCCCGGGGCAGCGGGCAACCAGGGCTGGCACAAAGTGCGCACCCTCATCCGCTTTGTTATCGATGGCAGTAATATGAAGGATTGTGAAGTGATAGAATTAGGAAAACGTAGTGGCCCTCATGCCACTGAAAGAGAAGAAACAATGTGATAATTTGATAATGGAAGACAATTTATAAACTCGTATAGCTGTATTTCATTATCAAATTATCACATTAGCTAATTATCACATTTACCCTTTAGTACCGCTTACTTTGTTTTTTTCACTTTCTCATCGTAAATAATATCAAGCAACCCATTTGAGTAAGTATCATCTCCCAGTTGCCAGAACATTATTCCATTGAGCTTTTGATCCACGGCATAGGCTGTTTTAAGGCGCATGGAAGTTGTATCGTCATACGTAACAAATAATTTCTCCTTTGCATTATACATCCAGGGCGCACGGGCTACAGGGTCCCAGTGGTATACAAAGCCTTTCTCCGCTGTTAATTCGCCGGGAAACGCCTTGAACGGAATGCCGCGTTTGAATTTACCAGCCTGGTACAAACCATTATTGACGCTATCGACGTTTTCGAAAATACGTGCATAAAAGGCTGCACCTGTCACGAGCTTATTACGGGGAATACCTATTGAATCCAGAAAGCGAACCGCATTGTCGGCCGACTCCTTTTGTTGTGGGGTTGAATAAATGGGCGTATGATGACCGGTTACGGTGCTATAACCATGCACCAGGTCGTAGGTCATTAAGTTTACGCGGTCGAGCAGCGGCATTACTTTTTTCCATTCAATAGACTGCTCAAGGAATGTGGTAAAACCACCGGCGGCAAAACTGATCTCTTTGTTGCGACCAACAGCCTTGCGCAGCTGTGTTACCAGTTGGGTAAAATTGGGTTTGTCTTCCGGCATAAATTTATGACCGGGAGGGCCCTGGATGGCGGGATATTCCCAATCGAGATCGAGCCCGTCTGTTTTTGTATAATCGAGCAGGTGTTTTACCGACCGGGCAAATTCCTCGCGGCCTTTATCTGTTGAAAAAACATCGGAGCAGGTTTCGCAACCACCCCAACCGCCAAGAGATAATAACACTTTCAGTTGCGGATTTCTTTTCTTCAATGCTACCAGCCGTTGAATGGTTACGGTATCGCGGGCATTGTCAATAGCCAGTTTGTTTCCTTTTAAGTGACAAAAGCTAAAGATGATATGCGTTAGCTTTTCAGCCGCAAAACTATCAACCTGGGCAGCCGGCCCGGCATAATAAGCAATAACAGCCAGCGACTGCTTCTTACCTGTTTTTTTTGTTTGGGGCTGTGCAAAAACATTGAGGGCAATTGTAAGCAGACATACAATTTGTAATACGATGCGCGTCATTGAATGTGTGTTTTGTAAATAATAGTGCCTGAAATTCAAAAAATGTAATGTACAGCACAATACACATTCAATGATTACCACTTGTAAAATTGGTAAACTTACGGCTATGAATAACAGGCGAAAGGCAAAAAGCCTAAAGCAATTTGATAAATTTTGTTTTAGGCTGTATTTGTATTTCCTTTCGGCATTCTGCTTTGGGCTTTAGGCTAAAATCTCGGGCACATAACCGCATCACGGGCGGCATCGTTGCGATCGAAAAATCCGATATATGATAATGAAAGCTCAAAACCTCCCCTGCCCTGGCTGGCCGTTTTCAGTTGCGATACGTTCACATCATAGCTCAGCGCCAGCGATAGTGAACGCATATCGACTTTTACCACGGGAATAAACGCATCCTTCCAGCGTAAAAAACCACCGAAATGCAATACACAGGCTGCCTCATCTGCAAAGCTGCCGGTATTGTATGAATATAACCCGCCGGCTATTGTTTCTTTTATACTACCCTGTTGCGAATGGTCGGCATGCAGGGTGAAATAAGAAAACTCGTTCACCTGCCATTTCATACCGGTTGAAAAAACCAGTTTCTTGTTCAGCTCGGTAGTGGCATCGCGATAAAATGAGTTCTTTGGTTTATTTAAATGATGCATTGCAACACCAACGAACAAACTGTTCATGCCATCCATCCCAAATGTGGTATTATAGCTTATACCTACCGATACATCCCAGGCATTGAAATTGGGCATGGCGAATGTTTCACCGGTAGCTGCCGTTGGGTTCCAACCGCCATTGTATTGGTTATTGGTGGTCATCTTCGTAACATCGATGCTCTTGTGAATAAGACCACCCATAAAACCCAATGATAAAAATTCCACTTTATCATTGCTTAACGATTTATGGTAGTTCAACGCAGGCAATACCTGGGTGGTGGTTAAACCAACGGTTCCCGCCTTATCATAAAGCATTTGCATACCTGCGGTAATAAAATCATTGGTTGTACCTACCGGCTTTTTGTACTCGGCATTGAACGAACCGGTGCGATAAGCGTTGGTGAAACTGTTCCACTGATCGCGGTAAACGCCCTGTACGCGAATGTCGCCGGTAAAAATACCCGCCAGGGAAGGATTGCGCAACAACGGCGCTTCAAAGAATTGTGAAAAGTGAAGGTCCTGCGCCTGGCTTGAACATGTTGCCAACAGCACAAATGCAGTTACAGCTTTTTTAAATAGGTTTTTCATAGTCTGGATATTGAAGGAATTTCAGGATTTTATTATTTATCAACTCGTCAACTATCTGATTAGTGCCACATTTCCCCTGTAAGGCACTATGGTTGAATTATCACAAATGATATCTACGATATACACATATACATCCATATCGGCGATCCTGCCATTGACCTTTCCATCCCAGCCGGCAGCAGCATCATTGGCGCTAAAATTCCTTTTCTCAAATACCTGCTGGCCCCAGCGGTTGAAGATGCGTAATGCATGAATATTGTAAACGCCTTTGCCGCGTACATAGAACACATCGTTCACGCCATCGCCATTGGGTGAGAAAGTATTTGGAACAAACCAGTTATCGCCATTACATACCGATGTGATGGTTATATCATCAGAGGCCACACAGCCGCCCTGGTTGGTTGCGGTTAACCTGTAGGTAGCGCTTCCTTTTACATTGGCCGTTGGAGTTGCGCAGTTCGTACAGCTTAATCCCCCCGATGGAGCCCAGTTGAAGGTGGTAACATCCAGCGAATATGCCGGCGATAACCTGATGGTATTACCCGTATTAACAGTGGTATCGTTACCCGCAAATATTTGCGGTATGGGATATACTTTCACGGTTACATGGCCGGTATCGGTAAAACAATTGTCATTATCTTTTCCCACTACAGCATACACGGTGGTGGCAGATGGCGAAGCTTTGGGTGAAGCAATATGTGCATTGTCCAAACCGGTTGAAGGTAGCCATTGATACTGGTCGGCACCGGCTGCGCCTAAACGCATTTGTTCGCCTGCGCAAAGCGTATCACCGGGGAGCACCTTCACCGCAAATGGCTGACGTACCCTAACAGATACGGTGTCGTTCTTTACACATCCTTTTTCCGATACGCCGGTCACCACGTATTTTGTGTTGGTCGATGGGTTTATTAACGGCGTAGCGCATTGCGTACATGAAATGTCGGGTGTGCTTTGCCAGGTATATTGTACCGCGCCAGATGACTGTAACATAATAGGCGTGCCCAAACAAACCACGGCATCGTTACCCGCAAACGTATTGGGCAGCGGCCAGATGTTCACCTCCTGGCGGGTGGTATCATAACAATATTCATGGTAAACCGTTTGCAGTTGCACCTGGTATTTACCGGCAGCATTGTATGTGTGTTTAACGGTATTCACTCCGTCAACCGTTTGTCCGTTCCCCAACGACCAGCGTTTTGTAAGATGGTTGTTATCGCCGGTAACAATGGCATTGAAATTCAGCTCACCGGGCATACAGGCCTCTTTATCACCGGCTATGGCCACCTTTGGTGTTTGGTATATTTTAATGGTATCGGCAAGGGTAGCCACATCTTTACAACCATTGGCGGTTGTTACCATATGTTTAATGGTATAGGTGGCCGGTGCGGTTGTAAAATGATGACGTGGATTGGCGAGCGTACTGAATGTACCATCACCAAAATCCCACAGGTGTGCAGTTATAAAATCATTGGCAACAGACCTGTCGGTGAACTGAATATAACCGCTGTTACAAAGCCGGTATGTATCCAGTGTTTCATTTGCCGTAACGCCAATTACATTGATGGTATCTTTTCCTGTTACCGGCACCTGGCAGCCATTGCTGTCGACCAAAATCATGCGCGGCACGAATTTACCGGCCAGGTTGTAGGTATAATCAGCTGATGAAACAGTTGAGGCATTGGTGTTACCATCATTGAAATCCCAGATGTATGATTTAATGCCATTGCCTGAACCGTTGAACTGAACAGTGAGCGGCATACAACCGGTAGTTGGGTTGTAGGTAAACTCGCCCTTAGGTCCTTTTACGATCACTTTCCGTGACATGACAGCAATGCAGCCACCCGGCGCAATCACCGTTTGGGTAGCGGTATATTCCCCCGGTATATTGTAAAAGTGAACCGGGTGCCCGAGCGTTGAAGTAGAACCATCCCCAAAGTCCCAGCCAAGTGAAACATAGTTCTTTGCCGAACTGGTGAACTTTACTTCGAGGGGCGGACAGCTTCCCACTGAATCTGACATGGTAAAACCGGCTATCGGCGTAGTGATCTTTATATATTCAACACGTTTGAGACTGTCGCGGCAACCGATAGGATCGGCGATCAGCAGGTTAACGGTATACAAGCCATCCTGCACATATTGATGTACCGGTGATTTTTGTGAACCCGTATTGCCATCGCCAAAGCTCCAGCTATACTGCAGGTTGTCGCCGGTTGACGTATTATCGAACTTAATGGGTTTACCGGGACATGAACTGGTATCGGCTGTTGTAAATGATGCCTTGGGGTTCGAAATACTGACGGCGGCGGCACGGGAGTAGCTATCTGTACAACCCTTCCTATCGGTGATCCTCAATGAAACCGTATAGGTGCCGCCATTCTCATACAAATGGGTGAAGGGAGCGGCGGTATAAGATTCTTCTTTTCCATCGCCGTACACCCACTCCCATTTAGTGATGGGGTGTATGCCATCGGTTTCAGACAGATCTTTGAAAGTGGCTGTTTTATCAATACAGATCTTTTCATTCATGGCCTCGAATGCAGCAGCGGGGCCGTTCACCCTGATGTATTGCTGTTTAACAAGTGAATCGATACAGCCATTTACATCGGTATAAACCAATGATACCCGGTAATTACCAGAGCGCTTATAGCTATGGGTAACTGTTCCGGGAATATCGCTCACAACGCCATCGCCAAAATGCCATACCATCCTGCTGATATTGGCGGGGTTATAATTATCAGCGGTAAACGTAAGTTTTTCGCGGGCGCACAATTCTTTTTTATCGGCATCAAAACCAGGGTGCTCATCGGCAATGATCACCTGTTGAACCATACTGTCAACACAACCGTTGTTGGTAACAACGAGTTTTACCCGGTAGGTGCCTGTAGCCGTGTAACGGTGAACAGGTGATTTATTGTTACTAATAGTACCATCACCCAGGTCCCAGTGCCACGATTGTGCGGCAATGGAGCTATCGGTAAACGTGCGCTGGTATTTATCGGCACAATTCATATTGGTTACAAAACGTGCAACCGGTGGATATATACGAACATAATCAGGCTTGATCATGGTATCGGAGCAGCCCTTGTTCGTTACGATCAGGGTTACTTTAAAATAGCCCGTGTCACCATATATTTTCGAAGGCTGCTTTTCCGTTGAATGGCCGCCATCTCCATAAATCCACAGCCACTGATCACCAGCAGGGCTGCTTTGGTTTATAAACTGAATGGCCTGGCTGCGGCACACTTCGCGGGGCGTAGCTATGAAATCAGCCTTTGGGCGCGGGGCGGTCTCTACCCCGTTCGGCACAATAACCGAATCGGTACAGCCACTGGCTGTGGTGATCACCAGCTTTACGGTATACCTTCCTTCCTGCGTATATGTTTTAACCGGCGCCGCATGTGTTGAACCGGTACCATCGCCAAAATCCCAGCGATAAGACACCACCGGGTCGGCTACATTCACGGTGGCGATGAACGGAACGGTAAAAGGCAAACAACCCTTTACCGGCAGGTTTTTGATCTGCACCTGTGGTCGGATAACATGAATGATCTCTTTTTTAACTACAGAATCTGCACAACCATTGCTGCCCGTTACTACGAGCTTTACGGTATACTTTCCAAATGCATTGTATGTATGTTTCGGATTGGCCGCGGTGCTGGTGCTGCCATCGCCAAAATCCCAGCGCTGGTTTACACTTCCGCTGGTTGTATTGGTGAACTGAATGGCGGCCGGCACACTGCATGAATACGTGCGGTCGCTTGTAAAAGACGCTACAGGCTTTGGTAATACGGTGATCGTTTTGCTCATCGAATCGGGACAGGCGGCAAAATGATTGAACAGTTTTATCGTATAGGTTGCGGCGTTTGCGAAACTTTTTTCGGGACTGGCCTCTGTTGACCTGCTGCCATCGCCAAACTCCCAACGTACCGAGCCGGGCAGCGGTGTGGAAGTATTTACAGGAATAAATGTTTCACCGGCGCAAACGGTAGCAGGTATGGTGAACTGGGTTTGCGTGTTTCCCAATACAATTAAATTCTTTTTACTAACGGTATCCCTGCAACCGCTATTGTTAATTGCAACCAGTGTAACGGAATATGCACCATTCGACACATATTTATGACGGGGGCTTTTTTCAACGGATGTTTGTCCATCCCCGAAATCCCACACATATGAAACCGTACCCGACTCAACTGACCTGTTATGAAAATCGATATCGATCGGTGCATTACAACTGTTCTGTGCCGGGGTAAAATCGAAACCGGCCAGTACGCCGGAAGCTATCTTAATATGTTGCGATTTACTAAAGCTTTTGATGCAGCCGTTCTTACTGGTAACCTTCAACGTTACAGTATAGTTTCCGGTGCCGGTATAGGTATGAGAGGGATTTTTATCGGTAGATGTATTACCATCGCCAAAATCCCAATGCCAGGCGGTAATGGTACCATCGTTCACAGTACTTTTATCGGTAAAAGTTACAGGAAAAGGAAAACAACCAACCGAATCGGAAGTTTCAAAGTTGGCTACCGGGTTATCATAAACGGTAATGAATTGTTGTTTTATAACGGAATCGGCGCCGGTGGCGGTTTTCACAACCTGTTTAACGGTATAGGTGCCCGGGGCAAAATAAACGGAAGAAGGATTTTGGAACAGCGAGATGGTACCGTTACCGAGGTCCCACCGCCAACTGGTTGGGTTGCCGGTTGACTCGTCTTTGAACTGCACTACCAGGGGCGAACAACCTGATACGGTATTTGATGAAAAAGCAGCCTTTACCTGTGCATTCAACCGGTTTACAGAAAAGCCTGTGCAGGCCAGGGCAAGTACGAATATGATTAAACGGTTTTTCATTGGACTATTGATAGGTAATGCAAATGACGCGATATATCATTAATCCCGATGTTGGAAACAGGCTTGTAATTGGAAGATTAAAGGCTAACCCTTAGCAGTTAAAGTTGGGGTATTTATATTATTTACGCGGTTAGTTTATACATGGTATACGTAAGACTATGCTGAAAGCATTAAAAGACGTACAAAACACAATAAATTTGAAACAATGCGAAAGAACACACATTGAAAAACTCCTAAATAATAACCTTTAGTTCCGGCCTGGATGCTATTTCAAGATCACCGCCAAATTGCCTGCATTTTTCATCAAGCTTAGCCCTTCTCGACTTAATATTTGGAGTCACCCGCTTACCAACGATCCTTGTGTATATTCTATGTTTAGTACACTTTCAATTATTTTTCATACCAACTTCATTTCTTTCTTAAAAGTAAATTATGGAACCATAATCAGTTTACTTATTTACTAACTATAATGTATAATTAAAAAGCCCCCCGGTTAACCGGAGGGCTCCTTATATTTTATAGACCTTATTATCCTTTCGCGAATTGTGAACGGATCACATTCAACGCGCCACCCGCTTTAAACCATTCAATTTGTTGTTTATTGTAGGTGTGGTTCAATGTAATTGTATCCTTGCTGCCATCTTTATGGTTCAATACCATAGACAATGGTTTGCCAGGAGCAAAAGATCCGAGTCCAACGATATCGAAGCTATCGTCTTCCTGAATTTTATCGTAATCTTCTTTATTGGCAAAGGTCAATGCCAGCATACCCTGTTTTTTCAGGTTGGTTTCGTGAATACGGGCAAAACTTCTTACCACGATAGCACGAACACCAAGGTGACGTGGCTCCATAGCTGCGTGCTCGCGGCTTGAACCTTCACCATAGTTTTCATCACCTACCACTATTGAGCCGATGCCTGCTGCTTTGTAAGCACGTTGAGTAGCGGGTACTGCGCCGTATTCGCCGGTAAGCTGGTTTTTAACTTTATCAGTTTCTTCGTTAAAGAAGTTCACAGCACCGATCAGCATGTTGTTACTGATATTATCGAGGTGGCCACGGAATTTCAACCATGGACCCGCCATAGAGATATGGTCAGTAGTACATTTTCCTTTTGCTTTGATGAGCAGTTTCAACCCTTTCAGGTCGGTTCCTTCCCATGCAGCAAATGGTGCCAGTAGCTGCAGGCGTTGTGAATCGCCAGCTACTTTAACCTGTACCCCGCTGCCATCGGCTGCAGGGGCGGTATATCCCGCATCTTCTACAGAAAAGCCTCTGGGCGGTAATTCTGTACCGGTAGGCTCATCGAGCATTACCTCTTTACCGTCTTCGTTCTTCAGTTTATCTTTTAACGGGTTGAAAGTAAGGTCGCCCGCAATAGCGAATGCGGTTACGATCTCAGGTGAAGCTACAAACGCGTGGGTAGAAGCCAGACCATCATTACGTTTTGCAAAGTTGCGGTTGAACGAAGTGATGATCGAGTTCTTACGTTTGGGATCGTCGATATGACGGGCCCATTGACCGATACAGGGACCACAGGCGTTTGCCAGCACCACACCTCCGATGGTTGAGAAAGTATCGAGGAAACCATCTTTTTCGATGGTATAACGAACTACTTCAGAACCGGGTGTAACAGTGAATTCAGCCCTTGCTTTCAGATTTTTATCAACGGCCTGTTTTGCCACTGAAGCAGAACGGCTGATATCTTCGTAAGAAGAGTTGGTGCATGAACCGATGAGGGCTACTTCCAGTTTCTGGGGCCAGTTGTTTTCTTTGACAGCAGCAGCAAATTTCGAAATAGGCCACGCTAAGTCCGGAGTGAAAGGACCGTTCACGTATGGTTCCAGTTCATCGAGGTTGATTTCGATCAACTGATCGTAATATTTGGCAGGATCTGCGTACACTTCATCATCAGGGCGCAGGTGTTCTTTGATCTGTGTTGCCTGGTAAGCAACTTCTTCGCGGCCGGTTGCGCTCAGGTAAGCGGCCATTTTTTCGTCATAGGCGAACAGCGAGCAGGTTGCCCCGATTTCGGCCCCCATGTTACAAATGGTAGCTTTACCGGTAGCGCTCAGGCTGTCGGCGCCTTCGCCGAAATATTCAACAATAGCGCCGGTGCCACCTTTTACGGTGAGAATACCAGCCACTTTCAGGATCACGTCTTTAGCGGCGGTCCAGCCACTCATTCTACCGGTTAATTTAACACCGATGAGTTTGGGCATTTTCAACTCCCAGGGCAAACCGGCCATTACGTCAACCGCATCGGCGCCACCTACTCCAATGGCGATCATACCTAAACCGCCGGCATTGGGGGTGTGGGAGTCGGTCCCGATCATCATACCACCGGGGAAAGCGTAGTTTTCCAGCACAACCTGGTGAATGATACCGGCGCCGGGTTTCCAGAAACCGATGCCATATTTATTGGAAATAGAGGCCAGGAATTCGTATACTTCTTTATTTACTTCGTTCGCGGTTTTCAGGTCTTCCTTTGCACCGATCCTGGCCTGAATCAGGTGATCACAATGCACGGTTGAAGGAACGGCTACTTTTGCACGACCGCAGGTCATAAACTGCAATAATGCCATTTGCGCCGTTGCATCCTGCATAGCTACGCGGTCGGGTGTGAAATCTACGTAATCAACCCCACGATCATAGGCTCTTTCTGCCGGAACGAACAGGTGGGCATATAATATTTTTTCTGCTAATGTAAGTGGCCGGCCAACCAGTTTACGCGCCTCAGCCACTTTGTCGGGCATTGCGGCGTAAACTTTTTTGATTAAATCCAGATCAAAAACCATGATTTTTCGTTTAAGAAGTGATCAAACGTATAAAAAAAAGTTTGGTAAAGTTACCTAAAAAATAGGGCCAGGGCAGTTGCAGGCTTGCAGATTTTTGTTTAATGTTTTAATTTAGAGCCATGAACCGGTTCAGATACTTTATAGAATGGCAGGCTTTTGGCGTTTGTAGCGCTATTGGCGAACGTTTAGGCATTGCCACGTCCCGCATTCGTACCTGGTTTATCTATGTATCCTTTCTTACTATGGGTTCTCCGCTTATTATTTATTTCATTCTGGCGTTTTGGATGAATATTAAACGGTACATCCTGTCATTGCGCCGTAACCCCCTGAAATATCAATAGAACCTTTGACTCCCGATCTGTTGCCTGAACCAATTCATTTTGGGGCAGGTATGTAATTTGTTTTGTGAGCAAGTTAAATATGGGCTGTGTTTGAATTTGATTATACCGATAACAATTACGAACAGTTGGTGCATGCCATGGCCGATGCCTTGAAGGTTCCGGTACATAATGATCAATTGCATTTCCCCGAAGCCATCGGCACGGGCAGCCTGCGGCATATTCACGTGCCCAATGGCCTGCATGCGTATATTATGGATTGCACCATGCACCAGGACTGGCATATTCATGCAAATAAATCGCACGAAGAGTATTACACCCTGCGCTTTGATGAGCTGACCGTTCCGCATTCGCTTACCATTGGTATTGCCGAGGAAAAAATACGGGGAAAGAATACCAACAAAGCCCTCGCCTACCTTACCAGTTCGCGGTACAACTGGTCGTATGAAGGTTCTGCAGAATGCACCTATAAAGGACTGCATGTGTTTTTCAGCAAACGCTGGCTGGCGCAGTATTTTGAAATTGAACGGGTAGAAGAGGTTTTATCATCTTACATCGCATTAAAAGCCGAGAGCATCAATATCGTACCGCTCGATGCCCGCTATCGCAGGTGGATGAAGACTATTTCACACGTTGAAGACAGCAACCCGCTACGGCTTACCATTCTGCAAAACCGCGTGATGTTATTGATAGAACGCTTCTTCAGCAGCCTGTTCGAAAAAATGAGCAACCCGGCATACAGGCTGCCGCTTACGCATGAAGACATTGCACGGGTTATGCATATTGAACGGCTGCTGACAAGAAATGTGCTGCAAACCCCGCCTTCCATTCAGCAGTTGGCGAAGATCGCAGCCGTAAGCGAATCAAAGCTGAAAAAGGATTTCAAGACCATGTACAGCTTTCCTATTTATGAATACTTTCAGAAAGCGCGAATGCATGCTGCACAGGATAAACTGCTCACCGGTAAATTTTCTGTAAAGGAAGTGGCTATGGAATTAGGGTATTCAAATCTGAGCAACTTCACTATCGCATTCAAAAAAGAGTTTGGCATTTTGCCGAGTCAGTTACTCACGCAGAAGAAAATTATATAGGTGAAATGTGATTTATATAGTTGACGAGTTGATGCGTTAACCAGTTCATCTGTCAACACATCAACTTTCTTTCTGCTTCATCTGGCAGCTACGAAACTTGTTTACGAAATGTTAAATTCAATCCATAAGAGAATCCTAAACTCTTTGCGGTTATTGTAATGACTATATTAGTTACCAGTTAGTAAAATTCCGGTACAGTTTTCCGTATATCTACAGCAATAGAAAATATTAACCTCCCCGTTTTTTAGTCCAATATCAGATGCGAAAAAATGTTTATAAATATTTTTCCGCATTGCAATGCCTTTGATAAACAATCTTTTGCAGCTCTCCCGATCCAATCGGGAGGAGCTTTTTTCATATTACTTTTTTTTACGTGGTATAATTTATGCTATCTAGCGATCATATTAAATTTATACACGTTATGAAATCCAATTTTTTCCCGTCCCTTTTCGTGTGTTTACTGTTTACCTTTTTCCTTGGCGCCTGCTCTGATAAAGATTCAGGAGAAAAAGCCAAACTGGAGATCCGTTTAACGGATGATCCTGCGGCTTACGATGCTGTTTATATCGACATCAAAGATGTACAGATCAATGTATCCGGCGAAGACGACAAAGGCTGGCAGTCGCTGGCCGGTGTACAAAAGGGCATTTACAATTTGCTCGACCTGGTGAATGACAAAGACACCCTGTTGTGCAATGCCGAGATCCCTTCAGGCAAACTGCATCAGATCCGCCTGGTGCTGGGCAACAACAACTCTATCGTACTGAATGGTGTGAACATTCCGCTCGAAACGCCCAGTGCCCAACAAAGCGGTTTAAAGCTGAACGTACAGCAGGATGTAACCGGCGGCATTTTGTATACCATACTGCTTGATTTCGATGCAGGCAGATCAGTGGTAACAACCGGCGGCGGCAAATACATTCTGAAGCCTGTCATTCGCACTGTATTGAATGCTGTTGGCGGAAGCATTAAAGGAGCAGTTACACCTGACACCGTGCTTACAGCGGTTTATGCTATCAATGGTACCGATACCATGACAACCTTTACCGATGGAACCGGCGCTTATCTGATCAAAGGTGTTCCGGCGGCTACCTACAAATTACAATACTGGCCTACCGATGTAACCTACCAATCGCAGGAGAAAACAGGTATTGTTGTTACAACCGGTAATGTAACAGTAGTGGATACTGTAAGATTAGTGAAATAGAAGAATGGCGAGTGGGTTCAATTTCTGGTCCTCGTTACTGATTTCAAACCTCGTACGCGGCCTATATAAAAGCCCTTATAGCGAGTTAATCACTATAAGGGCTTTTCTTTTATTAATACCGCGAGGTTAAGTTTAGTGATTCCAGCCACCAGCCACTCGCTACTTACCATTCGCCTTTACACAACCGCCTTTCTGATCTTCACCAGCTTCTGCAACAAACCTTCCAACAGATCAAGTTTCAACATATTGGCGCCATCGCTTTTGGCTACAGCAGGATTGGGATGAGTTTCTATAAACAACCCATCGGCGCCTGTAGCTATGGCAGCGCTGGCAATAGTACCGATCAGTTGCGGGTTACCACCGGTAACGCCTGAGGTTTGATTGGGTTGTTGCAGGCTATGCGTGCAATCCATGATCACAGGCACACCATGTTCTTTCATCCAGGTTATGTTACGGTAGTCAACCACCAGATCCTGGTAACCGAATGTATTACCACGCTCGGTAAGCATTACATTCTCATTTCCGGCCTTTATTATTTTTTCTACGGCGAACTTCATGGAAGGTCCGCTTACGAATTGTCCTTTTTTTACGTTTACTACCTTTCCGGTTTCAGCGGCGGCTATCAGCAGGTCGGTCTGGCGGCAAAGAAAGGCCGGAATCTGCAGTATATCGGCGTATTGGGCGGCCAGAGCGGCTTCGTCATGGGCATGAATATCGGTAGTTACCGGTACCTTGAAGGCGGCGCCGGTTTTCTGCAATAACTGTAAACCGGTTTCATCGCCTACGCCCGTAAAGGAAGTAGCGCTGGTGCGGTTGGCTTTGCGGTAAGAAGCTTTAAAAATATAAGGAATGCCCAGGTTGCGGCAGATAGTGGATACCTTCTCTCCTACTTCCAGCAACAATTCTTCACTTTCCACTACGCAGGGGCCGGCAATCAAAAAAAAGTTCGAAGTGTCGTATTGCTGTCCGGCAAAAAGATCAGTAAGCATTTTTTTCATGCCGCAAAGATAACCTAATGTGATAATTCGATGATGTGATAATTTGATAATGGGTTCTCGCAGTTTGAGATGACTGACAATACATTAACCATATCGCAGTCAGACAGTTATGCACCAAAAAATGTTTACTTCAGATACATTTCGCAACCGGCATTATCACATTATCCAATTATCACATTATCACATTACATTTGCGGCTATTACAAAAACTAACTACCGTTAATACATGATCAGAGAAAGAATACTTGTTATTGGCGCCTCGGGCCAGATCGGAGTAGAATTAACCCTGGCCCTGCGTAAGATTTATGGTAATAATAATGTCGTTGCATCTGACCTGCGGGAAGAGAACGACCTGTTGAAAGGCACCGGTCCGTACGTAAGCCTCGATGTAATGAACAAGGAAATGCTGCATGTGCAGGTGATAAGGCAGAACATTACACAGATCTATCTGCTGGCGGCCATCCTTTCAGCAACAGGTGAAAAAAACCCCAACCTCGCCTGGCATTTGAACATGCAGGGTTTGCTGAACGTACTGGATATTGCACGGGAAGAAAAGATCTACAAAGTTTACTGGCCCAGCAGTATTGCCGTATTCGGCCCTACTTCGCCAAAACAGAACTGTCCCCAACAAACCATCATCGAGCCTACTACTGTGTATGGCATCAGCAAGTACGCCGGTGAATTCTGGTGTAATTATTACTTTCAGCGTTTTCATGTTGACGTACGCAGCCTGCGCTATCCGGGTTTGATCTCTTATAAATCTGCACCTGGCGGCGGCACCACCGATTACGCCGTAGAGATATATCATGAAGCGCTGGAAGAAAAAAAATACGAATGCTTTTTACGGGAAGACACTTACCTGCCCATGATGTATATGCCCGACGCCATCAAGGCAACCATCGAACTGATGGAGGCACCGGCAGCACAAATCTCTGTCCGCACTTCCTACAATATATCAGCCATGAGCTTTTCGCCAAAAGAAATTGCAGCAGCTATCAAAAATTACATTCCTGAATTCAACATCAGTTATGAACCCGACTACCGGCAAACGATCGCCGACAGCTGGCCGCAAAGCATCGACGATTCGGTTGCCCGCAAAGACTGGGGCTGGGCCCACGAATATGATCTGCAAAGAATGACGAAGGACATGCTTGAAAACCTGCGCAATAAATAAAAATTGCGTTTGTACATGTATGTGCGTGTGAGGGCTGCTACTTTTATTTGGAAGTACAGGAATTGTATATTATATTACCTGTGTAATCAGGTATCGCATTACCCGCATTATATTCCATTTCTTTTATCCCGGCAACCGGGCACTGATGTAGCAACCTTCTAATGTGATGATTTGATAATTCGAAAATTTGATAATGAATTAAATTCGGGACGTCCGGCTTTTTGCAGGCTTCCCGCGTAAAGCCATTATCACATAATCTAATTATCACATTATCAAATTAACATAATTCACTGCTTGTCTTTGAGCTTTTAAGTGCTATGTGTTGTCAAAGGGGCTGTTTCAAAAAAATGAAGCAGCCCCAACTTTTATTCAGGCCTAATGCACTAAACTTGCAGCGGTTAAATTTGTTTGATATTATGATGAAAAAGATTCCCTGGTTCCTTTACTTTATGACCGCTTTGGCGGCAACCGCATTTCCCAATTCGCCCTTACCTAAGGGCTGGTGGCGCGCTTCGCTGCTGCGAAACGACGGTAATACCATCGACTTCAATGTGAACATGCAATATAAGAACGGTAAACCTGTATGGTATATTCGCAATGCGGCTGAAAAAATTGAAGTAACGGCCATCGGGCAAAAGCAGGATTCCATTATTGTTCAGATGCCTTTGTTTGAATCGGAATTCAGGTTACAACATACCAGCAATACCATCAGCGGCGTGTGGATCAAAAAAACCTCCACGTCAACGCAAATAATGCCGGTAGTGTTTACGCCCGGTGTGCAACAACGATACCCGCTGGCAAAACAAACGAAACGAAAAATTGCCGGCCGCTGGGGCGCTACCTTTATTGATGGCAAAAAACAAATGCAGGCGGTAATAGAGTTCAAACAAACCGGTATTGCACTCACAGGTACCGTATTGACACCCACCGGCGATTACCGTTACCTCGAAGGTGCGGTGCACAACGATACGCTTAAATTGAGCACATTCGATGGAAGCCATGCCTATTATTTCAGGGGTACCATTAACAATGATTCCGTAATTACCGATGGGTTTTATTATTCGGGCGCTACTTCTGTTGAAACGTGGACGGCCCAAAAGAATGAAAAGGCAAGCATTCCCGATACGCTGTCCGCAGTATATTTGAAACCGGGTGAAGACAGTCTGCATTTCCGCTTTCCCGATCTTGACAGCAACATGGTTTCAATAAGCGACGATCGCTTTCGCGATAAAGTGGTCATCGTTCAGATCATGGGCTCCTGGTGCCCGAACTGTATGGATGAAACAGCGTTCTTAAGTGAATATTACAAAGCCAACAAAAAACGCGGTATTGAAATAGTGGCCCTCGCTTATGAGTACAGCACCGATTTCAGCCGTTCACAGAAAAGCCTGCGCAAATTTCAGCAGCGCTTCCAAATTACCTACCCCATGCTTATTACCGGGGTAAGAACAATCGATTCACTACGTACCGAGAAAACGCTGCCGGAGATAACGCGGATAAAAATGTTCCCTACCACCCTGTTCATTGGCCGCGACGGAAAAATGAAAAAGGCGCATACGGGTTTTAACGGTCCCGCCACGGGCGTACATTATGAAGCGTTTAAGAAGGATTTTTACAATACGGTAGACGAATTGCTCAAAGAAGATTTATAGTTTATGGTTTGTAGTTTATGGTTATACCCGCAATTTGAAATCACCTGCAAATAGCAAAATCGTATAAAATTAAGCCTCGCACCTTTCTGCTTCAGCAATTAGTAGCGAGGCCAGCATTTAAACAACTACAAATCACAAACCATAAACCACAAACACCTAAAGTGGCCGGATCCAAATATTTCTGAAACTGGTAGGATTGCCATGGTCCTGCAACACCAGCGGTTCTTTATCGCCATGCTTTTCGTACGTGGCAATACCAATATATTGCGTTGCACCCTGTAAGGTGGCATTATTCTGCACCAGTACCCCATTGTGTAAAACAGTTATACGTGCCTGTGATTTCACCGTACCGTCTTCGTTAAAACGGGGTGCAATAAAGATGACATCATAGGTTTGCCATTCACCCGGACCGCGGCTTGCATTTACCAGTGGCGGTAATTGCTTATAAATACTTCCTGCCTGTCCGTTGCTATAGGTTCTGTTCTTATATGAATCGAGCACCTGCAGTTCGTAACGGCCCATGAGGAAAATACCGCTGTTACCGCGGCCCTGGCCATCGCCTTTTACTTCGGCCGGTGTTCTCCACTCAACATGCAGCTGGCAATCGCCAAAACCCTGTTTGGTATGAATTTCACCGGTGCCAGGCGCTACAGTTAAAATACCACCCTCTACTTTCCATTTGGCCGCACCGTTATCTTTTGCAGCCCATGCACTGGCATCCTGACCACCAAAAAGAATGATAGCATCTGAAGGTGCGTCTACACTTGTTTTTCCCGGTGTGATCACTTTTGGTTCGGGTTCCCATACCTCTGTTAACCGCGGGTCGCCCTGCCGCAGCGGTTGTTGTGCCTGTACGGCATATACGCTAAAAAGAAGGAAAAAGTTTAGCAGGAATCGTTGCGCCATTTGTTGTCGTTTTTACAATTGAAAATGGGAAGTTAGGGAATTAGCTGCATGCTGCAAGCAGGTTGACAAGTTGATATGTTGACAGGTTGACAAGGGAATTATAATTCAAGACCGCGGCAAGCAGGTTGACAAGTTTATATATTGACTCGTTGATAAGGGAATTTCAATTTAAAACCGCTGATTACATTATTAACTCATCACTTCTCAGGTTTTCCATTATCAACTTTATTAACTCTGTCAATTTTTCAACTCCCGGCCAACTCGTCAACCTGTTAACTTGTTAACTCGTCGACTTATCGCTGTATAACAAACCCCATGAACACCTCATCCGCTACCTGTTCAACATTTACCGAAGTCACTTTCGCGTGAACCGGCCCCTGTTTGCACCATTGCACCAACTGATGAAGCACGTCGGGCGTACCGGTGGCCAGGATGTGCACATTGCCATCGGGCAGGTTTTTAACGATGCCGGAGATGCCCAGATCCAATGCCTTTTCTTTTGTGCTTTGCCGGTAATAAACTCCCTGCACAATACCGCTTACTGTAATGGAGATGGTCTGTAACATATGCCGAAATTAACAGGTATTGAGAAATTTTAGCCATCAACCGCAATAAATAAGCCACATATTACGCGTAATAATCTTATGAACAACACTGGTTATCAACCGTCAACAACGCATTAAACACACAAAAACGACAAGAACGCCTTCTTCTGTTAGGGACACTGATAAATTTTATTATTTTTATCGTTAATAAGCGATCCATATGCCCCTGCGTAATGTGATAAAATACATTACCCTGATCGTGGTTATTTCTTTTATAATGGCCTGGTTGGGACAATACATCCTGTATCACTATAATATAGCTGAAGCAGTGTGTATGACCAACGACTGCCCTGACACGACCAAAAACACCATCATCGGCACCTCTTTCGTGATCCTTCTTTTCAGTGCGGTATATCTTGTATTCATCAATCGCGATCTGTCAGATAGTCCGGGTATGGAAGTAAGCATTCTGCTAAGCTGCCTTATCCTGAACTTTATCTACTTTGATAATACCAATGCTTTTCTCAGCCTTATTCCTTACAATATCGTCAGCGTATTTTTCTATTACCGGGTAAAGAAAGAGCTCAGCAAACCGTTTGCATTATATACATTCATTATGCAGGAGATCTTCCTGGTGTTATTGCTG
Organism: uncultured Niastella sp.; assembly: GCA_966211305.1. Lineage (GTDB taxonomy): Bacteria > Bacteroidota > Bacteroidia > Chitinophagales > Chitinophagaceae > Niastella. Next base: position 20,082 of record CBIHPC010000034.1, read on the forward strand.
GTTTGCACCTATGTATATCTCGATGAATTGTTTGTTACGAAAGGATTGCCCCGGGATACCGTTCTGCCAACCGGCTCAGAAAAAATGATGGGCCGTATTTTCCACTTCCTGGTGTGGACGGTCTTTATCTTACACGTGGTTTATCTCAGCTTCAAGTTTGTGTTCAAAAAGCAGATCCTGAAGTATATCTCTTACAATTTTAATAAAGGGCCGTTGCCGTAGGGAGGTAAAATGCAGCTTAAGGCTGAAAGTTTAAAGCCAAAAGCAAATACAGCTACAAGCTTCAGGCGCGAATACAGGCGAAAGCCAAAAGCCAAAGCTGGACAGGAAAACGAAAACGCCTTTATGCCTTTCTGCCTTACTCGTTGCCTTGTTGCCTTTATGCCCTGTTACCTTTATGCCTTTTTGCCTTCTTCAAACACTGATCGTTCGGCAATTTTATAAATAGGCTTGTGATGAACCGGGAAGTTGCAGGAGCTGGCAATAAAACATAAAGCATTCGCCTTTTCATGAAGCGCATCGGCTTTTTCAATCATTTCTTCACTGGCGAGGGTAATGACGGGGAATAAGGTCACTTCGGTAAAGTGCCCGCCGCCATCGGCGGTTTCCTCCATAGTGCCGGCAGCGTCATCAACATATTCCACCACAATTACACCGGCAGCAGCGCACAAATGCAAATACCACAACATATGACAGGAAGAGAGTGAGGCTACCAGCAGCTCTTCAGGATTATACCGGCCGGGATCGCCGCGAAAGGAAGGATCGGAAGAGCCCGGGATCTGTGGTTTGCCGGGGGTTGCAATGACATGGTTACGGTCGTATGCGGTATAGGAAGAAGTCCCTTTTCCCCGGTTGCCCGTCCAGGTAATATTCACTTTGTAATGATGCGCTTTCATAGCAGCAATTTACGATTATTGCCAGTGAAAAACAGTCGACGGCGGAGCGGTCTTTTGCACGGGAGCTGATGGGGTGCACCGGATAAACCAGGCCATAAACAGCAGCAGGAGCAGGATTACAAATCGTTGGGCGCGAGATCGGTTTGGCATGTCTTAAGGTTTAAGTAGGAGATTCGCGTTTCTCTAAGTTACACATTATTAAACGGATGTGACAAAATATATTTTCCCGGCCACGGAAAAACCGCCGGCTTCACAAAAAAATATTTTGCCGTAACATGGTAAGTAGTATTTTTGCGCCTCAATTATGACAATATTCACTCATACACACCATCATCATACTTACCTCAGCAGGTAGGCCGATGGTGCTTTATGTAGTGCCAGATATTTAAAAGGGCTTACCGCTGGTAAGCCCTTTTTATTTTAAACCGGTCCTGAAAACAAGCGTTAGCTCGGCAGGACAAAAAACAAGAGATTCAAAATGAAACTTCGGATTGCTATTCAGAAATCGGGTCGCCTGTATGAAGATTCCGTACAACTCCTGAAAGAATGCGGCATTGCCTTACGTAATGTAAAAGACCGGCTGAAAACGGAAGCAGATAATTTTCCCCTGGAAGTTTTCTTTCTGCGCGACGATGATATTCCGCAATACGTTGAAGATGGCGTTGCCGATATTGGCATAGTGGGTGAGAACGTGTTGTATGAGAAAAACAAGAAAGCGGAGATCGTTGAAAAACTGGGTTTTGGCAAATGCCGTCTTTCCGTAGCCATCCCCCGCAGCCAGCAATACGAAGGCATCCGCTCGCTGGAAGGCAAACGAATTGCCACCAGCTACCCCTTCCTCGTTAATGAATTCCTCGCTAAAAATAATGTACAGGCCGAGATCCACGAGATCAGCGGTTCTGTTGAAATTGCCCCCGGCATCGGCCTCGCCGATGTAGTGGCCGACCTGGTAAGCAGCGGTTCTACCCTCATGATGAATGGCCTGAAAGAAGTGGAAGTGTTGTTACAGTCACAGGCCGTGCTCATTCGCAATAACAATCTCGATACCGAACAACAAAAGCTGCTCGACAAACTGGTGTTCCGCATCAGATCGGTAAAGAAAGCCAATAACAACAAGTACATTTTATTGAACGCCCCCAATGATAAAGTAAAAGAGATCATTGCCCTGCTGCCCGGCATGAAAAGCCCTACGGTGTTACCGCTGGCCGAAGCCGGCTGGAGCAGCGTGCACAGCGTACTGAGCGAAGATACCTTCTGGGATATCATTGAACAGTTGAAAGCGGCCGGCGCCCAGGGAATTCTGGTGGTGCCCATCGAAAAAATGATCATGTAAGCCAATAAGCAATTGGCAATAAGCAATAAAACCAATTGGCGATAGACACGAGGCAAAAAGCCAAAAAAGCATAGATAATTGCAATAAGCCCAGGTAAAAAATAGTAAGTGTGTATGATCTTTGCAAGTCCTTGCCTATTGCTCATTGCAAATTGCCAATTGATTTCCTGACCAACTTCAAAAAACTATAAAATGCAAATTTATCAGAATCCCAACCGGAGCGAATGGAAGGCGTTGCTGCAACGGCCGGCCATGAATACGGAAGCGCTGGAAGGTTCGGTAAAAAACATACTTCAGGAAGTAAAACAACAGGGCGATGCCGCGGTAAAAAAGTTCACACAGCAGTTTGATAAAGCTACTATCAACAACCTGCTTGTAGCAGAAGATGAATTTATAACCGCACAGGAATCGCTCGATCCCAAACTGAAAGCAGCGATCCTTTCGGCCAAAGTAAATATTGAAACATTTCATAAGGCGCAGCTCACTACCCCTGAAGTTATAGAAACCATGCCCGGTGTTCAATGCTGGCGTAAGAACGTAGCTATTGAAAAAGTTGGCTTATATATTCCCGGCGGCACCGCCCCCCTTTTTTCTACTATCCTGATGTTAGGCATTCCGGCCAAACTCGCCGGTTGTAAAGAGATCATCCTGTGCTCGCCACCCGATGCCAATGCACAACTGCATCCCGCTATTTTATTTGCAGCCAAGGCCGTGGGCATTACCAAAGTATTTAAAGCGGGCGGCGTACAGGCCATTGGGGCTATGGCTTATGGTACGGAGACCATTCCTGCCGTTTCAAAAATTTTCGGTCCGGGTAACCAATATGTAACCTGCGCCAAACAGCTGGTGCAACAGGACCGACTGGCCATCGATATGCCCGCCGGCCCCAGTGAAGTGGCGGTATATGCCGATGAAACGGCCAATGCCGCCTTTGTTGCCGCCGATCTGTTAAGCCAGGCCGAACATGGCGCCGATAGCCAGGTAGTGCTGGTAAGCTGCGCACAAGCCGTTGTGAACAGTATAGAACAGGAGATCAATAAACAGGTGGCTGAACTGCCGAGAAAAGATATTGCGGTAAAGGCATTGGACAACAGCAAGCTGATATTGGTGAACAATGAAGCCGAAGCCATCGATCTGCTGAACGAATACGCACCTGAACATCTTATTTTAAGCTGCAATAACCCTGAAGAAATAGCCGATAAAATTATCAATGCCGGTTCTGTTTTCCTGGGTCATTATTCGCCCGAAAGTGTAGGCGATTATGCCAGCGGCACCAACCATACCCTGCCAACCAATGGCTATGCCAAAGCATACAGCGGGGTAAGCGTTGACAGTTTTGTAAAAAAGATCACCTTTCAACAATTAACACAGGAAGGATTGAAGAAAATCAGCAAAACAGTGATCGCTATGGCGGAAGCTGAAGGACTACAAGCCCATGCTAACGCGGTAAAGGTTAGATTATAGCTAGTGAAATTCTAAGTTGTTCAGTTATTCAGTTGTTCAGTTCATAGTTCAAAGTTCTTTTATTCGAAACTTAAAAGCATCTGCAGGTATCGCTATTGATGCTGTTTGTAGTCTATGGCTGCTGTTTGTCTAAATTTTATTGACAGGCCGGCTACAGGCGTTAAAATTGCGGTTTTCGCGAAGCGTATTTGCCGATTGCCGTTTCACAGCCTGCCCTGCAAAAGCCGGGGTTTCACGACAATTAACATATTATGACATTTGATTTAAATAATCTGTTACGCGACAATATTAAGAAGCTTGTGCCCTATTCTTCCGCAAGGGATGAATTCAAAGGCGAGGCCAACACCTTTCTCGATGCCAATGAAAACAGTTTCGGGTCGCCGCTTACCAAATGGTATAACCGGTATCCCGATCCGTTGCAGTTAAAAGTGAAAGAAAAATTATCATCCATAAAAGCCGTACCGGTTGAGAACATATTCCTTGGCAACGGCAGCGATGAATGCATAGATGTATTGATGCGCGCGTTCTGCGAACCTGGGAAAGACAATATCCTCATTTGTCCGCCCACTTATGGCATGTACGAAGTAAGCGCGCATATCAATGACGTTAACATAAAAAAGGTTTCGCTTACACCTGCCTTTCAGCTCAACCTGCCGGCCATTGAAGAAGCGATAGATGATAACACCAAGATCATTTTCTTATGTTCACCCAATAACCCAACCGGCAACTCGCTCGACCGCGACGATATCGAGATCATTCTGAATAACTACTCCGGCATCGTTGTGATCGATGAAGCATATATCAACTTCTCGCGTTTTCGCTCCTTCACCCAGGAACTGAACGATTATCCTAACCTGGTGATCTTACAAACCCTGTCGAAGGCTTGGGGGCTGGCCGCGTTGCGCGTTGGTATGGCATTCGCATCGCAGGAGATCATTCAGGTGATGAACAAAATAAAACCGCCTTATAACATTAACCAGGCTTCACAGGAGCTTACGCTGCTGGCGCTGGAAGAGGTTGGACAGGTAAATGATATGATCCGTGAAATAGTGGCCCAGCGCGATCTGCTGGCGAAAGACCTGCTCACCATTCCGGTCGTTCAAAAGATCTATCCTTCCGATGCCAACTTTTTACTGGTGCAGGTTACAGAGCCCAAAGCCCTGTACAAATATTTGCTCGAAAAAGGCATCGTAGTGCGCGACCGCAGCAGCGTGGAATTGTGCGCCGGTTGTTTACGCATAACAGTTGGTACCCCTTCAGAAAACGATTCCGTTGTCAATGCCATTAAAAACTGGAATCGTGAATCGTGAATCGGCAATCGTGAATCGTGCTAAAACAGTAATTTTAAAAACCGCTTATATAAAGCGCTTTAAATATTGCACAATGAAAAAAAAGTTCCTGCTTGCATGTACAGTGATGATCGCCGTTACTGCATTTGGCAATGATACCACCAGGCTCAATTCTTCGGCTACAGCAAAGGCATTGAAAGAAGAAGCGCCGCCGATCACGCTGCCCCAGGGTTTTAAATCGGTTGAAGTTACCAGTGGCCTCGGCAAAGCCCGCCACCTGGTCGTAGCAGCAAATGGCGATGTATTTGTAAAACTCGAAAAACTGAAAGACGGCAAAGGTATTATCAGGCTGCACGATGGCAATGGCGATGGCAGGGCCGATGAGATCACCGGCTTTGGGAATTACAGAGGCACAGGCATCACTATCAAGAACGGTTACCTGTATGCATCATCTGACCAGGATGTTTACCGGTATAAGATCGATGAAAAAACAGGTACGGTAGACACCGCTACAGAACAAAAGATCGTTACCGGGCTGGTTGCCAAAAACCAACACGAAACAAAATCACTGACGCTCGATAACGAGGGCAACATTTATGTGAACATCGGTGCCCCTTCCAACTGTTGCCAGGTGCAGGACCGCGTTAAAGGTTCACCGGGACAAGATCCCTGCCCTCTTCTTGAAAAAGCAGGCGGCATCTGGCAGTTCAAAGCAGACAAAACCAATCAATCATATGGCGAAGGCATTCGGTATGCTACCGGTTTGCGCAATGTAGTGGGGCTCGACTGGAACACGCAGGTAAACGAACTGTATGTTATGCAACATGGCCGCGATATGTTGTACCAGTTCTACCCCGATCTGTTCAACCGGAAAGAAGGTGCGGAAAATCCATCCGAAGAAATGTTCCGAATTAAAAAGGGCGACGATTGCGGCTGGCCTTATTGCTATTATGATGTTGACAAAAAAGAAAAACTGTTGTGCCCCGAATATGGCGGCGACCGCAAAAAAACAGACCGTTGTGCCGATAAAACAAAATCGATCGTACAGTTCCCCGGTCACCTTGCGCCGAATGCGCTCCTGTTCTATACCGGCAATCAATTTCCTGATAAATACAAAAACGGCGCGTTTATCGCATTCCACGGCTCATGGAACCGCGCCCCGGAACCGCAGGCTGGATTCTTTGTAGTGTTCGTTCCGTTCAAAGATGGTATGCCTTCAGGTAAATGGGAAGTGTTTGCCGATGGGTTCTCCGGCTTTACTCAGGGCGCATCGACCGGAAAGGCAAAATACCGCCCCTGCGGACTGGCACAGGGCCCCGATGGCTCATTGTATGTTTCAGATGATAACAATGGGATGATCTGGAAAGTGAGCTACAGTAAATAAAGCCGTTACAGGTAACAGGATGCAACTTGCAGGGAAAACCTGCTGCCGCCCCTGAAACCTGTAACCTGAAACTTGTAACCAAATTTCACCCAACACAGTAAAACATATGAAAAAGGTAATTCCCGTAGTATTCGTTTTTATTTTTGCCACCGCATTTGCCCTGCAACAGCAACCTGCCGGTTTAAAAGCGGCTATTGCTCGCGGTAAAACAGTGTATGAAAATGCCTGCCTCGCCTGTCATCAGCAGGATGGCAGCGGTGTTCCCAATATGAACCCGCCGCTCGCTAAAACGAAATGGGTGCTGGGCGATAAAAAAGCATTGACGAAAATTGTTTTGAAAGGATTGCAGGGTGGTGAAATAGAGATCGATGGCGATAAATTTCACAATCCCATGCCGCCGCAGGAATCAGTGCTGAACGACCAGGAAATTGCCGATGTATTGACGTATGTTCGCAATAGCTTTGGCAATAAAGCCAGCATGGTAACAATGGCTGAAGTAAAAGCATTACGCGCCAAGCTGAAATAAAAACAGAACCTATAAACTTACATTTTTGAAACGGATTCTATTCATCGACCGCGACGGTACATTGATCAATGAAGCGCCTCCCACTTACCAGTTGGATTCTTTTGACAAGCTCACTTTCTATCCGAACATGTTCGAATACATGGGCCGCATAGCCCGTGAGCTGGATTATGAGCTGGTAATGGTTACAAACCAGGATGGACTGGGCACTGCAGGTTTTCCCGAAGATACCTTCTGGCCCCTGCACAACCTGGTGATGAAAAGCCTGGAAGGCGAAGGCATTCATTTCAGCGCGGTGCATATTGACAGAACCTTCCCAAATGAACATGCCCCCACCCGTAAACCGGGCACAGGCATGTTAAAGCAGTACCTCAATAACCCGGCTTACGATATCGAGAACTCGTATGTGATCGGCGACCGCATCACCGATGTACAACTTGCTAAGAACCTGGGTTGTAAAGCCATTTGGCTGAACCTCGATTCCAGCCTCGGCGCCGGTGAAATAAAAGACAAGGTTGATGAACTGCGACCGGTGATCGCACTGGAAACAACACACTGGAGCGTGATATACGAATACCTGAAACTGGGATTACGCAAAGTAGTGCATGAACGCAATACCAATGAAACGCAGATAAAGATAGAACTGAATGTAGACGGCAGTGGGAAAGGTGCCATTTATACCGGTTTGGGCTTTTTCGATCATATGCTCGATCAGATAGCGCGCCACGGCAAAATGGACCTCACCATCAGGGCTAACGGTGATCTGCACATTGACGAGCATCACACCATTGAAGATACCGGTATTGCCCTCGGCGAAGCGTTTGCCAAAGCGCTGGCCGATAAACGTGGAATGGAGCGGTATGGTTTTGCCTTACCTATGGATGAAGCCGATGCCAAAGTAGTGATCGATTTCGGCGGCCGTAACTGGATCGTCTGGAATGCCGAATTCAAAAGAGAACGCATTGGTGAAATGCCAACGGAAATGTTCTTCCATTTCTTTAAATCTTTTTCCGATGCCGCCCGTTGTAACCTGAATATCGAATGCCATGGCGATAACGAGCATCATAAAATTGAAGCCATCTTCAAGGCCTTTGCGAAAGCGATAAGAATGGCGGTTAAAAGAGACCCGCTTTCTAATTATCTGCCCAGTACTAAAGGAGTATTGTAGGATGCTAACTTAAAAGCTATTCAGTTGTTCAGTTATTGAGTTCTTAGTTCGTAGTTCACAATCCTGAATTCGAGGCTCTCCGGTTCAGCATAGTGATTCGCAGCGCTGCATCAAAAAGCCTTTGATTCGTGAAGCTTACCGAATAACTGAACAACTGAATAACTCATGAACTATAAAACTGAGAACTGTAAACTATGAACTGTGAATGAACTATTCAGGTAGCACAGAGCGATTGACATTTTTCCTCCTCCCCCCAATATTCCCCGCAATACCCAAACTATAAACGAAATGGTTGCTCACCGTACTGGTAACGGCTACGCGGTACTGGCCATTGAAAATAAAGAATGCTTCATCAAAAAGATTTACCTGCACCCCTATACCGGCAGGAATGAATGCGCCCCAATACACCCTGTACTTTGAAATACCTACGCCTACCTGCGCAAACGGGCTCACCCAATACCGGTTCGAAAACAGTTTGGCCTTCAGCGACACATCGCCTTCAAGCAGCAGATTATCCTGTCCCAGGGAAGTGCCATCGCGTTTATAATAATCGATAAAACTACCGGTTAAAGTACCCGCGAAATCGAAATGCCCCGTAATGCCATTGATATAGTTCAGCGCAAGCCCGGGCGACATTTCCTTCAGCTTACCAAATTGAGAATTGCGCAATACTTCACGCAGGGAAGAAGCGCGAATGTTTTCGGCGGTCTTGAAATCATTGAAGAAAAAATAGATCCCCAACGTAGGTCGCTGTATATGATCCTCCTGGCTAAAAGCAGGCGCCAGTAGTGGCAGGACGGCCAGCAGTAATCCTACGTTTTTATTCATAACCGGCTATGTTTGGAAGAACCGTTCCAAACAAAAATAACCGCTACCCGTAAACTGGAAAAATAAATTAAATGTAAAAATCGCCAGCGCTTACCAATTACGAATGGGAAGGGGTAAGTAATACCCCTGGAGGAGTAAGTTTCGGAATAGCAGTTTCCAGTTACCGGGCAAAAAATTCAGATGACCCTGCCGTACTGCAGGCATTCCGCTTTATTATGGCCCGGCAACTGCAACCAGTAATTACCTGGTGGCCATATCGGCTTCTTCGGGTTTCTTTTTACCTAAATACGTGATCTTCACTCTCGTTAAACCATGGCCGGTATAACCCAGGGCAACGGCGGCGGATTTGCTCATATCAATCAACCGGGGATTAGCCGGGTGCATGCGGTCGTTGATGCGTACCAGCACGCTTTTGTTATTTTTGAGGTTGGTAACCTTTATCCAGCAATTGAGCGGGAGTGTATTGCAGGCGGCGGTAAGCTTTTTCTGGGTAAACACCTCATCGGTGCAGGTACGCCTTCCTTCGAACTTATCGGCATAAAAACTGGCCACACCATATTGGGTTACAGGCACATTCCGCTTCTTATTCAATGCCACGCTATCCCTGCTTTGCGCCACAGACACAAAAAAAGAACACATCAGGACTAATAAAACCAATACATTTTTCATGGTATAGAATTTTAAAGGCTGAAAGCAATCGTAACTAAAGGGCCCTGTTATCGAAGTACCGTTGACTCAATACCCGGTCTTCCCCATATACATCATTATAAAACTTTATATTTCCATCCTTTACCTCGCAGGTAAAATACCTGATAAAAATGGGCACCCTCGGAAACCCTGACACAACATGTTTTTCCTGGCGGGTTATCCAGCTCCGCAATGTATCGGGCGGATACCGGATAGTATCATTCCTTACCAAAAAATTGGCCAGTTTCAGGAATTCCCGAACCCTGACACAACCGTGACTGAGCGCCCGGTTCTCTTTCGAGAACAACCAGCGGGCATTGGTGTCGTGCAAATAAACGGCATATTTATTTGCGAAGTTGAATTTCAATACCCCCAGCGAATTATCATCGCCCTGCCGCTGCTTGATAAGATACGGGAAATTATTTTTGTTAAACTTTTTCCAGTTCAGGCTGTCGGGGTTCATTACGCTATCGTTCTTGTCAACCACCATCAGGTTCTGTTTCCGCAGGTAATCGGGATTGGCCTTTATTTTCGGCAGCATTTCACCGAAAATAATGCTGTACGGCACCGTCCATTGCGGGTAAGTAATGAAATTCGACACATTCGACGTCAACAGCGGCGTTCGCGTCTTTGGCTGCCCTACTATAACGTTCGATTCCAGTGCCACATTACCCGAGTCAACGATCCTCATGCGGTAAGCCGGGATGTTCACCCAGATATAAGTCGTTGGCATTGAATCGGGTAATAACTTAAACCTGTCTAAAGTAATGGCTATTCTTTTAAATTTTTCCCAGTTTGTATTGTTCAGGCTGCTTATCGTGCCGGCGTTCAGCTTTCCGGTTTCGGTGATCCCCTTCTTCCGCTGGTATTTTCCAACCACCAGCTTCATCGATGTTGTATCGAGGTAATCGAATGGCGACTCCATCAGCCCTTCTTCAAACAGCCGTTGTTTCAGGATGTTATAGTATTCGGGAGTATTTACCGCCGGGTAAGGGACATATGTATATTTCTTAAGTGGTTCTGCTGATTGCAGAAAGATCTGCAATGCGGCCTTTAACGAATCATACCCCACATGTTTCGGTTCCAGGGCATGCATCAGTGCAGCCACGTCCTTATTTTGCCAAAGCGTATCGAAAAGGCCCAGGTAAGCCTGGGGGTTCATGCTGTCTTTTCGCAGCGTAACGCTGTCATAAGGCAAACGGCCTATTCGCAGGTCGTAACACATTCTGAAAAAGGCATCTGTGAGCAGGATTTCGCCCCGCGACCATAATGCGGCATCCTTGCGCCCGAGGCTGTCTTCGGTAGTTTTTGTGCGTATATTCTGTAAAATGCGGTAATGATAATCGGATGGGAACAAGCCGTACTCCCTGGCATGACCGATAAATTCAAGCAGCGAATCGCTCAGCGGCAGCCATTTTTCCTGGGTGCTCCAAACGGGCTCGAAATTTCTTTTTGCGTAGATCTCGTTAACCAGGCTGTCTTTTGCCAGCACCATGGAGTCGTTCAATACACCGTCGCTGGCAAGTACAAATTCGAGGGTGGTTTCAATGTTGCGAACAATGCTTACACTCAGCGCTTCGGGCTGGATAACAATGTCCTTTTCTTTAGGCTTTTCGGGCTTTTCAGCAACCTTTCCGCGACTGTCGCAGGCCACAAAACCGAGCGCTGCTATTATCAAACACCAGTGAAGTCCCGAATTAATGCATTTTTTCATGTTTATTGATCCTGGTTATCCGGAATAAAAGTTTGTATCTTTTCACTTGCCAATCTGCCTTTAAACCGGTTACAATGTTATACAAAATAGTGCTAACCCGCTGTATTTCCGTAATGGCTTTCCTTATTTTTTTCCACGTTACCCAGTTGCACGGGCAGGAAACAAGCGTTAGTAAATACGGGGTGCCAGTTATCAACAAACTCAGTGAATATCAAGTATCTGTACAAAAAGATTCAACCCATAAAATGGTGGAGCTGCAAACGCTGATACCGGGTATCGTATACGATCTGCGCTATGCCACAATTAACAATTTTATGCATCGCCAGATGTATGTTCCTTACACCCCGCACACCTTGTTGCGGTTGCCTGCTGCCCGGGCGCTGGCGGCAGTTCAAAAGGAACTAAAAAGCCGGGGATACGGGCTGAAGATCTTTGACGCCTACCGGCCATACAGCGTAACTGTAAGTTTTTGGGAACTGATCCACGATGAGCGGTATGTGGCCAATCCCTCCAAAGGATCGGGGCACAATCGCGGCCTGGCGGTTGACCTGACCATTATTAATTTAAAGACCCGGCGCGAACTGGATATGGGCACCGGGTTTGACAATTTCACCGATACGGCCCATCATAGTTTTACCGCATTATCGCCAGCCGTGCTGGAACACCGCAAACTGTTGACGGAAACCATGGAAAAGCATGGGTTCAAAAAGCTGGATACCGAATGGTGGCATTTCTTCTGGAATAATGATAGAAATTATGAGGTATTGGATATTCCATTCAGTGACTTTATCAACTGAATCACCTTTATCAACCTGTTAACAGTTACTCGATCCCCCCTTCATCGGGGGCAGGCTCCGCCGCACAGCGGCAACACCTTGTCAACTCGTTAACACGTCAACTCGTCAACTCGTTAACTAAACTTCGCCGTCTTTTCCGCCCCGGTAACATTCCTGTCGCTGCGGATCTGGATCTGCAGGTTGGTGATCCATTCGGCACAGCCCTTTTGATACAGGAATTCGTTCACCTCATGAATAACTTTCATTACGGCATCATAAGTGCCTTCGAGGATGGTGGCAAAGGGCGTGACCTCGTATTTGATGCCTGCCTTTTGTATAATGGCAATGGCCTCGTCAACCCATTCATAGGGATGTTTGTCCAATACTATAGGCACTATCTGAATGGAAGCATTGATGATGTATTGGTGCATATTGGAAGATTAAAGATTGAACGACAGCCATTTTAGATCAACCGTTTGATGCGTTGTTCAAGCAACAGCAGATCGGCCAGCACCATGGCGGTAACGGCTTCCAACACTACCGGCACACGCAATGCGATGCAAAGGTCGTGACGGCCTTTTACCGAAAAGTTCTCAATTTCACCGCTTTCCCAGTTCAGTGTTTGCTGGTCTTTTGGTGTTGAAGAAGTAGGTTTTACGGCAATGCGGAAAACAATTTCATTGCCATTGGTAATACCGCCTACAATGCCACCGGCGTGGTTGGTGCGGGTTTTACCCGTCATATCTTCAATTGCATCGTTGTGCTCGCTTCCGTACATCCGGGCGGCCGCAAAACCGGTCCCGAACTCAATACCGCGAATGGCAGGGATGGCGAATACGGCATGACTGAGCAATGATTCGGCCGAATCGAAGAAGGGCTCGCCCAAACCTGCCGGTAATCCGTTCACGCGGCATTCCACAATGCCACCGATAGAGTCTTTATGATCGATGGCATTCTGTAATCCTTTTTCCAGGTCCTTCTCACCACCGATCTCGAGGATGTTTGCAGTAACGGTTGCACTGCCCAACAGCTTTTTGGCAATAACGCCTGCAGCCACGAGCGCTACCGTTAGCCGGCCGCTGAAATGGCCGCCACCGCGGTAATCTTCATTGCCGCCGAATTTCTGATGGGCTACAAAATCGGCGTGACCGGGGCGCGGAACCGCGCGTTGCTTTTCATAATCGCCCGAGCGGGTATTCTTGTTCTCGAATAATATAGTAAGGGGAGCGCCGGTTGTTTTGTTGTTGAACACCCCGCTTTTAAAGATCGGCAGATCGTCTTCTTTACGCGGCGTGGTTCCTTTTTGGGTACCGCCTTTGCGACGCTCGATATCAACCAAAAAATCTTCTACCGTTAATGGCAAACCTGCCGGACAACCATCAATATTCAAACCCACACTTTCACCATGCGATTCACCAAAGATGGTTACTTTGAATATGCGACCGAAACTGTTCATTATTTGTAATGTGCTTCTTTAAATCAAGCCCTTTCAAAAACGACAGGCTTTCATTGAATTAACAATGTGTTCCAGGTCCCGGGTTGCAGGTTGCAGGGCTCCGCAATGATTGTACCCCCTGAAACCTGAAACTTGTAACCTGTAACATTTTACTTTTTATGACGTAACAGGTTTCTGTACGACAGCTCCCAGTGATTGAATATGTTCATAGAAGTCAGGATACGATTTATTGATGGCCTGGGCTTCGCTGATAATGGTTTCGCCGGTAGCCTTTAATGCCGCTACGGCACAAGCCATGGCAATACGGTGATCGTGGTGCGAATGCACAGCCGCACCCTTTAATGCCGTTACGCCTTTGATCAGCATCAGGTCGTTCTGCAATTCTATTTCCACACCCATTTTGCCAAACTCTTCCTGTAACGTCAGTGCGCGGTTGCTTTCTTTATGGGTAAGCCTTCCTACCCCTTCTATCACCGTTGTGCCTTTGCAATAAGAAGCCAGGGCTACCAGCGGCGGAAACAGGTCGGGGCATTCGGTGGCATCGAACTGGAACGCTTTCAGTTCTGCGGGCCCTACCTCAATTTGCTCTGCCTGGATGCTCAGTTTGGCGCCGCATGACTGTAAAGCCTGCAACACGGCACGGTCGGCCTGGGTCGACTGCACATCGAGCCCTTTTACTGTAATGTCGCCGGCAATGGCGCCGGTAACAAGTAAAAAAGCAGCGCCGCTCCAGTCGCCTTCAACCGTATAGGTCTTTTGCGGTGGCGGCGGCATTGAGGCCGCAGGCGCTTTGGGATCGGCCGCTTTGAAATGGAACGCTTCGTAATTCCTGTTCTCTACTTCCCAGCCAAACTGTTTCATTACAGCCAGCGTAAGATCAATGTACGGTTTGCTCTTCAGGTTATCGACTGTAATGGTTACGCCTTTTGCATTGGATGCGGCATAGGCCATTAACAAACCGGTGAGGAACTGTGAGCTTAATGAACCGTCGATGGTTATATCTTTTGGTGTTAAAGGGCCCTTTACCTGCAAGGGCAGTTTGCCTTCGCGGGATACGATCTCTACACCCAGTTGTGGTAATACTTCATCAAAGAAATCCATGGGGCGGGTTATCAGGCTTCCTTCGCCATTGATGGTAATGCGCTTATTGCTCATCGATACAATGGGCGTGAACATGCGGATACCCAAACCACTTTCGCCACAGTTTACGGTTCCGCTTTCGGGGTTAACACCACCGATGCCGGCAATCTTTAATGAACCGTCGGCCAGCGTTTCCACTTTTGCGCCCAGGTCTTTGATGACACCGAGGGCAGCTTTATCGTCGTTGGAGTGGCCGGGATTGCGAATGATGGTTGTTCCCAGGTACAATAAAGACGCGGCACAACCTCGTTGCATGGAGCTTTTTGAAGCCGGCGCCTGTATGGAACCTTTTATTTGAGATGGTTGAATTGTTACTTGCATTGTCAGGTTGATTAGTTAACGAGTTGACGAGTTAACCAGTTAACCCGTCAACTTGTTAACCCGTTAACGAAGTTCGTTTACTATCTTCTCCAACTGCACCATAGGTATAGGTTTTACTATCCCCTTCCCTATTTTCTCCAACAGCACAAAATTCATTTCTTTTTGCTCACGCTTTTTATCCATTTTCAATACTTCAAAAGCCTGTTGCTTATCGAAGTTGGCCAGCGTGGGCAATCCATATTGGTCAAGCACTTTTATCACCCGGTCACTGTCTTTAAAACCAACCAGCCTGTTCGAGATCTGGCAGGCGGCTGTCATACCGATACTGATGGCCTGTCCATGACTGAGCTCATACATATTTTCAATGGCATGCCCGAGGGTATGGCCAAAGTTCAGTAAGCGCCGTTCGCCTTTTTCAAATTCATCGGCCACCACTACGGTTGATTTAATGTCAGAGTTGCGGCGAATGAGTTTGGCTAATGCCGGTTTGTTCCTTTGGTAATGGGTGATCTTGTTTTTTTCCAGCTCTTTGAATAAGGGAAGATCCTTTATACAGCTGTGTTTGATGATCTCTGCAAAACCGTTGATCCATTCCTGTTTGGGAAGCGATTTCAGGAAGCTGTAATCGTATAACAGAAACTGCGGTTGCCTGATGGTACCTACCAGGTTTTTGTAAATACCTACATCGATACCGTTCTTACCGCCGATGGATGCATCGACCATGGCCAGGATGCTGGTAGGAACAAAACCACATCTTATTCCCCGCATATATACCGCCGCCACGTAACCGGTGATATCGGTTACCACACCACCGCCGATACCTATAAGCCAGGTGCTGCGGTCGGCTTTGAACTCTATCAGTTGTTCAATGATAGAATCAACCGTGGCCTGTACTTTATATTCTTCGCCCGGCTTCAGGGAGATAGTATTCCAACCCTTTAGCTTCTTTTTATGGGCCTGGAAAATATGTTCATCCGTAATGAGCACTGCATGTTCTTTGCCGATCATTTTTTCCAGTCTGGAAAAATCGGCATCGAAATAATAATTGACGGAGGCGGATGAAAACCGGTAATTTTTTGTTTGCATACCACTTATCAAATCTGAATTTTCTGAAACACTTCCAACTCACTTTCCAACGTCTTCGTTTTATGATGTTCTTCCTGTTTTTCAATATAGTCCAACACCTGTTTCACACTACTGGGGCTAATGCTCAACGCAGCAAAGCTGTCATCCCACTCGAAGTGATTTTTGATGAAGTTGCCTTCATTGATCCAGGCGGCCGATTCGGCACGGATGCTTTTCATGATCTGGGCCAGATTCTGCGTAGCCATCATTTGCACCACGGCATGCATATGGTCTTCGGTGCCGTTTACCGACAACACGTTGATACCACTTTCAGCTGCATGCTTTTTAATGTGGGCAAACAGGACCGTACGAACAGGCTTTGTCAACAAAGGTTCTTTGTTCTTTACGCAGGTAATTACATGAATGAACAAATACACTTTGCTGTTTGGGCTTGTCATATGAGGAAGGCTTTATCGTGAATCGTCAATCGTGAATGGCGTGCGAATTTCGTATCAATGCACAATCCTGTGCCGCCTGAATTTCATTGCCGATTGACGATTGCCGATTGACGGTTTTACGAATTCATGATCTTATTCTGATGGTTAATGCTTTCCATGTGAACGGCATCAAAATACTTGGTGATGAACTCTTTGCTCAGGTTCAGCTTTTCGCCTTTTTTGAATGCTCTTTCCAGGATCTCATTCCAGCGGTTGGTTTGCAGAATGGTGATGTTATTGTTCTTTTTATATTCACCGATCTTTTCTGCAATGCTCATACGCTGGCTCAGGATCTGCATCAGTTCATCATCGAGGTGGTTGATCTGTTGGCGCAGTTTTTCAAGCGCG
This sequence comes from uncultured Niastella sp., assembly GCA_966211305.1. Taxonomy (GTDB): domain Bacteria; phylum Bacteroidota; class Bacteroidia; order Chitinophagales; family Chitinophagaceae; genus Niastella. The sequence continues at coordinate 36,970 of CBIHPC010000034.1, forward strand.
GCGTGAAATTCTTCGGAGTTGATATCTTCTTTACGCCATACGATCTGTCCGATCATTTCGCCCAGTCTTTCAGGAGTGATCTGTTGTTTGGCATCGCTCCATGCTTTATCGGGGTCAATATGGCTTTCGATGATCAGGCCGTCCATATCGAGGTCAATGGCTTTCTGGGCTACATCGAGCAGGATATCGCGGCGGCCGCTGATATGTGAGGGATCGTTGATCATTAATAGTTCCGGGTTGCGGCGTTTCATTTCGATAGCCAGGTGCCACATGGGCGCATTCCGGTATTCGGTATTTCCGTAAGAGCTGAATCCGCGATGGATCAAACCAATTTGTTTGATGCCTGCCTTGGCCACACGCTCAACGGCGCCGGTCCACAGCTCCAGGTCGGGATTGATGGGGTTCTTGATCAAAACGGGAACATCAACACCACGTAAAGCATCAGCTACATCCTGTACGCTGAAAGGGTTAACGGTGGTACGCGCGCCGATCCACAGTACGTCTACGTCAAAGGTCAGTGCGTCTTCTACCTGTTTAGCGGTTGCTACTTCTACAGTTACGGGTAAACCGGTGATCTTTTTGGCCTGTTGCATCCAGGGTAAACCTTTGGTGCCAATGCCTTCAAAACTGCCGGGACGGGTGCGTGGTTTCCAGATACCAGCGCGAAGAATATCTACCTTACCTGTTTTTGCCAAACGGGTGGCTGTTTCCAGTACCTGCTCTTCTGTTTCGGCACTGCAAGGTCCGCTAATGATCATAGGACGCTTCTTCCACACCTGTTGCACGGTCTCTCTCATGGTTGTTGATGTTTGTTGCATATTAATTTTCAATTTGATAATGTGATAATTTGATAACGTGATAATGAACTGAAGGACCGTATCACAATTAGCTAATTATCACATTATCCAATTAGCTAATTATCTTCTGCTGTCCGCTTCATTCATTCTTATTCTTCTGCCCTTGTAATTTCTTCCGTCAATAGCCCGGATCATCTGACTGGCCACACGTTTGTCGATCTCGATCCAGCTATTCATTTCCTTCATATCTATTCTGCCGAGCACTTCTTTTTGCAGTTCGCTCATGTCTAAGATGAACTGCAGAAAGCTGGCTTTGTAAAAGCCGTCTTTGGTGCCCAGGTTTACAAATAACTTGGTGTAATCACCGCCACCGCCGGCAAACCTTCTGCCCCGGGTATCGGTGAATGGCTTTCTGTCGCCACCGGCGCCGTCCCTTCTCACCGTTAACCTGTCGCCTCTTTCGCGACGCTGTTCACGTACGTTCAGGTCTTCGGCGTTCTCATAATATTTCAAAAAGCGGTCGAATTCCATAGCGGCTACGCGCTTCAGGATCTCTTCCTTGCTCATGTCGGCGAACTTCTCCTCGAGCATGGGCACATAGGTTTCGTAATCACCGTGGTTCACCTCAAGCGACAACAGCTTATCCATGAAATGGTAGAACTGTTTGCGGCAAACATCTTTGCCGGTGGGGATCTCCAGTTTGTGGAAAGGCGCCTGTACAATGGTTTGTATCTGCCGCATTTTTCCCAGCTCGCGTACATGCACGATTGACATACATACCCCGGTTTTACCGGCACGGCCCGTTCTGCCGCTTCTGTGGGTGTATACTTCCACATCATCGGGTAACTCGTAGTTGATCACATGCGTGATGCCCTGTACGTCGATACCACGGGCCGCCACATCCGTTGCTATTAAGAGCTGTAAGGTTTTGTCCCTGAAATCACCCATTACCTTGTCGCGTTGCTGCTGCGTAAGGTCGCCATGCAATGCATCGATATCGTATCCTTCACGGGTTAACTTCTCGGCAATGTCCTGGGCATCGGCCTTGGTACGGGTAAAAATGATGCCGTAAATGCCGGGGTTGAAATCGATCAGGCGTTTCAGCGCTTCGTACCGGTGCTGGGCACTGGTGATGTAGTACTGGTGATCGATGTTCTTGTTGGCCGAATTCACTTTACCTACCGTAACCTCAACCGGGTCTTTCATGTAGCGCTTGCTTACCCGTTTAATTTCGGGTGGCATGGTAGCGCTGAACAACCACGTGGCTTCACGTTTGGGAGTGTTCTTTAAGATGAACTCAATATCTTCCTGAAAGCCCATGTTCAGCATTTCATCGGCTTCATCGAGGATCACGTATTGGATCTGTTCCAGGTCGATGGCCTTGCGTTCGATCAGATCGATCAAACGGCCGGGTGTGGCTACTACGATCTGCACGCCTCTTCTCAACTCCCGGATCTGTTGACCGATTGGGGTGCCGCCATATACGGCCACCACAAACATACCGGGCATAAACTTTTTAAACCCTTCTACTTCGTTCACGATCTGCATGCACAATTCTCTCGTCGGACACACCACTAATGCCTGGGGATGCTTAGCCTGCTCGTTCACCAAATGCAAAAGGGGTAACCCAAATGCAGCCGTTTTACCGGTGCCTGTTTGTGCCAATCCCACCAGATCTTTGGTGCCGCTCAATAACACAGGAATAGCCTGTTCCTGTATCGGCGTGGGATTAACAAATCCTAAAGCATTGGTAGCCTGAATCAGCCGCTCATTTAAACCCAATGCATCAAATGTTATCATAGTCAGAAAATTTGGCGCAAAGGTACTGTTATTATGGCCGTTGACCTAAATAAAATCCGGTTCAAAGAGCAATTTGATTATATCATGTTAAGCCGGCCTTTTACCGGCCGTCTCGTAAAATTTGTCTTTCCTACTATTCTTTCTACGAAACCCGTTCGCAGCAAGGGTTTCGGGGTTTAGCCATTTCAACTCAGCATTTTAGCTGAATCAACTTTGTGGGTTTTACGATGCCCGGTTACAATCGTGGCAACTGGTACCTGGAACCCGGCAACAGCCTCATAAAACCAAAGAACTTCAACTTACCAATCACTTACTTAAGTATCCTTTTTATCGTATTCGCCTGCTCAATGAGCTCCTGCAAATAAGTGTAGTTCTCCTTCTCGAGACATGCCTTGAACTTACGCAGCTGGCTGATATGCTCGTTCAATACATCGAGCACATGCTCGCGGTTCTGTTTGAAAATGGGCACCCACATGGCTGGATTACTTTTCGCCAACCGTACCGTACTTTCAAAACCGCCACCGGCCAGTTCAAAAATGGTATCTTCTTCTTTCTCCTTTTCCAGTACCGTATTGGCCAGTGCAAAGGAGGTAATGTGTGATATGTGACTGATATACGCCGTATGCATATCATGGCTGTCGGCATCCATGTATACCAGGTGCATTCCTAATTGACGGTAAACTTCTTCAATGGTTGCAACCGCGGCCGCATCGCTTTTTTCTTTTTCACAGATCACGCAGGAACGGCCAACGAATGCATTGCGTACGGCCGCCTCCGGACCGCTGTACTCAGTACCCCACATTGGGTGGGTTGCCACAAAGCGGCGGCGCATGGGATGAACGTCCATAGCAGCGCACAACGCATGTTTGGTACTGCCCGCATCGGCAACGATCTGTTTATCCGTTACCATATCCATCACCTGCTGCATTACGCCAATGGTGGCGTCAACCGGTATGGCCACATAAATGAGGTCGGCCTGTTTTACCGCTTCTTCAAGGGGCAGCGCTTCGTCTATCAAACCCAGCTCTATGGCTTTTTGCGCGCTGGCTTCGGTACGGCTTACGCCGATCACTTTTTTAACCAGGGCCCTTTCCTTTAACGCAAGACTGAAAGAACCGCTGATCAACCCTACTCCAACTATGGTAACAGTATTGAACATTTCTAATTAACTTTTAATGCTGGTTTAAATTCTTTGATCCGTTTAATGCTTTCGGCAAAACGTTCTTCGGGACTGCATAGGCTTACGCGGATGTACCCGTCGCCTGCTTCACCAAAGATGCCGCCGGGTGTTATGAATACGCCGGTTCCATACAACACTTCATCGCTGAGTTCATAACCGGTTTTATAATTAGAAGGGATCTTTGCCCATACGAACATGCCGGCCTGGCTTTTATTATACACGCATTGCAACAGATCGAGCAGCTCAAATACTTTTTCACGGCGTTTTTTGTAAATAACGTTCACTTCATCGTACCAGCTTTTGGGCAATTGTAATGCTTTTGCAGCCGCTAATTGCGCGGGCAGGAACATACCGCTGTCCATATTGCTTTTGAAACGCAGCACTTCATCGATGCGTTCTTTGGCGCCGCTCAACACCCCTACCCGCCAGCCGGCCATGTTATGCGATTTGCTGAGCGAGTTCAGTTCAACAGCTATTTCTTTAGCGCCCGGCACATGCAGTATGCTTGCCGGTGCGTCGTTGAGAATAAAACTGTAAGGGTTATCATGACAAATAAGAATGTTATGTTTTTTTCCAAAGGCAACTATCTTTTCAAATAAGGTGGCTGAAGGCAACTGACCGGTAGGCATTTGCGGATAGTTGATCCACATTAATTTGAAAGTGCCGCCGGCTGCCACCAGTTTATCCAGCGCATCAAAGTCAGGCTCCCAGTTATTGGCTTCGGTAAGATCGTAATCAACACACTCGCCGCCGGCCAGCTTTACAGCGCTTCTGTAAGTGGGATAACCGGGGTTGGGCACCAGTACCTTATCACCGGCGTTAAGATAGGTCATGCAGATGTGCATGATACCTTCCTTACTGCCCAGCAGGGGTAATATTTCGGTATCAGGGTTCAGTTCAACATCATACCATTTTTTGTACCAGTCGCCGATGGCTTTACGCAACACCGGCGACCCTTTATAGCTTTGATAAGCGTGCACGTTGGGTTTGGCGCTTTCTTCCTGCAGGGTCTTTACCACATCGGCATGCGGCGGCAGGTCGGGACTGCCTATACCGAGGTTGATCACGTTCTTCCCCTGTTTGTTCAACTCATCGATCTCCCTCAATTTTTGCGAGAAATAGTACTCGCCAATTCCTTCCAGTCTCTTTGAAGTATGCATGGTATAATGTTTCCTGGTTCGTTTATTTGAATCGTTAGTGACTTATCTTCTGTTATCGGGTTTTGCCTGTCGCCTGCAGCGTGAAGTTTGCAGCTGTATTATTCAACATGCTTTCCTTTCTTGTACACCCCATATACTTTCACTTCTTCGGTTATAGGCTGCATATGTTTTATAACATCATTGAACTGATCAATGGTCTCGAATTCCATATCTGCATGAAAGCTGTACTTCCAGTCGCTGCCCGGGATAGGAAAGC
>CBIHPC010000035.1:0-41654 GCA_966211305.1 uncultured Niastella sp.
TCGACAATTGTCCAGCCGCCCCGACTAAAATTTACAAGAGCCTTCAAGTCATTGGATCAATGCACTCTTTGGTAAGTAATATACGGAGCTACGCAGCAAGTTATAATTCTTTAACCTGATAGTCAACAATGTTCCGCTCTTCAGAAGAAAATTCAACCCCAATGGCAAGTTTTTTACGCTCATCATTCATATAAGATTGCAAATAACCTTTTTCAAAAATTTGAGCCAGGGCATTACTAGCTGAAGCATCCAGTTTTAATTCCAACGCAACTATCTGGCGCATTCCGACTTTATATTTTTTCGTCACTCTTCATAGTCCTTCCGGCACCCGACAACGATCGCCAGCCTTTTGTTGTTAGCGGCTGTTACTATTAATTACCGATTGATAATCCATGTATTTATATTCTTTTGGAAGATCCATTGCGTCTAAAGTTCTGGAACTTTGCCTTTTGGTTATGTAATCGACTGAAATAAGTTTAAAACAAGTGGAGCCTTCCATCATTAATTACATCGATGTCTATATGCTCAAGCGTGCCTAACCGTAAACCGTTCCATTTGAGTTGGTTGCTGTACCTCCGCCATTTCCTAAATAATAACCAACAACCATTTTCTAGTCAAAATAAAAGGTAGGGTTAGCCAGCTGGTTCAACACCTCACATGGCTTCAGTTTCTTCTTCGATTTGTCATACAAATAAGCGTCTATTCTATTTTTTGCCCTGTCCCTGAGGCAACATAATATTCAATCAAAAGATCTTTAAATCCATCTCCGTTAAGATCAATTAAAGTGTCATTTGCACCAATTGGAAATTCATTACTATTTTTCAATCCAGAAATGATACACCGAGCTTGTTTTCTTCCTGTACAAGCTATCTGGCTGTTAAGAGGAAGTTCCCTTTTTCCTGGTTTTAATTCTAACAACAATCAGCAGCCTGCATGATATACATCAATGTTGTTTTTGTCACCATGGTGTAATTTACTTACTGTAATATTATCTCCTGAAAGAAGAACGGAAGCTAATTCGCCTGTGTGTCAATAACAATCAAAAACAGTTTATGAAAAGCTTCTGTTCAGTAATTATTTGTTTACTATCATCTGCCTCTTTTGCCCAAACGTTTACCATGCTAAAGAACGTGGATGGAACATTGACAAATACCTCGACTTACTTTAGCGAAATAACAGCAGTGAACGGAACCTGCTACTATACGGCAAGAACAACAAGGGGTTGCTTTGAATTATGGAAAAGCGATGGAAGTGAAACAAGCACTGAAATGCTAAAAAATATATGTACAGGCAATCTCACCAGCGTGAATGATAAGTTATTTTTTATAGCAGATGACGGCAGTGGTTCTGGAAGTGAATTATGGAAAAGTGACGGCACTGCTGCAGGTACAGTAATGATAAAAGATATTTTTCCAGGCCCAATAGGAAGTTATCCCGGCAATCTCATAAATGTGAATGGCATCGCATATTTTTCTGCCGAAACGTCAGACGGAAGAGAACTCTGGAAAAGCGATGGTACTACTGCAGGTACAACACTCATAAAAGATATTAATCCTGGACAAGGCGGAAGCAATCCCACTAAATTGACAAATGTGAATGGCGTTCTATATTTTTCAGCTGAAACTTCATTTGGAAGGGAACTTTGGAAAAGTGACGGCACTGCTGCAGGTACAATGCTTGTAAACGATATTAATCCGGGCAGCAATGGAAGTAGTCCTGAAGATTTAACAAATGTGAATGGTATGCTGTTTTTTACCGCCATTGATGGCACTCATGGACGGGAACTTTGGAAAAGCGATGGAACAAGTGCCGGCACTGTGTTGGTAAAAGATATCTATCCCGGAAATCAGAGTTCGATCAATTTTCCTTATTTAACCGCAGTGAATGCCACGCTTTATTTCTGTGCTACAACTGCTGCCAACGGCAGGGAATTATGGAGGACTGATGGAACAGGTTCCGGTACCGTAATGGTGAAAAATATTTATCCGGATTATTTTTATCCAAGTACCTCTGGTAGCATATCCAATTTAATCAATTTTAATAGTATGCTGTTTTTTGCTGCTGACAATGGAACGGGATCGGGACAGGAATTGTGGAAGAGTGATGGATCAAGTGAGGGAACGCAACAGGTTAAAGACCTGTTCCCGACTGGGTCAGCAGGGCCTGGCATTTTCACTGTAGTAAATAACATCTTATATTTTGTTGCTTTTAACGCAATATATGGTGCTGAGCTTTGGAAAACAGATGGTACCGGAACTGGTACCTTGTTGGTAAAAGATATTTATCCGGGAACTACAGGTAGTAGTCCCGCCCGTTTAACAAACGTAAATGGGTTATTATTTTTTCATGCCATTTCACCTGTAAATGGGGGTGAATTATGGAAGAGTGATGGCACAGAAGAAGGAACGCAGGTAGTGAAAGATATAACTCCGTACGGGACTGATGATAACCCCAATAATCTGACAGGCGGTAATAATATTTTATATTTTGTTGCAAAAAATTCCAACATAGGAACCGAGTTATGGAAATCCAATAGCAATAACCCCGGTTCAATTTTAGTGAAAGACATTTTTGAAGGCAAAAAAAGCAGTTCTCCTGAAAATTTATTTACAGAAAACAATATTCTTTATTTCAGTGCTATAGATTCAATACATGGAAGAGAACTTTGGAAAAGTGATGGCACTGAGGCTGGAACAATGCTGGTGAAAAATATTTATCCTGATAACAAAGGTAGCGATCCTGCTGATTTTATAATATTTAAAGGATCACTGTACTTCACAGCCAATGACTCTATTAATGGAAAGGAATTATGGAAGACCGATGGCACTGAAGCAGGAACCCAGCTGGTAAAAGATATCTATCCTGGAACAAATTCTAGTGACCCAACTAATTTGATCATTTTTAATGATCTCCTCTACTTCGGTGCGGTGGATCCGTTAAATGGGAAAGAATTATGGAAGAGTGATGGTACCGAAACAGGAACTCAAATGGTAAAGGATATTTACCCTGGCACGTCAAGTTCATCTCCACATCATTTTTCGATCGTAAACGGTATACTTTTTTTTAATGCCTGGGGGAACAATACCGGTAGCGAGCTTTTTAAAACAGACGGTACCGCAACAGGGACTGAACTTGTTAAGGATATAAATCCCGGGGACCAGGGCAGCAATCCGCAGGGACTGACAGGTTCAAATGGCATATTATACTTTCTTGCCTATGATCCCGCAACCGGAAATGAATTATGGAAAAGCGACGGCACAGAAGCGGGTACAGATCTGGTAAAAGATATTATGCCGGGAATAAACAGCAGTACTCCCTTTTCATTTGTTAGCCTTAACGATAAACTGTATTTTTTTGCTGACGATGGCATTCATGGAAGAGAATTTTGGAAAAGTGATGGAACGGTAGCAGGTACTACGCTTGTTCGCGATATCTTGCCGGGGGTTACAGGGTCGGATCCTGGTAAAATAAAAAAACTGGGTAATGCTATCTGGTTTACCGCAAATAATGGTGGTAACGGCTATGAAGTATGGCGCAGCACCGGAGATTCCGCAGGAACGGTGATGGTACAGGATATAAATCCGGTTTCAGGTTCTTCAAATCCTTCTATGTATACACAAGTTAATGATAAGCTTTTTTTTACTGCCAGTGCCGGTGCGTATGGTTTTTTGTCAAAAATATGGGTAGGAACAATTGGTAGTTCGGCACCATTGCCGGTTATATTACAAAATTTCAAAGGGACCGTTCTTCCAGAATGTATCAAGCTTTCCTGGCAATCACTCAATAATCAGGAGATTCTGGGATTTGTGGTACAGCGGTCTTTTAATGGAATTAATTTTGAAGATATCGGTTATATTGGTTCCTCTGGCATCAATGAAATAAATACATACAGCTTTTCCGATTTTGAGGTAATGCAAGCCGGTGGGTCTGTTGTATTTTATAGATTGCAAATAAAAACAACAACCGATGCGTCGTCTTCATTTTCCAATATCCTTATTATGAGGATTCATAAGGCATCTTCTATAGTTGCATGGCCAAATCCTGTTGAAAATGATTGGCATCTCTTGATTCAACTGGAGAATAAGGATAATTTTACACTTCGTTTGTATGATTTGCAGGGTCGCTTATTACAACAATATCAATTTATACTTGACAAAGGCACTCATACTAAAACCTTATATTTTAAACCACTAAGCAATGGCGTGTATCTCGTTAGTATATCAGGAAGATATCTTAAATGGAAATTTAAATTTGTTAAACAATAAAGCTATGCACGAAGCCTGCCCAATTGAAATAGCTTTGTTAAAGTCTGAGATACCTTGCCTCACATAAGCCTCACGTTGCTTTTGTCTTGTGAAACTGCCTTTGTGTAAAATCGGATTGCTTTTACTCCGTCTTCTTGAAAAACGTCGTCAAGCAGTTGTCTGACTGTTTTTTGAATGCAGCCTTGCAAAATAAAAATGATCGAAAGACTGAAAGTGAACCGGATCATGCTGTTATTGCACACGACATTTTATAGCTTGTACTAGTGCGCATTTCTCATTTGCCCCATCAAATTATTCGATCGCTTTATTTGTACGTGTGACTAACATATTTTTTGGGGATACAACAATATGTATAGCCGACAATTTTAAGGGGGAAGGTAGCCTATTGGCAGCCTAATGGCCTGGATATTGTACGCGGCCCCTACAGGACTGCTACAGGACTATACTGCGGCATAACCAGTCGCATACAATACCCCGACAGTTCTTAGACAATGCCCTGAGCAGTCCCCGGCAGGTTTGCTACCATTCCGGTAGCTTTAACATACCTTCATCTATAGTTCAGATAGGATTCAAAGGCCATTTAATACGGATTGGGAGACCTTTATATTAAAATTTCCATCCCGTAAAGATCTCGTAAAGGTCCCGTAAAAGTCTCGTAAAGGTCTCGTGAAAGTCTCGTGGAGGTCCCGTGAGGGTCTGGTGAATGTCCTGTGAGAAAGGACGAAGGGCAGACAAATTGAATGCTGTAAATTGTATAACCTGGTACAATATACTAAAAAACCGTTCATAGCCATGCTGCCCGATCAAATAAAAAACAACAGCCAGTCCTGGATATCTTTATAGCCCTCTTCCAGTTGGGATTGAAATGCCATATGTGTCGTTTGAGGGAAGAACAGTGTAACCCAAAGTGCACACTTATTGCCCAAAACAGCACGCCTATGCGCCAAATCTGCACACTTATTGGGAAAATTGTAAATAACAAAACCTTAAAATATCTTTGCGCCGGCAATAAAAGACCTTTGCCCCTCATACCATAAACATGAAAAAAACAATCCTGTGCCTGCTCCTCGGCATATGTTTCCTGGCGTGTAAAAAGGAAGATGTCATTGTAGTGAATCCTTCCCAAAAGGAAGCCCTGAAGATCGACACGGTCATTAATGATTCAACGATTGTTTTAACCTGGAATAAATTCACGGGCACACGTTTCAAACAATACCGGATCATACGGATGGCAACTTACCTGAAGAATGATAAGTTCGCCAAGGTTTATGATACTGTCTTTATCAGCAAAGATAGCAACGTAACCCGCTTTACAGAAACCAATATGCCTTTAGCCAAAGACATTTATTATAACCTGCATATAGACAGAGACACCGTGCCTGTATATACGCCGGTTCCGGGTGTTGTTTACCAAAGGCCTAATAGCGTTTTGTATTGCCAGCCCACTGATGTACTGTTCAGTAAAGCCCAAAAGAAACTTTACATTATCGAACAACAAAAGATACATCTGGTTGATTATATCAGTGGAAGGCCGGTACTTTCCAAAGAATTCTCTGCAGGCATTGGTTACTGTGCCCTGGGTACTTATAACGGCAGCAATGAATTGTATGTTCCGTTGAATGACGGCTGGGTTGAAATACTCGATGCTGCTACCCTGGGATTGAAAGACAGGATATATGTGGCCGGCTATGGCATTGGCTCAGTGCTGGCATTAAACGGAAAAGTTTATGTTTCTTCTTCCGATCGTACTTTCAGTGGCTATTCCAACTGCGTTAAAATATTCGATCGCGCTTCAAAAACGCTGGTGGCCCGAACCGGGTACTGGGATCAAACCAGGCTGGTGGCGCTTGAGGGAACAACTGTTGAAATGATCGATGTTACCATTAACATTATTCCTGTTGGCCTTTTCTATTACCAGTTTACGGCCGATGGGATCCCGCTGGCTAAAAAAGAAGACACATATCATGGAGACTATACCATGAGCCCTGCCATTGTACGGTCGTTCCCCGACGGTAGCCGGTTCATCACCTCAGGTTCGGGTACTATCTTTAATAAATCGCTTGTGTTTGACCGCTATTTAAAACAGTATTCAGGCTACTACGATTCTTATACAGATTTCGCATTCAATAATGATGGATCTGTTATTTATGCCGCTAATGGCCCGCTAAAGAAAATAGATGTCATCAGGTACCCGTCGACTACCAATACTGGCAACTACCCCACAAAATTCTTCCCTTATAAACTGTTCAGAGATGAGCATTCGCTGATCTCGGTTAGCAAAGTCAATTCATCTCAGCAAACCTACATCGTGATAGAAAACATTAAACTGTAACCCTATGAAATGTAAATTCCCGGTTCAACAACTCGTTTGCCTGGCGCTAGTTGCCCTGACTTTGGCCTGCAATAAAACTAATACCATCAACATACAGCAACCCGTTGCCTGTTTCACACCGCATATCAAAACCTCCTGGGGTAACTTTTTTCAGGCAGCTGACGCTATATATATTGATTCTGTTTTTTACTTCCGCAATTGTTCTGACTCAACGGAACGCATTACTTATTTGTGGCATTTTGGCGATGGCACCACTTCAACCGAAAAAAATCCGGTACACCGGTATTCAAAACGCGGAAAATATACCGTTACCCTGGAAGTAAACGACAATAACCTGGTATCCGATACTGTTCAGAAAACTGTAACCGTGATCTCGGGGCAAAAGGAAATTAGTTTTGGGGAAGGCAACAATGTATATCCTATTGCCATTGATGAAACAGCATCCGGCGATTTTTTAACACTCGGCTCTACCGGTTGGGATGCCGGTTATTTCTTGATGCAGCTCGACAGCTTATTTCAGCAAAAAGGCCAGCCCAAATATTTACCGGCCAGTTACCGGCTCACCAGCATGAAGCCTACAAGCGATGGCAACTATATTTTTACCGGAACCACCAGCAGTTTCACAAGGAATAATGAATTGATCAAACTGAAACCCGATGGCTCCTTCCTCTGGAACAGGATATCCTCTGCTGTTGATGATTACTATATAAATGTTACTCCATCGCCTGATGGTGGTTATATAGCGGTGGGATCACACCCGGTAAAGGATCAGTATAATAACCCTGTGGAGTATACCAGGATAAAGAAATTCGACGTCAATGGCAATATGCAATGGGATCGGTCGCTGTATGTTGAAGGTATGCAGCAGGCTAAAGAGGTGGCATTTGAGCAGGATGCAGTGATCGTTGCCGGCAAAAAAAGATGGACAACCTGTTTCGATTGCGATTCGGTTATGATCGTCAAATTAAATAATACCGGCGGCCTGGTTTGGAAAAATACCGTTTATGGCGGATTGAATGGTAACCTTGGCAATATGCGCATTATTAAACATAGCGCTGGAAACTATGTAGTGGCCACGGAAAACGCACGGGGTATTTTTGTTTTTTCACCAGCAGGCGTTTTCCTCGATCGCAAACTGGCGAATTATCCAATTACAGCTATATCAAATACAGGAGACGGCAATCTGGCTGTTTTACAAACCGAGAGCGGGAATGGGTTTCGGGGAGCCGTCAGCAAAATAAAAATGGATGGCACCCAACTATGGCAGGTTACACCCAACGGCCAACAGCAAACGGGAACCGGCTGGATGTGCTGCGTGGACAGTTGGCCCATCACTGTACAACCTTTACGAAATGGCGGTGTGGTGGCTATGATGCGCCGGGTAAATCGCACTGCCAATTATAACTACTATTATGTGATGTCATTTTTACCGTTGAGTGAAAATGGCGTCCCCAAATAAACCGGTCTACATGATAAAGAACAATTACTTCTTTTTTATCCTATGCCTGTTCTTAACAACAGCATTGGCTGTTTCCTGCGATAAGAAAGATGCTGGTGCTCCTGAACCCGAACCTGAACAACCTAAACCGGCTGTGATTCAGGGCAGCGTAAAGAATGAATACAATAAGGTGTTAACCGGTGTACAGTTGACCCTCGATGGTAATGGAATAAGCAAATCGGGAATAGTAAACAACGGAGCATACAAATTCGATTCGTTACAACCAGGCGCATATAATATATCAGTTAAAAGAAGTGGTTATATTGAATTAACGGAAGCCATTACCGTCACCTCCGGCGATACTCTTATTAAAGACTTTGCTTTGAAGTCCGGAACCGCTTATTTTAATCTTATAACTGATAGTGTGCTCCTTGTTAGCCCCTACCCTGCCTCGTTTAAAATTAAGGCCGTCAGTAATACCAACTGGGTAGTGAATAGTATGAACGACTGGCTGATACCGGAAATGCCAGGCACCAGCGGCGATGATTCAATAACAATACGGGTTGCGGCTTCGTTACTGGACACCATGCGCCAGGGCAAACTGATCATACAGATCGGAAATATTGTAAAGAATATCACGGTAAAGCAACTGGCCGATGTAAAATTAAATGATGTAACAGCCATCCCGGGCAACAATGCAAAGAGTATAAGGGATTCCGTGGCCTTGCTGTTCAATCAACCAGTGACCATTGTTTCTCTTATCCCGGGTTACACAAATTGTCAGTCAGATATAAGATTCTCATATGCCGGCAATAAAGTTTCCTTCAGCTACGCTTGTGCTGCCATTGGCGGAGAATATCCTTTTACGATCACTACCATCAATCGTAAGGGAGATCAGTATACTTTTACTTTCAAAGTAGCTTTCTACGAAAAGGCTATTGATATCACCGGTGGTATCAGGAGCTACTTCGTGAACGATGCTGATAATTCCTATTGGGTGGTCACCGATCATCCCAATGCCCTGTACAAGATCGACATGACCAGCATGCAGGTTCTGTACAGGTACGCACTGAATGGTGAAATAAGTTTTTTCACAATCAATCCTTACAATAATAAGATCTATTTTGCCTATCGCGGCGTATCGAAGCTGTATATCATGAACCAGGATGGTACTACCGGCCAGGTCATCGATATAGTTCATGATGCCAGCCGCGGGTTAAGTGAATATGGCGGCGGCCCTTATGTTTACCCTACAAAACTCTGTTTTACAAAAAGCGGCAAAGGCATGATATGGCTGGCCAATAGTAATGCTGCTTATTTCTGGTTCATAGATGCTGCCGATAACCACCGCATCTGGTACACACCTCTTCCCGGTGATTATACATTTTATGAAATGGGCAGAACGAATTTTGATCAGTCGAAACTGATCCTTACATATAAGGCCCAAAACCCTGAAATCGGTATTTTTGACCCCCAGCTAATGACTTTCAGCAGTTACAGAACTACCACTGCCTCTGGTGGCGAGGGTGTAAACGTTATTCCAAGCAGGAAGAATAGTTATGTATACTCGAATGAATTATACAAGCAGCAGATCGTGGAACCGGTAACAAAATATGAGTCTTCTACCTCACGAAAGTCCCTGGCAACTTTCGCCAGTGTCGATTTCTGTTATAAACCCGGTAAGGAAAAGTTTGTGTACTTTACCATGGATGGGAAAATAGAATTGATCGATTACAGTACGGTCAACGCTACATCACCTGTTGCGTATGACGCTTTGTATTATATGACGGGACTTACTGCCACATTAAATGGATCGTATGTGATCATGAACCGGCATGATGGAAATTACAACTCAAAGGTGTTTCAGGTGCCGGCAGCATGGTTCGACTATTAAGGCAGCTTGAAACGGCCATAGAATATGGCCGGGAAATGGCTGATATAAAGATTTAATTAAGCGGTTCTGGCAAGAGCCGCTTTTTTTATGTTTTCATATACATATACTTCCACATCAGTTGGGTTACAAGCTAAAATCGGCAACCTTTTCCCTATTGCGTAAATGGATTTTCCTTTTTTGAAAGCCAACCGGTTATTGCCAGCCTACTTTTGCTTTCCCTTAAGCGGGTGCCATACAATATAAAATTCCAAAATACAAATCGCAAGCGCCAGATAAAAAGACAAATACCAAATAACAAAATGCATAATAGTGGTTGTTCATTTGGTTTTGAGATTTATTTGGATCCGGAAATTTGAGATTTGTAAAATTCTAAATACTTATGTGCAATTACCAGACCTTATTTTATGACGATGAATGCGGTTACGTGATCCTTTGCCGGCGTTGCGATTCAATTCAGGTTGCTTTCGGCAATGTACTGTTAACCTGGAACCGGCCCGACTTTTACGATTTCTACCACTTCATAAAGCGGATGTTCAATGAAACACCCATCGATGCCGCTACCGTCAATAAAAAAACACTGGCCATTCCCGTGCCCTGCGAAGGGGTTCGAATATTGTTAAGTCCGCGGGAATTGCAACAATTGCACAATATGCTCGACTCGGCCGAAACAGAATTGCAATCGCAACAACTGATAAATATGCTGAGCGGCGCTTAAACAACCAGGCCCCGGAAATAATTTTGAAAACAAGTTCCCCGATGAAAAGGATATCAATAGTTCTGGCATTATTATTAATTGCTGTTATTCCCGTATTGGCCAACGATCCCGATAATGGGTTTGGCACCATCAAAGGCCGTGTTACAACCGCCGATGGCAAACCGGCCGCTTCTGTAACCGTACAGATCAAAGGCACTAAAAAAGCAACCGTTACCGAAGAAGACGGCTCTTTTTCTTTCAACCGGGTAAAATCAGGAAACTACGAACTCGAAATTACCCAGGTAGGTTATGAACCCATTGTACAACAGGTACAGGTAGATGGGAACAAAATAACCGCCGTTTCCATTCAATTGAAAATTTCTTCCAAAGAACTGCGCGAAGTGGTGGTCAGCGGCCGCAAAGGTTTTGCCGTTACCAGCAGCGATTACGTATCGAAGATGCAATTAAAGCATATGGAAAACCCGCAGGTGTATTCCAGTATTTCGAAAACATTGCTCAACGAGCAACTGGTATTCTCTGTCGACGATGCCCTGCGCAACGCCCCCGGCGTTCAGAAAATGTGGGATGCCACCGGCCGCAGCGGCGATGGCGGCAGCTATTTCAATATGCGCGGTTTTATTGTGCAAAGCACCCTGCGCAACGGTGTTGCCGGTAACGTTTCGGGTTTGACCGATGGCGCCAATCTCGAAAAGCTGGAAGTGATCAAAGGCCCTTCAGCCACCTTGTTCGGTAATGTACTTACTTCTTATGGCGGTTTTATAAACAGGGTTACAAAAAAGCCATACGATCATTTTGGCGGCGAAATAAACTATACCACCGGCAGTTTTCAATATAACCGTATAGGCATAGATATCAACACCCCGCTCGATTCCGCCAAAAACGTACTCTTGCGCGTAAATGCGGCGTACAGATCTGAAGGCAGTTTTACCGACAATGGCTTTAGCAGAGGTTTTGTACTGGCCCCCAGCCTGTCATATAAAGTAAATGACAAACTGAACTTCCAGTTCGATGCCGAATTTTATAGCGGACAAAACACCGGTTTGAATGTATTTTTCTTCCCCTGGAAACAAACCATTGCGGCACTGGGCGCCGACAGGGCCGACAAACTGAACATCGATTACAAACGTTCTTACGCAAGCGAAGACCTGTACCAGACCGCCAGGAATATAAACTTCTTTGGCCAGATGAATTACGCCATCTCCGACAACTGGAGGTCTCAGACGATCTTTTCAACCACCAATAGTTACTCGGATGGCGCTTCTCCCTATTTCTACCTGTTACCTGGTAATGGCTATATTTCACGCAATGACCAGTATACCGACAACAGTAAAGACCAGGTGATAGAGCTGCAACAGAATTTTATCGGCAATTTTTCTATTGGCCGGTTTGCAAATCGCCTGGTGGGCGGGTTGGATTTTACGCATCATTTTTCTGACCAGTTCTTCGGCGGCAATACCTGGGATACGATTTCGGCCCTGAACCAGGACAATTTGCCAACAGCCGTTTATCAAAGTTTATATCGCAGCTTTAACCGCACTAATATGGACCGGTTATACCAGGAAAAAGGCGATTTCTTCACTTATCCCGCTAACTATATCACCAATACATACAGCGCCTACGTAAGCGATATGTTCAACGTAACAGATAACCTGATGTTACTGGCTGCTGTTCGCCTCGACCATTTCAATAACCGCGGACCGGCCGATAACATTACCGGCACGTTTGTAAATCCGGTGGCCTACGATCAAACATTTTTGGCGCCTAAATTCGGAATCGTTTATCAGCCGGTAAAGGATAGAATATCCATTTTTGCGAATTACCAGAACTCGTTCACCAATAAATACGGGGTCAACGGAAACAATGGCAACGATGATGATAAAAATGATTTCAAACCCGAGCAGGCCAACCAGTTGGAAGGCGGCGTTAAACTAGACGCATTTGACGGTAAATTAAGCGCTTCTGTAAGCGTTTATAGCATAAAAGTAACCGATGTAATACGCCCCGATGCCGCTAATCCCGGGTTTTCCATTCAGGATGGGACCCAGGTAAGCAAAGGTGTTGATGCAGAAGTAATTGCAACTCCCATAGCCGGACTGAGCCTGGTTGCCGGACTGGCCTATAACGATTCCAAATTTGAAAAAGCGGATGATATAAATGTGGAAGGCATGCGCCCCGGCACCGCCGGTTCACCCTGGGTGGCCAACTGGTGGATCAGCTACCGCCTGCAATGCCCCGGATTGAAAGGTTGGGGAGCAGGATTTGGCGGCAATTATGCCAGCGACAATAAAGTGATCAACGCAAAAGACCTCGGAACTTTCATCTTACCGGAGTATACCGTGTTGAATGCATCTGTATTTTATGATCAGCCGAAGTTCAGGCTCTCGGTAAAAATGGATAATCTCACCAATAAGAAATACTGGGTGGGCTATACTACCGTTAACCCGCAAAAGCTCAGGAATTTCGCCGCAGGCATCGCGTTTAAGTTCTAAAAATTGTAACGTAAACACACAACAGGCGTGGCACAGTTCCCAAACTAAATGGTACGGAACAGTGCCACGCTTTTTTATGACCCTTCGCACCCTTATCCGGGTAAGAAAAAGGGGCATATTTCCCCTATATAAGCCTTACCCTAACCTGTAAGGCTAAGTACTTGTATTTATTCCGTTAAAGTGTTACTTATCAATATGCTGAAGGAGTAAGCGCAATACTTGGAACAGGGGTGCCCGGGAGTGTATTTTTACATCGTTATAACAATCCAATGCAAATGAAACCGAAAAACGCTGAACGCTGAACGCCGAAAGCAAACCTGAAAACCAGATCCGAAACCCGAACCGTAGAAATGGAAACGCTTAACCAGATCCGAAACCCAGGTAAAGCAAACGCTCAAGATCCGAACCCGACCGTACCCTGTGAAGCTGAATTTGCAGCGAACCGTACCCTGATGATGTAGTAGCGAACAATCCAATGAAATCCTGACAAAAACCGGAGCCTGACCTATGAAACCGTTGACGACACCAGTAGACCCTGAAATGAATTGAGCCGTACCCTGAGAAGACTGATTTATAGCGACCCCTAAACCCTGATACCCCTAAACTGACCGTACCCTTAAGGGCCTGATTTGTAGCAATAACCCGTACCCGATCCCTGATTTGTAGCTAAAGAACTGACATCGGTAGCCCCTTTTTAATCCGAATTGAACCGTACCCTTTGAGACTGATTTGTAGTAACCCCTAAACAACGCCTAACGCGGAACGCAGCGCGAAAGACCTGTAAACCCGACCCTATGAACGCAGTGCCCAAAAAGCTCAACGCCAATGCAAAGAGCAAAATCCAATGAAATCCTAAAAACCAAATCCGAACCATGCAAAACCGATCCCTTTTATCCTTTGAAACAGCACCGTATCCGATGAACGCTTTACGCGAAACGCTTAACGCAGCATGAAAAAATCCAATGAGATCCTAAGAAAAATCAAAGCCGAACCCTACAAAGCCGATCCTTTTATCCTTTGAAACAGCACCGTATCCAATGAACATGTAGCACACCATTAAACGAAATCCGATCCGACAACCCGAATCCATGAAAGCAGAACGCTCTGTACCGACGCAAAAGGCAGCGCGCAATATCCGAAAAACCAAAGTAAACCCGTCCCTGAAAACAAACACCCTTTCGAAAACGTAATTTGTAATCCGTACACCGTGCCGCCCAACTAAAGCCGGGACACGTTATGAAACCGGCTTGCAGCCGATAATCCAATCCGTTGAAAAACCGTAATCAATGATCCTTTTGGAAACCATCCAAAGAGATTGATCCCTCCGCCGGTTGGCGGAGGGATTTTTTATTTCAGGAAATTATTTTTTTGTTATATTCGTACCGGAATTCTTACCTTCGGTTCATGGTAAGTGATATACTGGTAGTCAACCTCCCCAACCAGAAATATCGGTAAGCTTCTGATTGTAGATTTTATCTTTTGAATTAGACGTAATTTGTAGACGGCTGAACTATGTTCAGTAAATATATTTCCCTGCTATAATGCATTTCACAACCGCATTTGGCAAGGCAACGATTAACGTTATACAGGATACAATAAGTCGGCACGCACATGGAAGCATGCATTTAAAGGCATGTGTGAAGTACAGCCTGAAATTAAAAGTTGCTTCCGGCAACAAGCCCTGTTTTTGCGCAGGGCTTGTTTATTTATATCACCTGGCGTTTTCTACGTTTTATTATGGCCATGATGATAAGCGTTATAGCCGCTGCCGGGAATAGAAAAATGGAAACGTATATGAGGATATAACAGGTTGTAAAAATTGATTCTGATAGACTGTTGGTCCTCATCATTATTTCAAGTGCGAGGCGGCAAACGATAATTAACAGCAGGCTGATCACCATTACGCTTACGGCTATTTTGCCGGATTTAGTTAGTAATAATTCTTTCATCAGAAAATAATAATTGAGTTTTGACCAGATGGAACTTACCATGGCAATCCGCCAGCCGGCGGATTGCCATGGACGTTTCATTCGTATATAATGTTTTCGGCAGCGAATTGGTTCATTACTTATATTAATTTGATAATATATTTATAGCATTCAGCGCTGCATATTAGAACTATTATAACAATTCTGCTATATTGAATACCATTGTTTTTTTACATCTTGACCCACGTAAGCCCTAATTCATTACACCGTACTTAAAAATATGATGAAACCCCTACGTTGTTTATTCGCGCTCACTATTGTGTTAGCAGGTTGTACCAATAACCAGGGAAAAGAGCAGCCAGTTGCCACCGACTCTTTAAATACCAGGTCAATAGCTCGGACGAATACAATTGATTCTGCTGTTACGCAGCAAAGTGATCCAGCCATTGTTGAGCTGCCGTTTGGCCCCGGGAGTGGCGCCAACAAAGCTTTTCGTAATGAAACTATGTTCTATCTGGGTATAATCGGGGAAGGCTACACGGCTGCAAATGGCTTTAAGAAACTGAAACCTGCCTATCCCCTTCCACCGATTGACAGATACATATACACGGTAATTGATACCGTATATGATCCCAGGGAGTGCGCTCAGGATATTACTATGGATAGTGTTTTCAGGGTTACCAGCTACAAAGTACGGCTTCCGGACCATGAAGGATTTGAAGTGTATTATATGGCTGATGATATGGCCAATGACAGCCTTACACCCGGCTTTACGGGGCGTTGTGCGAATTTCGAATTGAAATTATATGGTGTGCTGATCTTTTATCAGAAAGCGACAAAAACTGCCCGGTTACTCCCGGTATATCTTAATTATTATGGCGAGTCGCAACATGAACGGAATTTTGCTATCGATAAGAATTATCGCATAAGCATTTGTAATAAGACATTTTCTGAAGGGGATTATGATTCAAAAAACCCGGTTGAGATGTGGGATGGCCCCCGGTATGAGGTTACGATGAAAAAAGGTGGAGCGTTTGAGATAAAGAGGTTTGGAGAGTAGTTATAGTGCAACATCTTCTTTTTTTAGCCAGCCTTTTATGCGTTTGCCCGAAGGGTTCATGTACTCAAATGAAACCCAGTTCTCATTAATGGTAACTATGCTTATAAAGTTGACTTTAACCAGGTACATTTTAGTTTTAGCTGTATCGGATGCGGTTTTATAGATAGAAGCTTTCGCACTTTTGATCACATTGGCTGATATAAATGATTTGGGTGTAGTAAAACTGAAAGGTTCCCCTGTTTCACCGGCCAGGTCCATCAGGTTTTGACAACTTGAAAAATGGCCGTGGCATTTGATATTTATACCACCCTTCGTTATTTCAATATAACCCTTTCCGGCCTCTGCGGAATCTCCCTCGTTAAAGAAAAGCACCGGGTATTTGTTTAGGCCTGTTATTTTAGGTTGTGGCGCGCTCCGGAACATCATTGAACAGGTAATGCGCGGACCATGTGGATTATCACTATTCGATCTTGCGATTATACCTGAGATAATGCCTGTCTTTTTATTGAGCGACAGATCCACCGTTTCATCGTAATTGCCGGGTTTAATGGGGTAACCGGATTGGCTGAAAGATGCAAGTGAAGTTAGCAGCGACAGGATACAGAATGTCGTCAGCTGCTTAATATTTGCCTTTTTTGTTTTCATATAATCAAGGTAAAAAGTGGGGTAAATATCTACACACCGGCCCCACCTTTTCTGGTCGGAAAAATAGTAATTCTTTTTCAGGATTACCTGTCGTATATGCAGGTAATTTTTCTTATTGGCGACTACCTCCTTCAGCTTTGTTTTTTAACCGTATAATTTCTTCCTGTTGCTGCTGAACCTTTTTATTCAGATCGATCACATATAAAGTCAGCTCTTCAATTTTCTTTAATAGCAAAGCCTGGTTGTCGCCCAGATCGATGCCGTTTTTTTCTACCTCTGCAGCGGATGGTATTTCCGGCAAGTGATGTTTAGCACCTATAAATTGTTCGAGCTCGGTAAGTGGCCGTAAAATATATGAAGGATCAAATACATAATCGGCCCAGCCGGTTGGCGTAACTCTTACTTTTTTGGCGGTTATATCACCGTTTACAGCCAGTTTTGATTGTGGAGTGGAAGTACCAATACCAACATTGCCGGAAGCATCAACGATCAATCGTTGATTACCGGTAGCATTGCCACCCGTAAACATTCGAATAGCACCCGAAGCATTATCTGCAGTAATATTCAATCCATTGTTTTGAAAACTTCCGAAGTTGGAGGTGTTGGCTGTATAGGCGCCGGTGCCAGCGTATCCTGAATTAAAGTCATGAACTACTGCACCTGTAGGAGCTACAGCATCCACTCCAACACGCAGGGCCGAATACCCGCTTGCAGCGGTGTTCAGGATATGCGCTTCAATTGAATTTGCGTTAGAACCGATCACCGACAATTTGCCGCCGGGTGTTGGGGTGCCGACGCCAACATTCCCGCCCTGCATTATACTCATCAACGGCGTAGAAGGATTGTGTTCAGTATAGAATTTAATACCTGTTTCGGCCGGGTTTTGTGAGTTATATTTTAACCATATACCCAGATCAGCGTGATATGGTCCACTAAGACCATCATAAAAAAGGGTTCTGTTTTCAAAGATATAACTACCACCACTGAAAGACATTCCGTTAGCGTTGTACTGGTTTATCCTGATTATACGATTGCCACCATCGTTATATCCTGTAAATTTAAGGCCATAACTATTAGATACGCCATCGGCATCAGTGATATTAAAATCCAATCCCCTGTTCCAGTTTAGTGGACCAGCCATTTTAATATTAAAAAACTCACCGCTATTCAGTTTGATCTGTGTTTGTCCGTTCACGTCGAGGCGCACGCCGGGTGTGGCTGTACCTATACCCACGTTTCCATTATTGAGTATGCTGAAATAATTACTGCTGCCTTTTAAGATGCCCAGGTTATAACTGCTTCCCAGGTCAACATTGGTATGCTGCAATAACGTGCCGCCCAACTGTACGGTTGAGGCATTGGGTTGCGATAAACCGTTTTGGGCTGTGGTGAGTTGGCTGAAGGATGTTGATGCCGCGATCAGGAGGGGGCAAAGGATAAAGTATGCTTTCATGTTTGGTGGGGTTTATGGTTTTCAGTACTTGTTTTCTGAGAACATGGATGAGCAGAACTACTTTAGGAAAAGCCAAGTTATTTGGCTTTTCCTCTTTATTAACGACGCGGCTGTATTGACAGACAAGTTATTCCTGTATGTTTCTCTTTAAAATAGACCGGTTTCAGGTTCGTTAAACGTCTATTTTATAGAAATACTCTGACAAATAGTTCGCTCAAAACAAACGTGAGTATACATGGGAATATTAAATGAAATGATTTATAACGAGAGTTTTTCCTTAGTATAAAGAATTGAATAACAATTAAGATAAAATTAATTACTGCAATACTTATCCATTTATTAACATATAAACTATTAAGCTCAAAAACGGAAAGCGTTTTCCCTCTCGCTCTATATTTAAACAATTCAGCAATTATTAAATCAATTATTATGGAAAAAATTAAAGTAGTTAATGTTATTACTATTTCTTTTTTCATAAATGCAAGATATTATTTTTTGCGTATTAGCTTTCCATCATCAGCAGCCTTTTCAAGATCTTTTGGTGCTTCGTAGATACCTTTAATTGCTTTCTCACTAACTTTTACATTTTCATCGGCTTTCTCTTTTATTTTTGTTGCTATCCGATTTGAAAGTTTCTTAAGGTTCTCATCATAGCTTGTACTTAATGGAATCGTTAATGTAGAAATTGGCTTTGATGAATAAATATTATCAGCCATATTCAAAGATACTTCCACAGTTCCGTCCGAAGGATTTTCAAAAAGAATTTTTTGATAATAAATGCTTTCAGACTTTTCAACTTTGATTTCCTTGATTTCAGGAGCAAGGCTTCCACCAAGTTTTACGGTTGTGGTTGTCGTTTCTTTGTTGGTTATAACATATTTTCCAAACTTTCCCCAATTTTCTACCCTTGATGTTTCCTTTACAACAGTTTCAGAGACAGCAGAAGTAGGGTTTTGTTCTATTTGAATTTTCCCTTGACTAACATAAGTGTGAATATAAGTTTGCAACTCTGTATATTGAGATTTAGTTGTTATAACACTTGTATTGTATGTTTTGCCATCATCCTTCAAATTAAATGTTATAGTTGGCTTTTTATATTTGCTTTGCAGAAAATTTACAATGTTTTTTTGGCTTTGTAGAGAAATGATTGGCTTATCATTAATATTAATTGTAGCCTTTTTTTCTTCAAGACCATCTAAATCGATTGCCCATATTGGCATATTCCCTGCGAACTGATAAGGCGTATACCAAGGATAATCTTTCGAAATGGGATCAACACTTAAAAATCTTCCTAACCTTGGATCACTGATTCTCATACCATAATCCTGTTGATTACCAATGCCTTTCACTTCATTGTCCATTTCCTTACCATTGAAACCATATCGATATTTTCCACTGTTAAAAATACGACCTGGCATTTGCATGCCAAAGGGATAATAATCTTGAGCACTGGTTATCTCTGCTTCAAAATGATCAATTAAAGAACTGTTGCTTTCGGAAGGGATGCCAATAATTTTATCATTAATAGTTGCCAAAACATTACCTAAATGATTGGATAACTCATATGTCTTTTTTCCAGACATTCCCCACTCTCCTATGCCGGCAGTCGTAGTTATATTGATAGCTGGAGCCCACATTCCTAACCGTGCGATACCGTACAAGTGTTGTTCCTGCCACCAAGTTCCTGGTTGATTATTTTGCCTATCACTATATACAGCCAGACTATTCCCTTGAACATCGCGAGCATACCATGTTATTGTTGTTTGCCCATTAGCTGTTACAGCTTTCCTAATTCTGTTGCCTGCTGCATCATAGATGTATGCAATTTCCGTAATTATCCCATTGATATTTTTGGTAATACTTTTTATTTTTCCGTATACCGTCCAGCTAATTTTGGTGATGTGGGATGCTTCATCAAAAATTAGATTCCCAATCTTATCGTATTTATAATTCTCACTATTAGATTGATTGTCTACATCCTCTATACTATTCAATGCCTGTGAATAATGTCCGCTTAAATTATTATCATCCTTTACCTGTTGTAATTGGTTATGTAATAGGTATTCCTGATTATTAACAGGATCGATCTGCTTTTTATAATTGTAGATAAGATTATCCATCGACAATGGCATATTCCCACTGTTTGCCCCGTTGCGGAAATAGGTTTTAATATTCCCATCACCGTCATATGTTACATTTTCGCAATAAGTGTCCTGAGCATCTTTTGAATTGATGTCCCAGTTTATTGTGGAGGCTGATAATGGGTGGTATCGCATTGTTTTTAATCTGTTCAGTTGATCGTACCGGTAGGTGTAGCCAACAGGATCACTATTCCTAAATTTTGAAATTGAAACTGTTGAATGACTAATATTCCCATTGAAAATGTTATTACCGCTGACATCAATTGCCTGTGTATTATAATGCATAGAGATTGCTTCTGCTGCATTCCCGCCAATTGGCTCATAATCGTATTGAGTTCCTCCCTGGTTGTTATAATGATAATAACCTAATGTATAAGCAATTACATCCCTTGCTCCAGATGCGCTTGCGGTCACCCCATCGTTACCTATATCTGTGTTTGAATTTAATTTATGTCCATTGATGCCTTTCAGCCAACCCTGTAATGTATACGCATAGTCGAGACCTTGAACTTTG
The DNA here is from genome assembly GCA_966211305.1 of uncultured Niastella sp. Lineage (GTDB taxonomy): Bacteria > Bacteroidota > Bacteroidia > Chitinophagales > Chitinophagaceae > Niastella. The sequence continues at coordinate 20,875 of CBIHPC010000035.1, forward strand.
TTTTGGCCCAATTCGGTTCTTGCAAGTCTGCCATGTAAATAGTATCTATAAAAAGCATCTGATTGTTGATTTAGAATTATACTGCCTCGATCACTAACCATCGCATTTGTGCCAGTTTGTGTTTCAATTAAGCGATTTTCAGCGTTATATTTGTATGCATAATAGAACTGGTCGTTGTGATCATGTTGATACCGTACGAAATTTATTTTATTACTAATAAGGTCATATTCATAATCTATTTTCTTTAATTCCAGACCAACTGTTTGTTGCCAAAAAGACTTCACATTTCCCATCAAATCGAAGCTGTAATAAGTGCCATTTAATATCGGACCACCATCTGTTTCCCTATAAAAATTTGCGCTTACCCTTTTCCGCAAATTATTTTGTAATAACCCTGTTGATACACCATTACCGATAGGCGCCTGATCATATAAAGTTGAGGTTATTTGTGTATTTACACCATTACCCTGAAACGCTTCTATTGATGATTGGTCGAGGTATCCAGGAACTGGCAATACAATTCCATTGAACTTCTCACCTACTTCAGTAATTCTTCCCAACGTTGGTTCATACTTTGTATAAGTATACCTGTTTGGATTCACATTATCATGGGGCGTACGCTGCTCTTCATTTTGTGATGCTACCAATCTACTAAGCATATCATACCAAAAATAAGTATGCCCTCCATCTGGTGATTTTTGTTGAACTACATTTTTAAAGCTAGTATACGCATAACTCGTCGCTAACCTATGCCTCGGAAACACCCCCGGCATCACTTTTTTCGCTGCCAGGTCCCTAACATTTGAGGTTCCTGCAGTATAGCTGTAATTATTATTTGTAAACGCAACAGGTAAATTCGAAGGGGCTATGTCCTTTAGTGATGAGCCATCTGAATTGCTGATAGGCCAGTAGGCGACCAGCCCACTGCTGGTACCACAAACACTCTGGTTATAGTTGCTGCTGATCTCTGCGGCCGTACGGGCAGTGCTCCAGATACGAAGTTCATCGAGCCCACCCCGCATAACCCCAACGTTTCCTGAACATAAATTATAACTTGGGATTACCTGCGCTTTTTGGCTTGTAGCGCCATCATGTTTCCAAACTCCGTCGATATATAACTTTGGCTGTTTGTTGTCATATACTATCGCTACATGGTGCCATCCGGTTAATGGTGCCGGGGATTCCCACACCAGCATTGGCGGCATATAATTGTCAGCATGCTCATATACGCTTACCCCATTGGTTCCCACCGATACACCCATACCGGCCCTGTTCAAGCCAGCAACCCCGCCCCACTCCGGCATAATTACATATTGTTGCCCGTACAAACCGTTTATATTATTTGTGGCATTGCTTTCCGCCTGCCATTGACGCACACCTTGTGGGTTTACCCAAAATTCTATTGTAAAGTTATTGGTGATAGCAGGAAACCATTTTCCACTTTGCGCCAGGTCGCCGTTAACCTGTAATGCGCCACCGTTGTTTACCAATTCGGTTTCAACAGTGGTGGTACAAGCACCGGGATAAAAACCTCCCCAAACGATGAGTGGTGCGGGTTTTACATTTAATGCTCCTTCCGGCACACGGCATGGGTTCACATAATTGGCTGCAATTTCTCCAGCGTTTATTAGCTTATTGTACAACCTCAAATGCCTTAACTGGCTGGTCTCTTCCGCCGGCACTGTAAACCCTGCCTCTATTTCCCAGGCAAACGGATAAGCCGGCGCCGATGCATCGGGCAACAAGGTTAGTTGTTTATTGTTAAGGTACACTGTCCACGGATCGCTGGCAAAATTATTAGCCTGCACCACCAGGTGCGACCACTCTGCTATACCCGCGCTGCTTAGCTCAGCAGTAGCATGATTGGTTAAGGTAATATCTATAGCGCCGTTTGCACCTGGCGCAAGGGTATACAGTTCTACCCACAATTTGCTGTCTTTTATAGCAGCCTGGTACATGTATTTATTATCCGGCGTTACAAAACGTACCTGGCGGGAATCGGTATTGCCATTGATCCACATCTCCAGCGATTTGGTGTTACCCATTTCACTGCTGAATGTATTTAGGACGAACGTTTTGTCTGCCGAAGCGTTAGCCGACATGCTGGCGCAATCGATCATGTCGTCCATTTTTCTATATTCATCTACCAGCGCCATCTCTTCATCACTAAGGAACCGTACACCTTCCGGTGACACCGTACGTATGAGGTTACCTGCCTGATCATAATAGTATAATGTGTAATGATATGTTTGTTGATCCGTTGTCAATTTGGCACTTGCCCTAGCTTGTGAGCAGGTGCTTATATAGTTCAGTCTGAACAAACGTTTCTCTTCTTCAATATAAGCGATGTAATCCCGCTGGCCATTGATGATGGCTGCTTCTACCAGGCTTTTCAAACAAACATATTGATCTACCTCTACTTCAGTATACGGCACATTATTACATAGGATGGCCGATTGATTTGATTGGGAAAGCGCTTCATATTCTTCATACCTGAAATACGCCATAGAGAAACCCCAGCGATGGTTGAGGTAATTGGCTAGCATATCAGGATAATTTACATGGCTTGCAACAAAATTGCTGCCTAGTTCAGCTTCCAGCGCTGCTTTGGCTGCGTCGTATTCCGTTTTGGTAATACAGCCCACCGTGCCTGGCTCCATAAACACCGGTAATGGAATGTTATCTTCCAGTAAGTACCGGCAGTTGTTGCACGATTTCTCCAGCATATTCAATTGATCACGGGTGAGGTTCATGGCATTGCCGTATTTATTCGTGAGGAAAGTGAACAGATCTGCGCCGCCTGCCTGTGTTATCAATTCCTGCAGGCGGGTGCAAAGGCTTGCATTGGTTTTAGCAAGGGTTATCGATGCGGATTGTTGTTTAGGTTCATAGGGATGCGGCTCATCGAGCAGCCAGGGGTTACAGGTCATGGTCAACGTGCTTATACCCAATACCGATTGTATGGCTTGTTTAAAGGAAGTGTAACCAGATCCATTATAATTGGGGCGAACCGTGCTGGAACCAAAAGGATGATCTAGATCTCCGCCGTTCTTACATACATCGATCAATGCGTTTCTCAGTTCGGCTTGCTTATTAGGATAAAGCTGTAGACATTCTTCCAGCTTTGACATCCATTTGTCTGCCTGGGCTTCACAATTTGCAGCAACCTGGTCGGCAATGAGTATATTATTCTCATTCTGCATGTCGATCATATTCTGCATTGTGAAGTTGGATGCATATTGAATCTCAGGAAAACGCGATTTTTTATATTTATAGGCATCCCAACACATGGAGATTGCCGTTGGCGTCATTACCAGGGAATTAAAGCTCATGCAATCAAGCACCCAGGCATTTTGATAGGTGATGGTATTTACACCAATGTGAACTTTTACGCATTCATGAAAAAACACATCTCCTGTATAACAATCGGTTTGCGGTGGTAGTGCCGGGTCTGCGTTCGGATAGATCGTATAGTACCCGCCATTATAATAATAGCTATCAGATGCACGCGCCGCCGTTGCATATAATTCCAATGCATTGGCACATGGATCATTATTTTGCGGACAGGTAATTACTGAAGCATTATAGTAGGTATCATTGGTTGCATGGCCTCTGAAACGGATACATTGATAAAAAACCGGTTCGTTGGCGCAAGGCATCGATGGCGGTGTATAACCATCCCATGTGTTTGGATAAACATAAATAACTTCATCGTTTATACCGAGATAAGTAATAGGATTTATTCCGGTACTGGTCTTTACAGCAATCTCCGGCGTTGTTGCGTATGGACAGGCCTCACAGGTGTGAACACTTGCATTTGTAAAGATCAGCGGCGTATTGTTTCCTACCTGCACTTTAATGCAGGGTTGATAATTAGGAGTATATGCGCATTGGGGTGTTGCTCCGCCCGAACTCAGTTTAACGTAATAGATGAGTCCGTCTTTGTAGAATCTGTAAGCATCCAATTGCTGATCTACAGCATATAAAGGCGCATTGGCGCAAATATCTTTCTCGCAGGCCAGGAACCACACGTTACTGAATTGATAGGGCACCCCTGTATTGTTTGCAAAAAACTTAAAGCAGTTGAAATAGTTCTTATAGGTGACTGTTCCATCAGGACAAAAAGTACTATTGGCAGGTGGCGCATCCGCCTTTCCCGGCATAAACGTATAGGTGGTCAATACTCCTGATGCCGATACATGCTGGAAGGTATTACTGTTTATTTGCAGTACGTTATTGGGTAAGGTAAGGCTGCCGCTAATACCATTGCAATAAGTTGGTGATACTGCTGAGTCACAGTTTACAGCGCTTACTTTAATTGTACTCACATCGATATTGTCAGAAACGCAAATGATCTTTTCTGATTGACCTGCCGCTAAAACTACGCTCGTTGGTTTCACCGGAGCCGATGCGTATTCAGACGGGTAATATATTGTAATGGGCAGTGCCCTGGCTGCTACCCCTCTTTTATAGGTAATTCGAACAGGTTGCGTGCCCGGGTTGCAGGCGTTACTGCCAATAACTTTTTCTATCGCAAAATCATTTATAGTTGGGCAGGCGCCGAAGGAATATGGAGTACCAACCTGGCAGGAACCTGCACAGGTAGTTCCACTTCTTATTAACTGATAGTATTTTTGCTTTAACTGGAAATATATTTCCTTATACTGATCCCATTCCCTGTCGGGCACGCGGCACGATGGAACAGGCGTACAATTGTTCCAGCTATCGCCAATTGGTCCTGAATTGGTGCTGCCATCGAGGTCGGCGCAATACAGCAGATAATCTATAACTGCCGTAAGGCCTTTTACATTGGCGCCAGCAGCGTTCACCTTCATTATATTAGAGCTGAACGAATTCAGGTCGGCTTCAAACTGGCTTTTATACGATGCTCCGGGCGCGCCGTTTGTAAAGTATGGATCCTGGTCCAGTAACCAGGCGCCATTGGTATATGAATAAGCTAATCCACTGGTACCGGGAATGTTGGGAATATCAGCTGCTTTGTTGATGAACTGTTGCACCTGGTCGTCCCACATATAATAATTACTGTTGGCATTACAGAAGTCGAGTTTACACTTTTCAGGATGAAACTGCAAGAATTTGGCAGCCCATTCAGGCTTCCAGTATTTGATCAGCATTTCCAATGTAAAATTAGCATCGTAGGGCGATGTAATGTTGCCGTTCTCATCGGTAAATGCTTCCGATTGATATACGGGGTCACTGGACTCCTTAATGGAGAAAATGCCCTCGCTGCGCCAGTTATTGGCAATTACATTCAGCTCCTGCTCAATTACGGCAAATGGTTCATACCCGAATAATGCATACTGGCCACCGGGTGATACATCATCAAGCATTTGCTGTTCATACCTTGAACATGACGACACCATACAACTGGCCCGCAATGCGAGACATTGAGCATGTAACCGGCTATACAGTTCAGCAATAAAGGTATTTAGTTCGGTGCTATTGGTATTTACGTCGTATTCCGTCAGTTTGCTGATGATCGCCTGGGTAAATTGAGCCTCGCTACCCAATGCCGCTTCACAGGTAGTACACTCATTGAAGCAACCATCGAAATTGGTATTGCGCAGGTAGTCGAGCACAAAATCAATTTCTTTTTTCAGGTCGTTATTGGCGTTGCGTTGGGCAATATAACTGTCGGCATAGGTATTGATCACATCCTTACTTAACTTCAACTCGAATGTGATGTAATACTCGCCTATTTTTTCGAAGGTAACGGTGAAAGGGGTATATGGCGCACCTATATAATTGCAATCGCCCGTTTTTGTTCCTACCTGAATTGGATTGGGGCCTGTTGAGTAGATGGGCTGGCCGCAATCATTGGTTATTCGAATGGTAAGATCGTAATAACAATTGCTGCAGACCTGGAAAGCAGAACCCTGATAGGTATAGATGAGTTTTTGAATGTCGTAATCGAATGTGGCGCTGGCCCCCGGAATCGATGCCAGGTAAGTAGTTTTGGCTTTAATGCTCAATGCCGTTGCATCGAAAACAAACTGTTGCGGACGCAGAATGGTAAATGTTTCCGGTTTTGGCTCTGGTTTCGAGGGCAATGCATCCATGCCTTTCGGCTGTTCACCGGTCAACGCTGTGGCAATTGTTTTTCCGCTTGCATTCACATAGCTTATGCTTATTTGCCCGTTGGGGTCTATCACCATATTCTTTTGGTAATGGTTCGCATAGCCCACATCATTTCCAAAAAGCCTGTCCAACTCCCACGATTCGGGTTTGCCATAATAATACTTGGTTACATGGGTAACTTTTTTTGATGGGTCTGTTTCACTGAGATCATCCCATCCTGGTTGAAATATAGGTCCTACCCCACCCTGTATACGAACGCGGCCGGTATTGTCGTTCGTGAATTGTGTAACCGACATGGGATACCCTTCGGCTTTGGGTATATAGCTGTTGTATTTTCTGTATAACGGATCACCGGGGCTTTTAGTAAGGAATGAATTGTTTGGAGAATAATATTTTGCCGCGCCATCTCCTTCGCCCAGCGCGTTAGGAAATCTTTCGCAATTAACACCCGGAGTTCCGTACAGATCATTATAATTATAGGGCGTATTACCTGCATTCCGGTTGAAATTGGGGTAAAAGTGAAATTTATTATCATCAGTAGGCGCCGGTAATATATTGGCGGCGGCCCGGCCAAATTCATCATATACGTTTTCCTGTACCACTGCTACCTTGTCGCTATTATTAATGGTCACCATTTGCCGGTTACGCAACGAACCGTCGAAATAACTCACTATTTCTTTCTTCTTTCCTTCTTCGGCAAACGTGGCGGAATATTGCCAGTTCAGGTTTTCCTGGTGCAGATCGGGTATTTCTCCAAACGCATAGGTTGATCCCATTTTATAATCCCAATCATCTTCCAGGCGAATACCATCGGAGTAGTGCACCTGCCGTATGCGCACCATAATGTAGGCGGCATTATACACCATGGTAATATCGTAATGTTGGCCATCGGTAGTAATGCGGGTAGCGTTATTACGGAAAAGACCATCAAGGTCATTCACGCTAACGTTCTGGTTGGTCATCACCTGGTTAAGCACTGCCTGCTTTTCAGTTCCTTTGTCAAATACAGCCCATTCCACATCGTACTCCTCAGCGCCCAGAACGTAGTCCCAGGCCAGATTCAAAAAATAGCCTTTTGTGAAATCAGGAGGCGTGGTGTTATTATTTGACCCTGTGGTATATTGTGAAAATTCAACCCTGGTAAAGTTCACGTTTGTGCTAAGTGGTTCAAACTGGTATTGCCGGTCTATCACCACCTGGCTGGTCAATTGCAGCACCGCCGGAATATTGGCGCCCAGCTCGGGGCTGTTGATGCTGTTGACTGTTACCTTCACCTTGTAACCATTGCTGAACGAATAAACATCTTTGGCTTTATAGGTTACACCGGCCTGGGGATCGAAATTGATCTTCAATTTAACGTTGTTCTCTTCAATAGGCGCAGCCTGACCGGGCGTTGAATAATATTCCACTTTCAGATCCACCTCAACGGAAAACGCGGTGTTCAGTACTATCTGATGATCGTTCGTGATCTCCAGGGATATGAAGTTTTTCACCGTACGATTGGTGATCTTGCTCCATACAAACTGTGGATTTTCAAACTTGTCATCTTTTAAAAGAAGTATATCGCCCTGGTTAATAGTACCTTTCAAATGATTCTGGTACGGTTCTACACCCGCGAATGCCTGCATACTGCATATCACCGTAATCAGTATGCATAAGAATCTGTTTATCCTGTTTTGATGGATCATGAATATGGTGATTAAAGAATTGTGATCAGTTAGGGTTAATGGTTATTGGTTGATGAGTTCATAATCTGAGAAGCCTGGCGCACTAACCCACTCATCCTGTTTTTTTTGAATGAATTTTTGCAAACTCAAATATTTTGATGGCTCCGGAGCATCGTTCCAGTCCTTTACGACCAGGGTCAGCCATTTTTCTTTGTCCGCATTCATAGGATCGGTCACCTCCGCCTGGCGGATAAAGATCTTATTTACCTGTTTTCTTACACTATCATACTGCACAGACAGCTCTTTATATGAAATGTGGGTGGGGTTTAGCATAGTGATTGTCTGGAACCGGGTATTGCTGCCCGTTTTTGAGAAAGTAAACCCTTCACTTTTTATATAGTCATACAATTCATTTACCGGTAAGCCGGGTGCATGTACTACTTTTCGTGCTTCGCCCAGCAGCATTTTTTTAACGGAATGATCGATAAATAGATAATTGTTCTCATTATTGATCGTTTCCGTTTGCCCAATCTGCAGGTAAAACTGTTGGCCGTTCTTACACATGGTATAGGGCAGGTCACGGAGAGCATGCGCTGAATCTGTTTTATCTATGGCTGATAACGAACCATTCAGGTAATAGGTAGCGTTGCTGCTATCGAAGGGTTGTAACCATGCCATTAACTCATTCATAATGGCCACCTGCAATGGATCCGGTTTGTTATCGCCGGCTACTTCATTGCCGGGTTCCTGCTGTTTATTCCACCACTTTTTCAGGCCAGCAGTATTGGCCACAGCAATGGCGCCCAGAGCAAGTAATACCGGCACAATTATCACCCACTGTATTTTTTTTGTGATACGCATAATTCATTTGTTTTTTTGTTACTGGCATTCGTCGCAAGGCAGTGTACTAACCGGTTTTCGCTTATAGGATGAACGGTTCTCCTTGATGGTCATTACACCTCTTTCCGTTTCTTTTTTCACCCGCACCAGGTTGCCTTCATCGTCGTATTCATAGAATGTGGCGAAGTTGTTTTCATCCATTTCAGCCATTAAACGAAATGTTTTGTCGTCGTAGGCATAGGCTTTCATATGCGCATCGAAAGGATGGATACGCAGGTCATCGAGGTGCGTACCGCCTGCGGGTTGTATTGTTATATTGATCGGGCCGCTTTGAGTTAAACCGGTAAGGTCAATGATCCCCTCCACCTGTTTCCATTTCTCCACTACCGCTTTCTTAGTAAGGGTGATAGTTGAGCCATTTACCGTGAGGGTAATGCCCGGTGAAGTAGATGTTGGTGCGTTGTCAAGCACCCAGGCGCTGAACACGTATTTTTTACCGAACTCAGGCTCAAATCCCAGGGGATAGATACCGGTTCCGCCCATCTTATTATATTCACCATTATTATTAGTAGTTAAATAATCAAGCTTTTCACCTGTTGCTGTTTCTTTTGTTTTGCCATTATGTACGATAGTATTAAGCGACAGAGGATTGGCCAGGCTTAAGGAATAATTGCCTGAGTGCGCTTTCCCTGCGTTGGTTTGTGCCGCGAGGTTGCTGCTGCCATTTATTTTGAAAAGCGGATAGCAGGATTCATTAGTATTGGCATCTCTGCAATTCAGGTGATAATCCTCAAAACTTTCGCTATAGATCTCCCGGTGCATGGCATTCGAAGCTACTGCACCCGGAAGATCGCCCCTGAATACAAATGAGGCTGCGCTATAACGGCCAAGGGCATCTTTGTTTTCCAATTCCTGGCTGTACTTATCATATAATGTAATGGTATTGGCGGTCACCCATTTTGTATCCGGTTCAGTTATTATACTGGTGCCCTTCCATTGGCTACCGGTATATGTAAAGAATGATTTGAAGAATTCAAAATAGCCGGCATTTTTCACATTCAATCCTAACGGCTCGGTATTGAACAGGTTGTCGTATTTGCGGTTAACCTGGTATACTTTGCTTTCAGAAGGGCGCCAGTTGCCTTTGAATCCTGACACGTATGGGTTAGTTACCTTGTTAACCGGGATCTGGCAGTTATTAATTAAAAAATTATAAGGTTGTCCGCCCGGGCAGGTGAATCTTGGTGTATTTGTGCCTGTTACATCTCTGAACACCTGTACATAGGGATCTGCTATAAAGCTGGCAGTAGAGAAGAATATATTAACATTACCATTTACCAGTTGTTGCCAGGTATTGTCATAGATTTCCAGGCCTACCGACGCTGGCCCATCTGTGTTTTGTACTTCAATCCTTATTTTATGATATCCCGGGGTGAAATTCTTTGCTCTGACATTCCAGGTTTTATAGTATTCGTCTTTCAACGACTGGTTATCCAATGTTTGCCAGGCGGTAGATACATCATCAAAGAATACGCGCATTAAGTTATCGCCTGAGTAACCTATATAATAATCTTTAGGCAGGGTATTCGGGAAGTATACCCATTTTTCAATTGCTATCCATTCATTTTGTTGCCAGTTTGCATCTTCATAATTTGTACATAACCAAACACCGGCGCTTAATAAGCGTCCACATTCTGTAGTAGAGCAGTCATTAGGGCCGGTTTTCATTCTTTGACAACCTGGCGGGTACGGTATGGCAGCTAATGCCGAGGCACCTGTTTGACAGCCACTACAGTTTCCACCCCAGAATAATGATTTAGTATTTATTGGGTCAGGAGAACCGTTATAAATATCGGCTCCGTTCATTCCGTAAGAAGAGCCCCGGAATCCGGCACAAAGAGTAAAACAACGGGAAGTATTCTCTGTAGGCTGGGCTATGCAATTTTGACCATCTGCGCTCAACGTATATCCATCCGGGCAGGTTGGGCACGGCATTTTAACACCCCAATCCTCATCAAATACGGTGGCCGAAGCCGTTAGCACTTTCATGGCCGTGTGATCGATATTTTTAGAGAAGGAAACGTATTTAACGCCATTAACGGAGCTAATGGGATTATTTAAACAAACGATACTGGTTGCCGGCGGTGTAAGTACGTTTCGGTATCCTGAACGAAGTATTTTTACGGTTTGGTTAAAGTTCGCAACGATATTACCATTGCGATTCACCATTCTTTTCACTTTGTTGTTCTTATCCCCGTTTACACCGCTTTCAACGATCCAGTATGTAGTACCATTGGTAACATCCACCAGTTCATCGCCCGGCGCCATGAATGCCGTGAAATTTGTAACACTACCGTCTGTACCGGTACGGAAACCCGGGATCAGGGTGCCGATATTTTTATATGCCCCGCCCATATAAGGATATAACCAGTAAGCAGGGAAATTGACAGTATATACCGGCTTGTCGAATTCATTATATGTTTTCGTTATCACTGTTTCGCCGGTGAGACCGTCATAGGCAATATTCTCCGTTGATACAGAGGAGCCGTCAACCGTTTTCACTACTTTATCAAGAATGCCATAATACTGGATCACTTTCATGGTACAGGCACTGCGGAAAAGCTTGTATTCATTATTTTCTTTATAGGGCCAGTGTGGCAAAAAGCCGGGAACCCCAAAGAAGGGCAGCGGAAATACGTCGACCCCTAACCCAATGAATTGACCGGTTGAGTTGGTTTCCTGTTCGCGCATATCGGTAAACAACTCTATTTCGCGGCCAATGATCTGGTTCTCTTCTATCTCGCCTTTTTCATTTACCAGGTTAACTACATTCTTTAATTTGAGTTCACCGGCATTCAGCGGTTCGGAATTATAGAAGTATTCCGTTGAGGAAATTTCCTCGTCCTTATTGTTAAATACACGGGTAGCCTTAGGCTTACCATGCATGTCATTCAAAGTGATGGAGTATCCCTGTGAGAATGCGAGCTCATGTACACTGTTAGAGCCGATCATTGAATACCAGCCGGAAGGTCCATGCTGACTTACCTGGTTCGATAAAGCCTGCGTTACCACCGGGTACTCTTTGGCAGTATAAAATTCATTAATAACGTATCCTGTTTTTTGTTCCGGGTCGGTGTTACCTGAGGCATCCAGGTCCTGCACTTTTACCTGACTATACCCAACACTGGCGCCGGGGAACAACGATTCACCAAATGGCTCTTCGAGGTTGAAAAAATTATTAAGCGCACCCTTTATTTTTTGAACATATGGTATAGGCTGGCGTATTGGATTTTCATCACCGCCAACAGATGGTTCAAAGCTCGCTACCCCACTGCTAATGTCAACGCCCTTGTCGTTTTTAACTGTATAGGTATACTGCTGCCCATATGTAGCTGTGGCTGCGCCGGTTGTGCCCGACATGGCAGCCCACTCATCGGAGATCATGATCTTTCTTACGCGGCTGCCCCCACCAATCTTTTTGCCATCGGCTTTTGTAACACGCACAAAACTTTTCGTGAGGTTTACGTTGTTGGCAAAACTTTCATCTTTTGCGCGTTTGTAAAAGTTGCGGCGTAGTTCGTCGAGGTTCTTTGCCGCATTCACAATAGCCGAAACAGCTGCCTTGATCGCTTTGCCCGCATCGCTGTCCTGTATCCTGTTCTTATAACCGGGATAAGCATACCGTGGATATTCCATTCTTAAGCGTTGCCAGGCCGCGTGTGAAATAGGGTTCATGTCAACGCCACCATCTGAAATGGTTTCAAAAGTGATATCAGCTTCGTCACTACCGACCTTTTGCACCCCGATTACCCGGGCATAACAGGGAACAAAATCGTAATACTTATCATTCAAAACATCTCTTTTGGCATCGATGCCGCCGAGGTTCACAAATAGCTTGGTATACAGGTATTCAGATCCGTTAAGATATTCTTTTTTAAAGTTGGCCGGGTTGAGGGTCGACGGCATATTACTTAGTTTAACCCTGATCCCCGTTGCTTCTTTAAGACTGGTGGTTATATTACTTCCTTTGATCAACGCAACAGGTTGCACCATCTCCATGGCCTGTTTATTCTGCACGTAGGCATAATCGTCACTTTCATAAGTCACGTTGATCTCTCCGCCTGTCGGCAGCTTTATCTTCGATAACTGCCACAGCCCGGCAGCTTCATCTGCTTCTGCTTTATTGTTGGTGGTATATGGGAATTCATCATTGCGCAGTGAGAAGTTGCGGTTGCCGTTCGACTGGCGGCTTTTGTAAGTGCCCCAGCGGTCTGTTTGCAGGTTGCCATATGTTACGTTCTGCAGTGAATAACCATCTCCGCCTTCACCATTATAGGTGAATTCGTACGGATGCGCTTTGCCTTTATCGGAATTGCCGTATTGAAAAAATACTTTGGTAAGGGTAAGTTTACCTTTTACCGGTTCAACGGGTAGGTTGGCGATATCTGCAAAATTCGGTAAGCCCGGGCACAATTTATAAGCATAACACAACTTTACCACTTTGATAGGCCGGGAATTATCTGCTTTTGAATATAGCCTGATCTCCCGCAACACTTTTTGTCTTTTAGTATCGTCAGATTGCCCTGCCTGATCCATTACCCCCAGCGCATCTTTTCTGTCTTCGGTAATAAAATAAGCGATCTGGGTCTTTGTTTCAATAGAATGAATGTACCACAGTTCTTTTTCTCCATGTACAAAGCTTGCTTTGTCGTCATCAGGGTCGGCCAGTAACCCTTTTTGAATGGTGGCTTTATTTTGACCAAAAGGCGAGCGCCAGCCAAACTTATCCGTTACCCTTGAGTAATTGAATTTGATGGCTGTGCCGGGATCGTCTTCGGTAATGCCATTATTTGTTACATCTACATAATCTGGTGATAAAATAGCCGACAACAGCCAACTGGTTGCATAGGCCGGTTGCGCATCGGAGTGATAGTATTTATCGGTTAGCTGGGTTTGGTCCTGTACCGGTTTACCGCCACTCATGTTTATGTTCGTGAGGTTATTGGCCGCGTCGTTACTATACTTCGACGGGTCACCAATTGCAAAGGAGTATTCTGTTTGTTTGGTATTATAAACGGGTATGCCGTATACGCTTCTTTTTCCGCCTTCATCGGTCACTGTAATTTCAGAAATATGATTGGCTTTGCGGTAATCCCCCACACGTGAAATAGTCGGTTGGGGTGTCAGCGGATGACATGACTGGGGGGCAAACGGAGTACTACAATTATAGGTGTTGGGTGTATATGAGGTAATGTTTTTATCTAAACCCGCCCTGCTGGCCTCCAAAGCCGTAAGATAAGTGATTGTAGTGCGTCTTTTTTGTTTATTATCTTTTCTAAGCGTTGAAGCAGCTTGTATATTATTATTACCTGGTAAACGAAAGCGCGCCTCTGCCGTTTTTTTATTGATATTCACTGCAACCGGCTGTGTTCCTTTTAGCAGACCAACCATCGTGGCGTCTTCCTGGTTCTTTTCTCCCACCTGCTTAAAGAATACATGCTCTGCATTGGGATTGGTTGGGGATACCTCCTGAAAGTCACCCTGTGCATTATAGTTATTATTTCTTGTCCATTTTTGCGTTATATTCTTTAAAGATTGTTCATAGTAAGTAACTCCACCATGGGCATATCCTCCTACCCCGGCATCAAAACCCAAGGTTTGAGTGGTAGATTCATCCTCTGCCTTGTTATCGAAAAAAATACCGGAACCTCCCCGATACAATCTGAACTGACCGCTGCCGCCCTGGCTTGTATATGAGAATATATCGGGAGTTGCTATTGGCACGGCGAGGTTGGGCAATTCGGGGATGATAGCGCTTTCTTTTTCTCTAAGAAAGTCCATCATCGCATTGGGTAACCTTTTTCCCCGCTCTGCATACAGGAATCCATAACCGGGATTACTTATGGTTCTTGATTTTACTTCACGTACTGATTTATACCCGGTACCACCGCCGCCTGCAAAGATCAACCAGGCAGCTCCACCTACATCAAAACTGAATGAACCGTAATTCGACCGATAAGGTATCTGTATTTTCGGTGAAATGGGATCGGTATTATAAGAGATGGTTGCTCCACCTAGCTCATAACTGGCGCTGCCATTTTTTACTTTCCCGGTTTCATCGTCCTGTTTCTGACCCGATACAGAATACGAGGCGCCCAGTGTCAATCCTTTTAAACCACCACGGGTATTGTAACCAATCGATGCCGATATGCCGGGTGATACGGTGTTGTTATCCGCCACCTTCATTTTATATGACAGGGAAAGAGATGGTGTTACATCTACCCCGCTTTGTGTATTCGACATTAAACCAACACCCATGCCTGCCGTCATAGCACCGCTTCCTGCAAAAGAATAAGAAACACCGGCATTGGCGCCCAGTTCTGCACCGATGCCCGTATAGTTATCGCTAAATACCCCTAAGGAAAAGGAGCCACTCGCGCCCAAATTTTTAAACGCACCCTTTCCTTTCGCTTCCACTTTAGCTGTGATCCGTCCACCAACCGTTACTTTGGGTTTTGTATAATGTTCGGTAGTGAAGACGTCACCGCTCATATCGTCGGGTATACCTCGCAACTGACGTGTAATAGCTCCTACGTTCAGGCTCCAGCCTAACCCAACCCAGCTTGCTTCATCATCCATTCCTGAGCCTGCGCTGTAATTCAGGTTCAACGGATATCCATCCACATCCATAATCGGCAGGTTGTAACTAAAGTTACCAGTGAAGGGATCAACCATATCTGATACACCAGCCTGTTTAAATGAGGAGGCTTCGGGTTGTGAAGGACCTGATGTCAATGCCAGTGCAGTTACCGGCAATAAGGTTTGAAGCCCAATCAGGGTTAACAGGAACGCAGCAATTAGTTTCTGGTTCTTTATTCTATGCTTCATTTGCATTGAAAGGTTTCTATTTCGTCAATTTTTTTTCGGTCAAATACAAATACCTGTTTGGTATTGGTAAACAGGCGGTCGTAGAAAACCACATGTACCTGTTTGTCGTCGGTGATATCCTTTTTATCGAAGATCAGCAGGTACAGAAATGCTTTCCGGTTACCCGTTATTACCGGCTCCACCGATACGGGATTAGCGAATGGCGGGGTTTCCCCTGTGGCAAACAAGCTGTCGAGCCCATAGTATAGAGCTAACGTATTGCCGCTTCCCGCGTGTGTGTCTTCCGGGCAAACTACCTTTAGTTTGAAGTAATAATAAGCTGTATCCCGCTGCTGTATAGGCTTTCCATCCTTTGGCTCGTCATAAGCCAATACCGATGTAGGCATATAGGAAAGATTTAAGATGAACTTATTTACCTCTCTTTCATTTTCAAACGCCTTCCGGCTCTCCTTGAATATGCCGGCTATTTTCTCTTTGCAGTTCTGCCTGCATCCTGTTGTTATACACGCCGCCACAAACAGGATCCCTATTATTTTCATTGAACGGATTTATAGGTGAACCTCAATTGTTTTTCCAGATTGTTGGGCAAGCGTACCGTTAAAATATAATGGTACCCGTCAATGAATGCATCATTATCGCTTAAGTCGATGACAATATTATTATTCCCTTTTTTCAGTTTTACTTTGGGTAAGTGTTTGAATGTTTGCCCGGGTTTGTTCAAACACAACATCGAGTATTTTAGGTTGGTTTCTCCATACGCATTGTACACCGCAAACTTCACTTTGCCATTGGCGATATAATAATTCCCTTTTGCCAGGTCTTCAATATTTCTATACCCGTCTTCAGGTTCAACTTTTGGCGTATCGTTACATTTTATAGTGAACTCCCAGATCTCGGAGCGGTTGATGATCATATTTTCTTTATACACCGTTACCTGCCAGGCATAGGTTTTTCCTTCTTCCAGCTCTTTGGCTGAAGGCGGCAAGATCAACATCGGCGAAAGGATGTTCGACTGATTAATAAGCGGCAGGTTGTACACCAGCGCCTCACTTGCTACCTGGTTCTGTTTCATTTCGGCCAGTGTGAGCCGGTATTGTGAACCCGGTATTGCCGGTAACGAAGGTTGCCAGGTAAATGTGGGCCGCTTGTCACAGGTCTTTTCTTTATGATATGGCTCTATCAGGAATAATGGCGTCAACGGTTCTACCAGGTAATCGAAGCAATATTCACCCAAAAACTCTCCCCTGCCGTTTTTGTCGTTCCTGAAGATCTGGAAACAATATTCATATTCTCCTTCGGGAAATACGCCGCTCTGGCGCAACAACCGGGCAATATTATTTTCAGCAAAACGGATGGAGGAACCTGATACCGCATTTCTATCGATACCATTCACGCCTGGTAACAATGAAAAAGGCGCCGTAGAGATCATCACTACCTTACCTGATTTCCTTTCTGTTACTGTAATGTCAACTACAACCGTTTTCGTTTCGGGAAATGTATTGGTAAATTTCGCCATCATCAACCCATCGGTAGTGCGTCCCTGTAATTCAGGAACAAACTGTACCATTATCTGTGCATTTGCAGCAACAAAAAGGCATGTACAAATGAATATTATAAATAGTTTTCTCATAATGCGCATTATTTGAACTGGTAATGAACAGACAGTTCGCCACGGAAATTGCCATATAACCAGGGGTTCACTGGTGTGACCAGGTTTTTACGGCAATCGACAAATAACCCCACTGTGCAATTCTTTAATACCGTTGTGCTTACCGATTGCCGTAAGCCAATCTGCCGGGCAGCAATACTGTTATTAAGATATGTAAGTGAAGAATTGAGCATTATCGTTTTGAGTACCGGAAAGCCCAGTCCTGCTTCTGCCGTCAGCAGATCGCCCATTAATTCATGATCGGCTATCTCTTTATTATAGAACGTATTCACCGAAATCACTTTGGATCCCACCGGCACGGTTGTAACCCATTGTATCAACAACAGGTTGCTTTGCCCTCCCTGTTGCACGGCTATGTTATCGAACTGCTGCCAGCCCAGGGAGAGCATCGAGCGTTGTGATATTCCTTTTATGCGACCGGCATATTGTGCATCTGCCGAAACCTTGCGGCTCACATACATTTTTTGTTTTGTATCTGCTTCCCTGCGCACCAGTTGGTACTGGTTTAGTTTGGCGCCCAGCGTTAGCTTGCGGCTAAAGCGGTAACGCCCCTGCAGATCGAATTGCATATTGTTCCATTGTTTGTCACCATCGCCTGAATAATTGTAGGTGCGGTTAGCAAAACGCCCCTGTACATGGCCATTGCGGGTGATCTGTTTTCTCAACTGCATATCATATTGCCATGAACCTTTTGCGGCAGATGGATTACCGGGGTTGGAATAACCGAACCCTGCATACGAAACATGCACATCGTGCGAAAGCCCTGCTTTTTCCCATTCGTCTGAATAGCGTAAACCTGCGGAAAGCGTTTGAAACAGGTCATCGGTATAGCTGAACAAAGCGCTTTTGGCTTCCATTACCTGGTCGGCATTGGGCGATACCGTGTTCTTATATTGGGTGGCTGATTTCGAGATCTCTGCTTCTACTACACCCGCTCTTCGTACGCGGAAGGTTTTTGAAATGGTTCCGGCAAGTATATTCCTTGGCAATGCCAACTGGCTGAAATTAGCCATGTTCGGTGAAGTAGTATTGCTGTTTATAACTGTTACGCGGGTATTATTCTTTCCTTCTTCCCCTTTACCCAGTTGAAGAAACTGCATAAATGAAGCGGAGCTGAAAATGGAATTCTGTAAACCGTTATCCTTTAAAAAACCGCCATCTTTTACTGAACCCAAACCGCCGGAGAACGTATTTTTCTTTTTCAGCACCGACAGATCCAAACCGCCGCGCAGTAATGTGTTGATGCCGCGTTCACTTCCATTTTTACCAAATGTCCCTGCATTCAACCCGCTCACACTGGAAAAGAAACGTTGCAGTCCGTTCAATGGTAATAAATTATTGGCTGCCTCTTTTATAACCTGTGGTTGTTGAAGGCTTTCTTCTGCATTGGCATTTAATTTTTGTTGCAACCGCGTAACCTGGTTTGCATTGATGCCGCTGGCATCCATTTTATTTTTTAAAGCACTTACCCTATTAGAGAGTTGTTCAACTGAAGCGAGGTAGGCCGACTGGCTCTTCATGCTCTGTAACAGCGAATCCTTTTGAGCTGCCGTCATGGAAGCGCCGTATTCTGTTAACAATTGTTGTGAGCCCTGCAGGCGATCGTGGATCGACAGCACCTCGCTGTTCGACAAAAGCTTTTCCCTGATCTGGTCATTATCCAGCTTCAGCAATTCTTCGTTCGAGAGTTTTGACTTAAGAAAGGCATTGGGATCGGTGATCACTTCATTTGAAACACCTTTCACCTGTTGCAATAATTCCGTTTCAAAATGGTTTTTAACATAAGAAAGCACGTCCATATCGGCCAGCAGGTATTTCTTCATGTTGTAATACTTTCCCAGCTTTTGCTGTAAACCCTGCTTAAAGCCATCTTTATCGAAGGATACTTTCATCAGGTTGTTGTACTGCAACGGCACGTATTCATTGGAGAGATTGGAGAAACCCACCTGGAATGGAATATCCATTATCTGTACCTGGTCGTTTACCGATAACTGGTGCATCCAGGGCGAGGGCGCCAATGCCGTATTATCCCGGGCTATATTGTATTCAACACCGTTGAAATTATTGTTAACCAGTTTGTCAAAGGATGGAATTTTAAATGATTCCAAACCACTTACCGAGTAAAAACCCCTGAGCTTGGTGCCTATATATTTTTGCATGGAAGCAGAATCGCCTGCCATGGAAAAATTCTTCATTACTTTGTTCACCCTGTCGGCCCCGAAATTGTTCCTGACATAATAAAGGAATTCTCCCACCGCCGGATCATTCATACCGGAAAATGCGCTTCCCTTTATCTTGTTGGTAAACAGCGTGTCGAACCGCGAACGGCCCGGTACAATACCCTGCGGGAACATTTTGCGTTTGTTCAATGAATCTACGAGGTTGCTGTACCTGCTCTTTTCAATAAGCGCACGCACATCCGCAGCTTCAACCGAACCGGGAATTGTATCCTTTACGTTTAACTTCGATTCCCCTGTTTTTTGGCCCTGTGTAGCGGTTGCCAGTGACAACAGAACAATCGTCGTCAGCAGGGCAGGTTTACGTAGGGACAATATGTTTTTAGAAGGCATATAAATTCTTTACAGCCAAAGCGAATTGGCATAACAACTAATTATGAAAAATACTTTTCGTAGTGTTATGAGAAAACAGAACCGTAATTGTGGAAAAAGCTAAGAGTAATTTGGTAATAAAACCCCGTATCCGTTACAGGCATTAGAATAATTACACATATGAGATTGTGACGTGTGAGAATAAGACTGTAGCATGGTCGGGATTTAGGGTTGACTGTATTGTTTATTGCAAACAGGTTCGTGTATCTGATATCCTGTTTGATTTACAAAATAACGGGATACTTTTTTACCTGCAACACATTTTTAATATTCGTGAATAAATGGCAATAAGTGTGCAGTTTTGGGCGATAACCGTGCAACCCGCGGTGTTGAAAACAAATCGGACCACCTCAAAAAGGCGGCCCGATTAACATTTTATTGAAATAATGAGGCGTCTTTAATTGCTATCCCCAACCCCGGCGCATCGCTGCAGGTTACTTTACCGTTATCAAACTGTAACCCGGTGGCTATGTCTTCGGCCAGTAGTAACGGCCCGTCCATATCAACATAATCGAGCAGGGGATTGAGGTGGGCAATGGCGGCGGAACCTACCGTGCTTTCGTTCATACTTCCTACCATTACTTTCATGCCTAATGAGCGGGCATTGGCGATCATGCGGCGGGCCGGCGTAATACCGCTGCATTTGGTAAGTTTGATATTGATCCCGTGAAAATGGCCATGGCATTTTTGTACATCCCCTTCCAGCACGCAGCTTTCGTCGGCTATTAATGGCAATGGCGATTCGTTATACAACCGTTTCATACCTTCCCAATCGTCTTTTGCCAGCGGCTGCTCAACAAACTCAACGCCCAGGTCTTTTAACGCAGGCAGTTTTTCGAGGGCTTCGGTTACCGTCCAGGCGGCGTTTGCATCTACCCGTAAAATTGCATCGGTATGTTTTCGCAATGCGGTAACGATTTCGATGTCCTGGTCTGTGCCTAATTTGATCTTGTAAATGGGCCAGGGTTTCTCCTGCATTTTCGCTACCATTTTTTCAATGGTGTCTAT
>CBIHPC010000036.1:0-39855 GCA_966211305.1 uncultured Niastella sp.
CTGTTTCCCATTTCGGCATCACAAAACTCATGGCATTGCCTACGGCAAATAAAAATGAGGGAAATACCAGGTCGGTGGGGGTAAAACCATGCCATCTTGCATGCATCAGAGGTGCAAAGGTATGGTCGCCGTCGGGTGAGGTATTAACAATGATCATGAAGCAGATCGTCATGCCCCGGAATACGTCAAGGGCCAGAAATCGCTTTTGTTGTAGCATGTTAGTTATAAAAATTAGCGTAGCAGTAATACCTGAACTGGTCGAAAATAATCAATTCAGGTGAATACGCAAATTCCTGCAACTACCTGTGCTCCTTTTTTATTTTTTTTACCGGTATGTTTAACGCGGCCATCATCCTGTAAAACAACTCCGTGTTTTCGTACACGCCCCTGAAGCGGAAGGATTGCGGCCCATAGGCAAATACGGGTACCGGCATGGCGGTATGATCGTTCGTAGCAAAATGGCCGCTTACATAGCCATTGGAATAATCGCCGGCCAGCAATGACAAACCGCCGGTTTCATGATCGGCAGTTACAATTATAAGCGTTTGCCCGTCCGCATCGGCAAACTGCAGCGCTTTTCCGATCACCCGGTCAAAATCCATTACCTCTGTGGCCACATACGACATACTATTGGCGTGACCGCCATAATCTACCTGCGCCCCTTCGGTCATCAAAAAGAAGCCGTTCTTATTGTGCGACAATGTCTTTACCGCTTTTGAGAACGCCTGTTCCAGCCAACTGCCACGGCCTTTTTCAACAGCCAACGCGGCCCTGTTATCAACCACTACCCATTTTTTATGCAGCTCATCGGTAACACTGTCTATGCTGTGAACAACGGTAAATTCCGGAGCTAATTCCTGAAGGATATTACTGGTTTCGGCGGCGATGCTTTTTTCTTTCAGCAACTGAACATTTGACAGGCTTTCTTTACCCGACCCCATCAACAGATCGATGCCGGAATGTTTAAGATCCTGTAAAATGTCTTTTGCATTCGAACGCTCGCGCTGATGCGCATAAAAATCGGCCGGTGTGGCATCGGTGATATCGCCACAGGTTACGAGCCCGTTTTTAATATTCCTGCTTTTTAAAAACACCGGCAACAGCGGAATGGCCACGCCGGTATGATCAACACCCACATGCCGGTTATTTGTTTTTACACCAGACGCAATAGCTGTTGCGCCGGGTGCGGAATCCGTGACGTAACTGTCGTACGAGCTGGTTTTCGAAAGCCCGATATTACGCATGTTGAAAATGTTCAATGCACCTTTATTGGCGGTATACCCGGCATAAAGCTGGGCCAAACCGGTTCCATCGCCAATAAATAACAGTATATTCTTTACCGGTTTGTCGACCCCATCGGTTTTGTAAGTAGGCTGGTATGTTTTATATCCTGTGGCATTCTTAAAAGAGCTTGCCGGTAATTTTCGCAGGAAGCCGGCCAATGCCCTGATGCTGTCGGTATTTATATAATCCACCTCCAGCTTTATCAACTGGTACCATGCATTGGTAAAATCGGGCGAAGCCCAGAAACGCACCGGTTTACGC
The DNA here is from genome assembly GCA_966211305.1 of uncultured Niastella sp. GTDB lineage: Bacteria > Bacteroidota > Bacteroidia > Chitinophagales > Chitinophagaceae > Niastella. The sequence continues at coordinate 1,546 of CBIHPC010000036.1, forward strand.
AGTGCATGCGCACGCTTTACCGCCCGTTGCAGCGAATCCCATTGTGAAGCGGGAATAATTCCCTTGCCGTTCCATTCCGTATATTTTTTCAGGTCAGCGCTCATCATAACGATGCGCGACAGGGCCGCAGCCGGATATTCTTTTTGCAACTCACCGTCAAAACCAATGTAAGACGGGTAAGATGTATAGGCCGACACATCGGGCCGGTTACCACTGATGGCGATCTGCAGGGAAGAACAACCGGTGAGCACCGGATATTTCTGCAACAGCTCTACCAACATACGCAGGGTGGTATCGCCATTTGTTTTCAGATCGATCATTAACTGCAGCCGGCGGCTGGTATCGGCGTAAATATGGCCTTTGTTCTTTTTAATTAAACGCTCCAACGGCTTCAGGTACATTTCTTCGAGAGTACGGTCTGGTCTCAACTCCTCTTCTTTATGCGCCACGAGCAACCGGTCATTATGCCAGAAAACATCCGCCTCCACAGACCCGAACATTTCATTGTAAGCGGTATACAAAGGCACCGGTTGTTCGTAATCATTATGGGAGTGTGCGTTGGCGGTTGTATATTGTTTAGGCTGACCAAATGTAGCCGTACCAATAATAAATAGCAATAAGGAAAGAAATATCTTATTCAATTGAATTAGTTTTAAGGTATGCAGTTGTTCAGTTGTTCAAACTCGCTACTAATAGCGAGTCTGTGAATTGATAAACTCACGAGCTTACAACTGAATAACTACTTTCCCGCGCAAGATAGAAGTTATAGCACCATTTAACAGATATTGATAATTAAGAAATTATTAGCTACTTCCACATCGGGCAATTGCTTAATTTGAGGACAGAAGCCCGCCACATGCCAGTAAACCGTCAACGCTTAAAGCTTAACGCCTGCGTTCACTCCAGATCTTTCAACAAAAACGCCTTGAACTTTTCTTCACTTGTGAACCGTTCATCGCTTTTTTCCCAACCGGCATAAAAGCGGAATACAACGGGTTCCTTTTCGTTTATGCCGGCCTTTATTATATACGTATGCTGAATATCTGTATTCGCATTTGGGGTTGTGGCTATGCCAGCTACCTGTTCGGCGGGCATAACAATGGCCATGCCGAGTTTATCTTTATTTTCCGATTGCACATCATAGGTATAGATGCCTTTATAACCGGCGCCTTCAATTTCATGTACTTCTTTGCTATGCAGGTTCACAATGCCCGTTACCAGTTCTGCGCCTTTCGGTGCACCGGTTATGGTTATATAACTTTCATAACAGTATTTATTGGCCCAGATATGAATTTCTTCCGTCACCGTTACAGGCTCCATGCCTTCGGCTACTTTCCAGTTGGTATATTTCAACCGGCAAATGGCACGAACCGGACCATCAGCAACTTTTTCATAGGTCACCTGTTGAATGTTCTTTCCGCCCAACCGCACGAGTGTATCTTTTCCATCCGGTAAAGGAGCCCGTAATGCCAGTGAACCAGCGCCCAGCGATGCACCTACTTTCAGCACATCCATTCCCCAGTCGGCCTGGTGGTGATAATTTTTTGAAGTATCCATACCCACTTCATCGAGCACCATGCGGGGTGTAGTTTTGCCCCAGATATCTTTTCCGTTACGTACATCAAAATATAAACGGAAACCGACCTTATCATTTTCCCAGGCCGGCCCTTCGGTAAGATATGGCGGCAAGGGTTGTTTTGAAAAATCAGTCGGTTGGGCATTTACCGGCATGGTATCTTTCTCCAGCGAAACCGGACCGAACGTATTATCGGCATTTTTCTTCATATGCCGTACATGCGCCCGTACTACCGCTTTTACCGCTGCAGGCGCATCGGCAATCTCAGGCTTGAACACAACTTTTTCTTTCGGCTGAAAGGAATACAAAAATGCCGCTTCATCCCACTGGCCGTCGCCATCCAGATCATCGAACTGGATAACCATTGGAACACCGGTTGGCTTTTTCATGGTAAAATATTTGCCGGCTGCAATGGGACCTGTTTGTTCTTCGACGGCTTTTCTTTTTACAACGATCAGTTCATCTTCGCGTGGTTCGTTTTTAGGATTACTGAATTCAAACGGTTTCGGTGATTTGGCCGACTGGCAGGAAGCGAGGATCGTTACAATAACAAAAAACTGTGATATATTTAATTTCATCGTATGAAGTTGATTGTGATGCAAAATAATAAAAGTTACAGGATACAAATACAGTTTCAGGTTACAAGATACAGGTTGCAGGGAAAAACGGAATACAGTTACAGGTTACAGGATGCAAGTTACAGGGGTTCTATTTCGAAGCGTAAAATAAAAGCGAGCTTTCTCATTTCGGGAGTTCCCTGAAACCTGAAATTGATTTTTCAAGCCCTTCACAAAATCTCCATTATAAAAGATCATTCAACAACATAACAACTCCGTTCAACCGGTTGTGCTGTTTGAATGGCGGGTGTCGTCCTTGTTCCATATTGCCAGGCAACAACGGTAATCTTTACAGGAAACTTACTGCGCGGGGGAATTTGGGTTAACCTTAGTTCATTACCGGTAACAATAGCCGGTCCTTCCCTCACAAAATATTGCACCGGCATATTAGCGGATGATGTTGCATTCAGTGAAACCGCCTTTACACTTCTTTTCACATTTGCAATAAACGGGAATGAAATTTTTTGTATTATGCCTTCCGTATTGCTGGCCGGAACATCCATTTTTGCCTGTTGCACGGCAGGTTTGAATGCTGCATCGCCTGCATGTTCGGCCGCAAACCAGCATTGATAACCGCGTGCAGCATCATCCATCCCTCTTTCAAAACTGAGTTGAAATGTAGTATCGTTTATTTTTTTAAATGGTCCCGCAATACGCTTGATAACAATATTGCCCTTCTTTGCATGACCAATAGCTGTTCCGGCAGGCTGCCTGGTCCATTCCGCAGTACGGGCATGCGCAGCAGGCACGGTATCTAAAAATGCAGGTTTTATTATAAACGTAATCCCATCAGGCAATGGCTGAAAAGCAAGATCTACCTGTTGATGCGTATTTCCTTGCGCTACCACTTTACCCTGCTGAACATAACCCGTCAATTGCGCTTTCTTATTCCTGTATGCCTGTTGATATGCTTCCGTTGCCCTTGCCATTTCTTCATCGAAGAACCAGAAGGCCTGTGTTGCATCGCCCGTGTATTTGTTAACAGGCGCCGGCGGTGCAGCCGGTTCCTCATTCAATCGCCATTTATCCATCAGCCAACCCGTGTTGGTGGGATCAACAGCCAATAAGGTGGGCGCGCCATTTTGCGGCTGCGCTTCCGGTAACCGGTATTGCATCGCTTTCTTTATATACAAAGCGATATACCTGATCTTTTTTTCTGTAGCTGCAAAATGGCCTTCGGCCGGACAAGCCAGCATGCTCAATGGCATTCGCGGATGTTGCTGCCGTTCTTTCAACCCTTCGGTTGACCAGGTGGCGGCTGCTTCATATTCACCCATTGTTTCCAGACAGGGAATAAAATCGATGTGTTGGTCTTTTTGCCAGATCTCAGGCGCAAATGACGGATGCCGGAAATATGGCCATTGTCCGCTTACCGAAATGGCACATAGCGCGCGTTGCGGGTTCGAGGCGGCAAAATAGTAGGGCCAGCTGGCAGATGCGGAATGACCGATCCCTGCCACCGGCACTTCATTCAATTCGCTATATCCTGATTCTGCTGCCAACGCTTTCATGAAAGCATTGAACGTATCGCCCGCGCCTTCATTAAAGCGGAACAGATGATCGAACGAAGGCGAAACCCAAATGATCGCAATGGAGAGTTTCCTCATTTCCTCCCTGAACACCGGATGTTCAATGATCGATTGTTCTTCCATATTATTTTGCGCCAGCACCACCGCCCTTACTTTTTTACAATCGGGCGGGATCCACAAATAAGCCCGCGAAGCCTCATTGCGCGCATTTTTTACGGGAACCGACCATTGCCAAACCTGCGCTGAAGTGTTGCTGCATGCCAAACATGCCAGCAATACGCCTATGATGTAATGATACATATATGAAGCAAATGTGATAATTCGGGATGGGGCGTATTACTTAACAAGCTTTTTCTCCAACTCTTCCAGTGAAACCCCTTTCGTCTCCGGTACTTTCGTTAGCACCCACACCAGTTGCAATGCCATCATAAAGGCAAAGAAAGCGAAGATGGGCCAGGGATTGTCTTTGAAGATCCCATCCTTCTCATCGAGAAACACGGGAACGATAAGCGTGATGATCGCTGCAAAAACCCAGTGCACACTGGCGCCGAACGACTGCCCAACGGCACGTACCTTATTGGGCGAGATCTCCGCAATAAACACCCAGATCACCGCACCCTGCCCTATTGCGTGCGCAGCAATGAACAACAATAAAAACACCATCAGCAAACCGGCGCTTGCCTGGGCATAAAAACACCAGGCAACCATAGCCAGACTGATTATATAACCAAAGGAGCCAATGATGAGCAACGTTCTGCGGCCCAACCTGTCGATCAGGTATAAACCGGCGAAAGTGAAGAGCAGGTTGACACCACCGATGGCAATGGAATTGAATAACGATTCTTTGGCAGCCAAACCGGCCCGGCCTAAGATCTCAGGTGCATAGTATAAAATAAAATTAATACCCGACCACTGGTTAAAGAATGCTACCAGGAAGGTAAGCCACAGGATCGTTTTGTATTTTGAACTGAAAAAGCTTTTGCTTTCCCGGCCGGCATGCGATTCGTGCTGTACACTCTCATTGATCAGTTTTATTTCTTCATCGATATTGTTCATCCCCAAACGCTCCATTACCTGGCGGGCAGCGGCATCGTTTTTCTTTACCGATACCAGCCAGCGTGGACTTTCAGGAATACCGAAAACCATTAACGTATAGATCAGCGAAGGAATAGCCATAACGCCCAGCATCCAGCGCCAGTCGTTAATACCGCCAACACCCTGTAAAAAATAGTTCGACAGGAAGGCTACCAGTATACCAAATACGATATTGAACTGGTACATGGCTACCAATCGGCCTCTTGTAGATGGAGTAGAAATTTCAGAAACATACGTAGGCGCGGCAACGGAAGAAACGCCGATACCCAAACCACCGATAAACCGGAAGAAGGAAAAAGTATAGGGATCGGTAGCCAGTGCTGAACCAATAGCCGATACACTGAACAGGATGCCCACCCATAACAATACTTTCTTACGGCCATATTTTTGCGAAGGCCAGCCGCCTAAAATAGCGCCTGCCACCGTGCCCCACAATGCCATCGACATAATGAAGAACCCATGAAACAACGTTGATGTATGCCACAATTCTTTTATTGGCTGGTTGGCACCGGAAATTACAACAGTGTCGAACCCGAAGATAAAACCGGCAAGGGCAGCAATCAGTGATATACCGAACAGATTGGCCGATGAAGTGGTGGCGCCTTTCTGTGCGGCAGTTCCGGTATCGAATGAAACTTGCATGTTAGTTGTTTTAAGCTGAGATTACTTTTTGTTTATAATGAAGTGCTGCGCCTATCATGGCAGCCTGCTCACCTAAGATCGCCTTTTTAATAACCGGCGCCATACCACCTGCAGATAATTGTTGCTGCACCTGATCGATGAACAGCCGGTACGCCTCTGATATATTTCCACCGATGATGATCGCCTGAATATCGTACGTTGCTATGCAATGGCGCAACAGTTGGCCGAAGTTTACACTGAATTCATCGAACACCAGTTTCGCATTCACATCATCATAATACAGGCCGGCCAGTTCTTTTACACCGCATACCTTTTTGCCCGAATGCTGTTCATACGCCTGAATGAACCAGCGGGTAGAGAGGTATTCCTCCGCTATTCCATACTTAAAAGGTAATACATTTAATCCGGCATTGGTAATTTCTCCTTCATTATATAAACAGGAGCCCAATCCGGTACCGAGGGTAAGCCCCAATGCCCGGGTAAACCCCTGTCCTGCACCACCGAACATTTCTCCATCGAGAAAGGCATCGGCATCATTGCGAAAAACGATGCGCTCGGCCGCAATCCCGGTGCGCGCAGCCAGTTCCTGCCTGATGTTCATGCCATATAAGGCTTCATATTTATCGAATCCTTTTATAAGACAAATGCCGTTCACATAATCAAACGGTCCGGGCATTGCAAAACCTATAGCAATTACTTCCTGTGGCGTATGCTGCAAACGGCCATTGATAGTATCGGCCCATATATTTAATATTTCCGCTGCCGGTGCATGCCGGTTTACCAGTTGCCGTACTACCGACGCTTCGATCATCTTCCTTTGTGCCAGATCAACCATCCCGGCTGTAATATGCGACCCGCCTATATCGATCCCCAATGCCAGTGAGGCTGAAGCATTACGCTTATCCATTCTGTTTATTTATATATTTATTTCACCACCGGTGTAAGCCAGATGGCCTGCCCACCTGAAGGTTTTAGCTTTACATCAAGCAAGTTAGTTGCTAAAACTATCTTTTTCTGAATTCCAACCTTTGTTTTTGACGGCGCAGCATCGTCGTCGCTGTAAATGGTTGCGGTATATTTTTTCCCCTTTGGCAGAAAATCAAAAGACAATTGTATTGTGCGGCTGTCATTGTTGGTAATAGTGCCAATGAACCAGTCATCCCCTTTTCTGCGGGCAGTGGTTATATACTCACCGGGGCGGCCCTGCAGGATCTTTGTTTCATCCCACGATACCGGGATCTTATCCCAGAATTCCAGTTCGGGTTCATTGTTGCTAAATGCCGGTTTATCGTACCAGTACAACGTTTGAATAGGACTGTAATAAATTGCAGCCAATGCTAATTGATGCGCATGGGTGGTTTTTATCCTTTTGTCATAATAACAAATCGTATAATCCGCCGCACCCGCTATATAGCGGGTAAAAGGTAATACGGTATTATGTGTGGCATCGGGCATTTCTTCATTACCACGAATGCCTTCGGCCGTCATGAGGTTGGGCCATGTTCGTTGTTCACCCGTGGGCCGCCAGTCGTCATGCACATTCACCATGATCCGGTTCTCCGCGCATTTTTTAAACATCTCTTCGATCCAGGTCGTCCAGCGGTGCGAACCAACCTGTACAAAACCGAATTTTACGCCTTTTACGCCCCAGTCGCGATACACGCGGAACAGCGAATCCGACTGTGCATACAATCCCTGCAGGTTGCAGTACAACCAAACGCCGATGCCTTTTTCTTTTCCATATTGAATAATGCCGGGCAGATCAAAATCAGGGATGGCCACTTTGGTAGCATCCGAAGTAAATGTAAATGCGGGGCCGTACCATTTCCAGTCGAACAAAATGTACTGCAGCCCATGTTTTGCCGCGAAGTCGATATTCTCAAACGCGTCTTTTGTGGTTTGCGTCATTACCCGCATGATCTTACCCGGTTGTATCCAGCTTGCGTCTTTTATCTTTGACGGATCGTTCAGGTTAAGAAGCAGGTCATTGTTCGTAATAAGATCACCCGGTTTTTCAGCGACCATCATCACCCGCCATGGCGTGGCTACGGGTGATATCAGGTCGACTGGTGTGTACATGGACGTAACTATCGTATTGGGTGTTTCTTTGCTTAGTTTGAATTTGGTGCGGGCATAATCAACCATCTGTGCTTCGGCTAAACAGGCATACCAGCCATTGGGCAGTTGCAGCGTCAATGGCCGCTCGCTTTCGTCGGGCCAGTTGTTCAATGGAATTAAATTATACGGCGCCTGCGCCCACGATGCATGCCAGGCTTTTGTGCCGGCTGGCAGCGTAAAACTGGTATTCTCCGCCACTACGCGGTAATAGGTGCCTTTTATATTTTCCGGGAAGAAATAACGAATGGCCGCGCCTTCATTGTATACGCGCATTTCCACATGCAGCCGGTAAATGGGATTGTCATCCTTTACCAATGCTATGGTAACCGCATTGTATTTATCCTTTATTATATTCCGTTCGCCATACAATGGCTTCCATGTGGTGTCCTTTGATGCATAGGTAATTGATTTCACCTGCAGATTCTCACACCAGCGGGCATGTTGATCTACCTTCAACGCCATAGCGCGTTCCGACAGGTTATTGTCCAACTGAAGATCCAGCACCGACTCGGCAATAATGGGCTGTTGTTTATACCTCAGCGTATAGAACATCCCACGGGCGCCATTGGCCAACTGTTTCTGATAAAACGTTACCTCATAATTTTTATCGGGCGAAGTGATAATTGCCCTGGTAGAGTCAATGATCTGCTGCGCCATACCATTGGTAAACACAAACAGGAATGCCGCTATGGCCACTATTCTTTTCATCGGGTGATTACAGTTTATCATGTATATTTTTTATTTCCGTTAATTTTTTCAGTCGCAACAAGGCTTCTATATAATAATAATCGGCATAAATGATCGATGCATCTATTTCGCCGCCATTGGGTTTATGCCCGGTGCTATGCAACAGAAAGGCATTGTTCACCTTTCCGCTCTGGTAAGCAGGCGTTGATAATGCCTGCAACATTTTCTCTGCTTTCTCTCTATACATTTTCCCTCTGGTGGAATCTGTTACCAATGTACTTAATTCAAGCAGGGCCGAAGCCGTTACTGCCGCCGCTGAAGCATCCCTGGGTTCATCCGGAATACCCGGCGCATTGAAATCCCAATACGGGATGTGATCAGCCGGCAGTTTTTTCAGATACACATCGGTTACCTGTTGCGCAAAATCCAAAAATCGTTTGTCTCCGGTTTCGCGATACACCATGGTAAATCCATAGATGGCCCAGCTTTGTCCGCGCGCCCACATGCTGCTATCGCTGTAGCCCTGGTGAGTGATGCCTTTTATTTTCTTACCCGTTACGGTATCATATACTACAACATGGTACGAAGAATAATCGTGACGGAAATGGTTTTGCATGGTGGTTTGCGCATGTTTTACGGCCATATCATACAAACTTTTATTCCGGCCATTTTTAGCGGCCCAAAACAACAGCTCGAGGTTGATCATATTATCCATGATGGTGTTGTGGCGTAATGGCCAGTCAACCCCAGGCACTTCCCTTGGCCAGGAAAGGATTGTGCCTACTTTTGGATTGAACAGTTTCGCCAGCGTATCCGCGGCCCTTAACAGCACCGTACGATAAACGGGATCATGCGTTAACCGGTATCCGTTGCCGATGCTGCAAAAGACCTGGAAGCCGAGATCGTGATCGATTGCGGCAGAATCTACCAACGGAAACAATGCCCGTGAATAGCGTTGGGCAGCCTGTTTAAGCGCTTCATCGCCGGAATATTCATAAGCATACCACAGGATACCTGGCCAGAAGCCGCATGTCCAGTCGCGATAGTTTACAAAGCGCCAGTCAGTTTTTCCATGGGCGATACTGCGGGGGATCTGCGAGGAATCGGCCGGCAGGGTTTTTAACGCCTTCCCTGCCTGTTCCATACAGTAATCCAGCGCTACGTTTTCCCGGGGTACAGCGGAATTACATCCTGCAACAATTACAGCAGCAATGGCAATAGGCATTCCTAATTTTTTCATCGCAAATTTTTTATCGTAGCTAATGACTTAATGGCTTGATGGTTAGGACTTCCGCATTTTATCTGATCAATTAAACCTGGAGTCTCTGAATATCGGAAGCCATAACAGTCAAACAATCCAGCAATCTAACTTATCGTTCAATCAACAATCGCACCGGGGTCCGGTCATTCAACTGTACCATATACACACCGGCAGCCAGCGGCTTATCTAACCTGATCTCCAGTGCGCCGGTGTTGCCTGTTGCAAATACTTTACTCATAACAACAGCGCCATAGGTATCGTACATTTTTACATGCACTGTTTTATTCGTGCGTTCGTTATTGAGCCTTATGTAGAAGCGGCTACCGGAAATGGGGTTAGGATAGAGCATTATTTTGCTTACCGCAGTTTCAGCATTAACGGGGTTCGCCGTAGTGGCAACTCTTGCGCCGGTTGCGCTATCACTGGCGGCCGGCTCCGTTCCATATATCAATTGTCCCTTGTAATAGACTGTAACATGTTCATTTTCGGCTAACGGCGCTGCCGGTAAATACGAATGGTCATTTGTTTCATCAAAACGCGACCAGTCGCTTTTGGCAATACGGTATTGAATATTGCCCGTACTGCTTAATGGATACAGCATACCGGCTGTGGAATCAACTTTTATTTCAAAATATTTGTCTGCGGTTGCAACAGGGGGAGTAATCGCAACAAATGCGCCCTTAATGAGCAAGCTGCCCAACAAAGCATAGTCGACCCAATAGTTCAATGGCGCCGCCGTTCCATCTCCGGTGAACCAGTAACGAATGGAAAGATCTTTGTAAGAAAGCGGCACATTACCTTCATTGGCAAGCGTAAGATAGGTTTGAATACTATTAGTACCTGTATTCTGGTTGCGATTCTCGGTCAGCGCCTTCACTTTCGTAACAACCGGTGTCACCTCCGGTTCCACTCCAAACACCAGTACGCCGTTGCGGTATACGGCGATGTGCTCATTAACGGCATACGCAGTACTGTTTCGATACGAATGATCATCTGCTTCATTAAGATTAGCCCAGTCCCGGTTAGCCAGCCTCGATTGAATTTCGCCTGAATTGCCGCCTGCGGCCAGCATTCCCGCAGTTGCATCAAAACTATATTCAATATAACCGAAAGCCCCGTTATGTGGTTGGGCGAGGGAAACATATTTCATTTTAACCTTATCGGCGCCCGCTTGTGCATAATCCACCCAGGTATTCATACCTGCATAATTCTCGGCAGTTAACCAATACCGTACCGTCAATTCATTGTATGCAAATGCAACCGGATCTTCATTTACAAGTTTTATATAAGGTCTGATACTATTATTGGTTATCCGGGCATTGTCGCCATCTTTATATTGTATAGACAAGTGCAGGGGCAATACCGTAAAGGTACGGGTAACGGCATCTGCAGGCATATATACGATATCACCCGGTTGGGTGGCCGTAATGGAAACAGTACCGGCTTTCAACAGTTGTATGGCGCCGTTAGCAATCGTTGCCACACTGGTATCTGAAATGGTATACAGAACAGGCAAGCCCGAAGTGGCCGTGGCGCCTGCATCAAAAGGAATATCGCCCAACAATTTGTTCGGAATTGAATCGAATTGAATGGTTTGGGCTACGTGCGGCACCAGCTTTTCCAGGTCCTGCACCGTTTTTACGGTTTTTACCCAGTCAATAGCATAACTGGTTTCACCCGAAGCAATATCTGCAATTTTAAATTGAAAGGTGGTCAACGCAGCAGGCAGCGTAAGCATAGTGCCTGCTGATCCAAAACCAACCCTGGTTAGATCATAGTAATACACATCGGTCCCTACTTTGCCGGTGAATTTGTTATTCCCATTGCCATAGGAACCCAGGTTGGTATCGAAAATAAGATTACTCACCTGCGGTTTTTTGAATTTAATGGCCACAATGGGATAGTTACCGGGATACAAAGTGGCGCCGGCGCTTTTCTTAATATCGCCACGGTATTTACCGTTCGATTGTAATGCAGGTACAACTTTTAACAAACCACTGTCAACGGTGGCAGTGGAGCCGGTAGTAGCGGTAACCCATCCATCGGCGCCGCTGGTAAAGTTGTCGTCAATGAGCCCCGTTGCAGGAACAAGGGCCAGCAGTTCACTTACGCTCTTTACCGTTTTCACCCAATCTACCGTATAGTTGGTTTCATCCGAAGTAATATCGGCTACTTTAAACTGAAAGGTAGTGAGCGCTGTAGGAAATGAAGTTGATAACAGGGTTCCCGCAGCACCAAATCCTGTTTTGGTAAGGTCGTAATAATAAATATCATCCCCTATTCTGCCGGTCCATTTATTACTGCCATTACCATAAGAACCGAGGTTGGTATCGAATGTAAAATTGCAGGTAGCGGGTTTCTTCATTTTTACCGCAATGATGGGATAGTTTTTGGGGAACAGGCTAACGCCGCCGTTCTTACGGATATCGCCGCGCCGGCTGCCATTGCTTTGCAGAGCGGTTGTTACCGCCAACTGCCCGTCCTGTAACAAGGCGGTTGCACCACTGGTAACGGCCTGCCAGCCATCAGGGGTGTCGGTAAATTCATTATTCATCAACCCTTTTAAATAATTGCCCGTGGTATCAAAATGGTGATTGGCAGAATCGCTCAGGTAAAACAACAGGGAACCATAACCGGGGTTATCTGCGCCGAAGGGAGCGCCCTCGGGCCCCATAGCAGCCAGCACTTCCAACGTATAAGGCATTTGTATCCCTTTACGATACCTGTAATGATTATAGGCTATTTCAAAGACAGCGCGGAAGCCGCCTCTTCCATTGGGAGATATAGCTTCAGGCGTGTAATCCTGGTAGTTCTTTTCACAAAACTCATAGCTTGTCTGGAACGGAACGGTATAACCCAGGTTGTATTTTGAAGTATATTCAAATCCACGCATGATGGCATTGCCGGAAGCTGTATACAGGTCAATCCCGTGCTTTAATGCCATTTCCGACAATTCGGCCAGTGAACCGATCGCAAGCATGGTATGCGGCTGATCGCGGTTACTTTCCTGTAACTGTCCGGCATCGGTCAACACATAATTATTGATGCTGCCGTTGCCTTCGCCATAATAAAAATAATTTACAACCTTATTGAACATGGGAATATCATCGCTGAAAATGGCGATGGCCATCAGCGCTTTCATGCAAATGATGTCCCAGTTGCCATGCGCGCAGGGCCTGAAGTTCTGCAGCGTGGGATAAAAGACCGATTTCAGCATGGCCTGGCATTGCTGCACGTTTTCCTGCGGCCAGTTGTTATAAGAATATCGCATCAATTCTGCGGCATTGGCCAGTACAAAGCCATATAAGCCATTCAGCTCCGCATCGCCCCCAACGATGCCAACGGTCTTTGCCGCATATGCATCCAGTATCTCAACTGCTTTTTGCGCATGCGCTTCATCACCGGTGATATTCCACATCAACGCATTGTAATAAGCGGCCATAAAATCCCTTTCAACCCGGTCTTTTACCGCTCCTCCTCCTACTCCATCGATGGTGAGCGATGCATCGCGGGTAAGATAGGTAAAAGGGCCACCCTTCGTATAGGTAGCCGATGATCTGGCATCAGCCTTTAATTTTAAATAACTTTCATAAGGCCGGGCAACCTGCCTGGCCACCAGGTCTTTTATTCTTGCCATATCGGTACTATTATGTAACAGCCCCGGATGGTTGAATGTACCGGTAAAGGAAAATGCAGGCGGTTCTGCAATACCCGCGTATAAACGCAATTCATTTACTGTGCTGAACGTTTTTACCCAATCTATTTCAAAAGCAATATCGTTGGCCGCCAGTTCAGCCTGCGTTAATACCACATCGGCAACTTTAAACTGAAAGGTCGTCAATGTGGTAGGTGCAGTGGTTGACAGAACATTGGTTCCCAACTTACCTGCAGACAGGTCCCAGTAATATATGTTCCCTGAATCGAGTGGAAGTTTGGTAGCATTGTTATTGGTTCCGTTGTATGATCCCAGGTTGGTATCGAAAAAAAAGTTACAGGCAGGTGGTTTTTTAAACCGGATGGCTACAATTGGATAGCTGCCGGCATGAACGGTTACACCCCCTTCTTTTTTGAAATCGCCCCTGTATTTACCGGAAGACTGTAATGCCATTGTAATTACCAGTTTCCCATTCACCAGGCTGCCGGTGGCGCCTGATGTAGCGGCCACCCAGTTGTATGTATTACCGACAGAAAAATCGTCGTTCACTAAGCCATCCTGCGCCAATGCACCTATGCCGGGCAAAAGCAACAGAGGTATTATTAGTTTTCTGAAAAAGGCAGCAAACATATCGTTTAGTTTTGGTTGTACTGAATTTTGATTGTTGATCGGTTCAATTTTCACAATTCAAGACGCGTATATGGTATCGCCGGCAATGCAATTGACAACAGCGTTTTACCGTTCAATACCTTTTTAAACGCTGGCATTTTTTTCCCATTAAGGCGTATTCCTTTGAAGTTATCACTAACAACATCAACCGGAATGGTAAGCGTTACCGGATTGTTGCAGCTCACAAACCACTGGCCATTTTGTTTGCATAAAATAGCCGTTGCATTACCCGGCCCGGCTGCTATCTCATACCCGCCTTTTGACAGTTTATGGCCGTTACCCAGGAACAAATACTGTATTTCATTTTTATATTCGCTGATCACGGCATAGGTACCGCGAAACGCATAATCTTTATAATTCACTACCGCCGCTCCATTTGAAGTTGAAAAAACAGTTTCTCTGCTGCCGTTTTTACTTTCGACAATAACACCGGCAAAATCAGCCGGCGCTTTGGCCGGGGTAAACGAAACAATGGAAGCGATGGATGCCGGCTGCGAAGCGGAAGAAGGTTCGAACACCGCAACAAAAGGTTTGGTGTATGCTTCGCCATATTGCCGTGCCACAATAGTGGGCAATGGTAACCCGCTGATCTCCTTTGGTACAATTCCGCGGTCGATGGCCGTTGATTTGGGCGACTTCATCGTGAACAGTTCGCGGTTGGATGATCCCTTCATCCACATGTTCATGAAGATGGAATCGCGGCCGGGCATTTTTAACTGAAACGTAGCTTTTATATCGCTCGCGGTCTGCACCGACTTTTCATCGTACAAATAATCGTAGGCAAACAGATCGCCATTGGCAAATGCTAACTTATCAACTGGCTGAAGATGTAAGGGTTTGTTGTTGTTATCGGTAACAGTGAGCCCCTGTCCCATATTGTGATAGAAATAGTCGTGGTATTTATCGCCGCCTTCTTTTTTGGCCGAACGGAAAATATCTACATAATAACCCGTTGTATCGCTGGTGCGAATGATGCTCATCATCCGTTGCTGGCTGGCGTTGGTCTCTGGTTCAAGGAAGTACAGATCGGCAAATGTGATATGGGGAAAAATGCCTGTTCTCACTCCTGATGCCGGGTAACAACTCTTCAACGAAAATCCATGTTTGCTGCGCATTTCAGGATAAGATGAAATACCATCTACCACCACCGTATTGTGCGCGGGGAATTTCGAATAATACTCCGCATAATCGGGTTGAAAATATGAGGTGCCGATCCCCGCTTCCGGCGCCAGCGGCAGGCCCTTTCCATACAACTCGAGCGAAATACCATTGGCATGCATATGATTGCCCAATGAACCGTTCAATGAAATGGCCAGCGCATTTTCTGCATCTGTTCCGTTCCGTTGTATCAGCCAGCTTACATTGGGGGAATAAAATAAAGAACTGGTGAAATCTGCCAGTGTACCGGCAGGTATATTTTCTTTTAAAACGAAATCGGCATAAGTGAGCAGGGATACCAGGTCGCGCGGCCTCATTGCCGATTCACGATTACCGATTGCCGATTGACCATACACCATTTTAATAAACCTGGTAAACAGTTCTTCCTGCTCAACCTTATTATTCTTCTGTGCATTCATCACCACCTGCTTCGCTGCCTCCGTTGACAACCTGCCATAATGCGAATCGCCAAAGGAAACCGCATACCCATTCGGCATGAGGTATTGCACGGTAGCCAGCACCGCCTTTTTAAGAATGGGCAATTGTTCCAACAGGTCGAAGTTCAAAACGCGGTCGAACAGGGTTACAAACTGCATAAACTCACCTATCACCATTTGGGAATAACCCGGACTTTCAGCCCAGATGCCGGTATTGGCATCATAGCCTCTTTTGATGAGTTCGGTTAATGACCATTGTCGCACGGATGTTTTATTCAGCACCTGGTCGAGATAATACCGGCAGCCGCGGCCATCTTCATATACATTGTCATTCTCCAGTATCAAAGCTACGGTGGCCACAAAACGGGCTTCTATCAGGTCCCAGTTATTGAAGGGCACGCCGTTCTTTATGATAAGATCGGCCCATTTTTTAAAGGCACCCGCATATATAGACATATTAGCGGGTGCGTGCACCTGAATGTAATTAAACAGGAAATCGTAACATATGGTCAATTCATTAAGGATATCTTCATGGATCACCTCAAACGACGACAAACCAACCAGGGTTTGATTATGGCCATGATTGAGATCGTAGGGTTCATTGCGATAATAAATGCCCTGCATATAAGTATTAAACAGGTCGTAAGCAAACTTTGCATATTTCTCATCACCGGTATACCAATACAGGATAGCCGCATTTTGCGCCATGCCCATGATCCTGCGGTTGATAGTTTCCACAATACGACCTGTTTTTGCCTGTTCAACCCACTCGAGGGGCTGACCGGGTTTTGCACGGTTCACATAATATAAACCACGCGGGTCTTCCATATAGGGTGTAATATCTTCGAGCTTCGGTGCGCCAAATGAGGTAACCGCATCGCGGGTACCGGTAAAACGAACCGTAGGCACAGGCGCCTGTCCTTCGGCATGATCATACACACCGCCTTTGATAAATACATCGGTGGCTCTGCTACTCCAGTACATCTGTAATCGTGAAACGATCCAGGTGCTGTCGGTCTGGTGGCGGTTTACATATTCTTCCAGGTCTTTCTTTGACTGTTCAAGTGTATTACGCGCCCAATCGGCCGAACTGATCAATCGCTGCAACCCTGGCTTCGAAGGAGCGTTTGTGAGAAGTCTCGGATGCAGCGGGGTGATGGTGGCAGGAATTTTTATTTCCTGCGCATTTACACACAAAAGGAATAACAGGCCCAGGCAACTTGTACCAAAACGTTTCATTACAGGTTTAACATTTACGTTAACATTACTTCGGTTATCGCTGATGTTTGAATCCCGGGAGGTTGGGATGATTTCATTTACCCCGGCAGAATTATAAATCCCGGATCCAAAATCCGAAATCCCGCAATTTACTTATTGCCAGCCCGGGTTTTGATCCAGTTTGGCGTTTATCTGTGTTTCTTTACTGGGAATTGGCAGCAAATAATTCTTCTCGGTGAATTTTCGCTCACTTACGGGGTCGGCGATCACAAAGCCGTCTGCATCGAGTGGTTTACCCAGCGTTGGATATTGGGTTGCATATTCAGTACCGGTATATTTAATACCCAGTACCGGTTTGTTTAATTCGATGTGCGCAATATGCCAGCGTTTTAAGTCGTCCATCCTGAATCCTTCTCCCTGTAATTCCACGGCTCTTTCGCGCCTGATTTCTTCCTGCATATTCAAACTGTTTGCGGTAACGAGCGCATTGCTCAATTTAGGCATCGAAGTATTTACCCGGTTACGCACAAGGTTAAGCGATCTGTCGAGGTCGGCATCGCTAATGGCCCCGTTGCGCTCATATACAGCTTCGGCATAGTTGAGATATACTTCCGCCAAACGGATTACAGGATAGTCATAGCCTTCCTGGTGATTGGGCACCTGTCTTTCGGCAGACCATTGCTGGTTTTCATACCCGCTGATACTATTGTTCCAGGGATCATGCGGCGGACGTGCGTTTGCCAGATCCTGCGCTCCCCCCTTCCAGTCAATACGGTAGTTCACCGCATTTTGCCAATACCTGTTACGTGGTATACACATATAATAACGCATCCGGTTGTCCCTGTTCAGAAATTCGGTGGTCATGAGCGTGCGACCCAGGAATAAAGGCGATTCGGTGATGGGCAGGCCATCTTCGCATAAATACATATCTGCCATCTTACGGCTTACATCTGCGCCAAGTGCGCCAAAGGAAATTTGATTCGGTATCGTTTTCAGCAGGTTGGCCGATTCATAACGCACAGCCAGGATATACTCCCTATTGGCATTTTTGGTAAGAGAGGCCGGGTTCGATTTCTGGTTTTCGAGGATAAACATGTATTTCAGTGCGGAATCGCCTAAAACCGCCGGCCTGAACAGCTCAAAATCACTGCTGGCGATAACAGCATTGCTATTGGCGATGGATTTGTCTAATAATTCGTTGTAACGGGCCGCGCTTCCGTTTCTGGATTTTTGCCAGGTGCCTTCGTACAGTGATACGCGGCCGAGGAAAGCCTGTGCGGCCTGCTGGCTTATCCTTCCTTTGTCGGAAGCTACAATATTCTTTTCCAACGGAAGATCGGGAATAGCTTCCTCAAGGTCTTTTATGATGAAATCGATGGTTGCATCCCGGCTGCTGCGCGTACCAAATAATTCAGGAGATTCCGTATTCAACAGTTTATCTATCAGGATCACGCCGCCGTAAGAAGTGAGCAGCTTGTCGAAATATACATAGGCCCTGAAAAACTTTGCCTCTGCTACATACTGTTTAATTTCATCGGGTTTGGCATACACTACCGCTTTTGACAGCATATAATTGATGGAACGAATCCATCTATAGGCATCCGAATAATTTCCATCAGTTGAAGGAACCGTATTGGTACCCCTGGCATACTGGCTCCTGTCGGCGCCCAGATCCGTAGCCTGGCGCGAACCGTCGAAACTGTTGCTTTGACTGAATGTTCTCAGGTAGGCATAAAAATTATTGGCCGCCAGTTTGAACTCCGCCGGGTCTTTCCAGAAAGTAGCGTCGGTGACCGCATCAAGGGGTTTTAAATCCAACCCTTTATTACAGCCTGCTGAAACGGCCAGCAACATAGCTGCCGCCATCCCGGTATGTATATATCTTATTATTTGATTTTTCATTATTGACAATTTAGCTGAATTAGAAAGTAATGTTTGCGCCAAAAGTTATCATACGATAGAATGGATACCGCTGTGCACCGCCGCTTATGTTATTGGTTTGCTCGGGATCCCACTTGTCCTGCACTTTGGTTATTTCCCATATATCGTTCCCGGCTACATATACCCGCAGCCTTTCAATGCCGGCCTTTTTGGAAATTGATTGCGGAAGCGTATAACCCAATACGATATTCTTCAAACGTACATAAGCGCCGTTTTGCAGTGACCAGTCGGAAATGCGGTAGTTATATCCTCCATAGCCCCCGTAACCATTATTGGTGGCCGTGGTCAGGATCGGCAGTTCGGCATTGGGATTTTCGGGCGTCCATGTTTTGCCAACCCACCAGTCGGCATGGCCCTGCCAGATGGTGCCAAAGGGAATGCTCCAGTCGGAACGGCGATAGATCAACCGTTTTGCCACGCCCTGGAATACAACGGCGAAATCAAAGCCATTCCATTCAGCGCCCATATTTACGGCAAATGAATAACGGGCATCGCTTCTACCCAGGTATACAACATCTCCATCGCCTATAGGATTACCGTTAGCGTCTTTTTTTCCTAATTTATTCTGGCTGGCACCTGCATCGGTTATTTTTCCATCGCCGTTTACATCTTTGTACATATTGATCCCTTTGATCACTTTGGAAGCGTCCATACCGATACCGTTGCCGTCTAACAGCTTCGCATAATCGGCAACATCTTTATCGGCTTGCACTCTGCCGTCATATGCCAGGCCGAAATAGGAATTAATGGAATAACCCACTAAAGTTCTCTGGCCCGAGGTAATTACATCGGCGCCTTCCAGGCTGACCACTTTATTGTTATTATCAGTCAACGTACCATTGACATAATAATTCACTTTACCGATCCTGTCTCTCCAGCCTAACGACATTTCCCATCCCCCAATCTTCAGCACGCCTATGTTACGGCTGGGCACGTCTACACCCAATACGCCCGGATATCCCTGTGTAGACCTCCAGAGCATATTCTGATTCTCTTTCCAGAAATATTCAAAACTACCCGATAAGCGATGATTCAAAACAGAGAAATCCAACGCTAAATTTTTAACGGAAACTTTTTCCCAGGTCCTGTTGGAATCTGCCAGCATGGCAAACGGCATTGCTACCACACTACGCGAGGTATATCCGCCCAAAACGGGGCCGCCTGCGCTCAAAGCCACCGTTGGAATATAGTCATAGTGACCTATTCCATTACTTGACTGGCTGCCGAGTATACCAACAGATCCACGGAGCTTTAACTCATCGAGGAAAGTGATATTCTCCATAAATTTTTCCTGGGAAATGCGCCAGCCTGCCGATACTCCGCCATAAAAGAGTTTCCTGTGGTTGGCATCGAACCTTGAAGATCCGTCGAAACGGCCCTGCGCTTCTACCAGATATTTGTCTTTATAGCCATAGTTCACCCGGCCGAAAGAAGAGGCCAGGGCCCAGTGATTGCGGGTTTCATAATTGCTGCGGCTGGTGTTATCGCCCAGGCTTAGCCCTAAAGAAGCCACATCGTTACTGGCCAGGTACCTGGTAACCGTTCCTATAGAATCGTACTCATCTCTTTCATAGCTTATCCCCCCCGTTATGGAAATATTATGGTCCTGCGCTATCGTCTTTTTATATTCGAGATAGGCATTGGTGTTGAAATAAGCATCTTTTATAAATTGCCTGGTATAACTGGAATTGGATTGTGTTGGATTGCCGGGATATTGAAATGTTTCGGCATAGTTGTATATCTCAGGAATAAACTTAAACTGGTTCTGGTTGTCAATCGCAAGCCAGGAGTAACCTCCCTGAACAATAAAGCTCAGGTCCTTATAAATTTTGTAGTTGATCTTCGTATTCAAAAATAACCGGTTGGCGTAGCCTTTATTTTCCCCGCCCGATTCCAACAGCCAGTTCCTTCCGTTTTGCGTACCCCAGGCATAGGGCTTCCCGTTTTTCGTGGAAACAGGAAAACCTGGTTGTGAACCGAAGTTTATTTCACCCTGGCGGTTTGGATATACCAGGTCGGTTTTTTCGAATGAAACGCCCGTTTCCACTCTCAACCTGGGCGAAAAATTATAATCATAATTGAACCTGATATTGTAGCGGTTATTGCTGTTCTTTCCCCACTTAAGCATACTGCCGTCATTCATATATCCCAGTGATAAGCGGTATCCCATTTTATCGGTACGGGCAGCCAGGCTTATATCGTGTTGGGTGCTCAGGGCCCTTCCCTCACCCCATAAAAGGTCAATAGGGTTGGTATCGAAAAAGGTGATGTCTTTTGTATCTGTTGCCGGGTTGGAAACATTATAGGTAGTTCCGTTCATCGTTACGGCAACAGACTGGTTCACAGCCTGCCAGTCGATATACATCGTATCGGGCCGGTTGGCATACAACATGGCCATTTTGGTCCAGAACCAGTTGGGATCGGCAACGCCGCCGGTGGATGCATTCGATATGGCCTGGTACAAATAATTGCCATAATCTTTTACATTCAGAAAAGAAGGTCTTAAGCCCATTCTTTTTTGTGTAACGGAACCATTGTACTGAATGGAAGGTTTGCCCGTTTTCGCTCTTTTAGTAGTGATCAATACCACGCCGGCAGCGGCACGGGAACCATAAATGGCGGCAGCCGCATCTTTCAGAAAAGAAATATTATCGATATCCTGCGGGTTGATAGAATTCAGCGCTTTCGTATTTACCATGGGAACGCCATCAACTACGATCAGCGGTTCTACGCCACCGTTAACGGAGGTAGCGCCTCTTATCTGAAAATCCCAGCCTTCCTGCCCGGGAGCGGCTGAACTGCGGGAAACCACTACGCCGGGCACCTGGCCCTGCAGCGCAGCTAATGGATTAGGCACCACGCCCCTGTCCTGGAATACTTTGGAATCGACAGTCGATACCGAACCTGTAAGGGTTGATTTTTTGGCGGTGCCATAACCTACCACAACCACTTCCCCCATTTCAGTTTTGTTGATGGCCATACTGATGCCCATCGATTGGGTAAAATTTGCTTTTATTATTTGAGTGTTGAATCCAACTGCGGTGATCTCCAGACTTGCGTTGGCAGGAACGGGCAAACTAAATGTTCCATCCTCTTTGGTGCTCGTTACCTGGTCGCCATCTTTTACTTTTACCGTGGCTCCAATAATGGGTTCCCGGGTATCGGCATTGGTGATCCTGCCAGAGACTGTTTTGGTTTGTGCATTGACAGTATTGCCGAACAGCAGCAGCAATACCACAAAGAAGGAAGAGAGCAGGGCCGGCTTCCATAGCAATCGTTGTAAGCATCTCATTTTGGTAAGTATTGGTTTGAAAAAAAATGTTATTTCCAGGTTATGTTATTGGTTGGTATTTGTTTACAGGTGCCTGTTACCAGGCGCAGTTGGCCGTTAAATAGTTATCAGCTTAAAAATTCAGCACCCGGTAGCCGGCGGCTGGTATGCGGAAACTATCCTGCTTTACCTGCAACCCCGGCACATGGGGCAGGCGCTGCAACCAGCATCGGCTTCAACGCTTACGGTACATTCATCATTTCTTCACTCACGGTTTCTGACTGGATTCCCTGATGATCAGTTTTGTTTGCAACACAATGGTCTTCTTATCCGGCGTTTTTTCATTACCGGATAAACAGCCCATCAATTGTTGCATTACATGAACAGAGATCTCCTGGATAGGTTGCGCTACCGCTGTTATGGATGGGGAGAATAAGGAGAAATGCGTATTGTCATCGAACCCGATCACAGCGATATCATTTGGTATGGTAAGGTTTGATTGTTTAATGGCTTCCAGTCCGCTTATGGCCAGGTAGTTCGTAGCAAACAACATGGCGTCTATTTGCGGATTTTCGTGCAGGAAACTTTTTATTTCCCGGGTAATTTTTTCCTGGTCGGGCTTCAGATCGAAGGAAACCATTTTCACATACGGTGTAAACCCGTTTTCGGTTGCAGCATGGTGATAGCCATTCAGCCGGTCGCGCATTTGCGTTTGGGTTGAATCGATGGTAACAAAGCCTATGTTCTTATAATTATGTTTTACAAAATGCCGCATGGCCTGGTACACACCGTCAAAATTGTCGACCACAATATTGCAGGTTGCCAAACCGGGAAAATAGCGGTCGAAGAGCACCACGGGCAGGTTATCATCCATCAATGCCTGGATCTCGTCTTCCAGCCCCGGCGGCGGTACTATTATATAACCATCCACCTGCGTATCGCGAAAAGCGCCGATTATGTCCTTTGCAATGCGGATCTCGTTTTCAGTGCTTGCATAAAATATTTTGTAATCAAGTTTGTAAGCCTGCTCTTCCACATTACGGGCAATGGCTGAAAAGAAAGGGTCGGCAATGCCTTCTACCAGCATCCCGATGATCCTGCTTTTACCGGTGCGTAAACTTTTCGCCACCCTGTTTGGCCGGTAGCCGAGGGTCTTCACATGTTTCAATATCCGCTGCTCCATTTCCCCGCTGATACGCTTTTCGGCAGCCTTTCCGTTCAGCACAAAAGAAACCGTAGCGGCCGATACGTTTAGCTGTTTCGCAATATCATGTATAGAGACTTTCTTTTTCAACGTGTTATATCATTTAATCGATTAAGCAATTCCCTTTAAAAACGGTCTGTCACCGGCAGCGGTAATCCCGGCCCGTGTATTATTATATATGTCATTATAAGCAAACGAAAAAAACGCCGGAAGCGCCGGGCATTGCTGCAGGCAGCATGCAAGGCGCTGAATTACAAAGGAGAAAACGGCTGATAAGCAGTTTATACAAAAAGCAAAAATTACAGGCATAGCAATCTTTTCCGGCCGGGCAATAGCAGTTCGTTAAGAAGCTGTCCTTCTTTTTTTACTACTAAACCGGCTGTTTAGTTAATCGATTAGGCAATTGGTGTAAATTGGTGTCAAATTAACGCTTCTTCATGAATGCGGCATTAAGATGAGGGGTGTTTATTTGGGCAAACGTATGCATTGAGTTGATATGTTGACAAGTTGATAAGGGCATCAAATTCGAGGCTCGCTATTGAATGCGAAGGGCAGAAAGTGCAAGGCCGAAGCCAATACCAAAAAAACTAAGAACTGAAAACTGTGAACTAAGAATGATTGTATGAAACATGAACCCATAACGATAAAAGATATTGCAAAGGCGCTTAACCTTTCCAACTCTACCGTATCGAGAGCATTGAAAGGCAGCCATAAGATCAGTGAGGCCACGCAGCAACTGGTTAAGGAATATGCCGAAGCGCATCACTACCGGCCCAACCTGATGGCGCAAAGCCTCAAGAACCAGAAAAGCCGTTGCATAGGCGTAGTGTTGTGCAGTATCCCCAATAGTTTTTTTGCCGAGGTAATCAGCGGTATTGAATCCATTGCTTATAGCAAAGATTACCTGCTCATCATTACGCAGAATTTAGAATCATACGAACGCGAAGTAAAGAATCTCGAAAACCTTACCTGGCGCTCTGTTGATGGCTTATTGATCTCTTTATCTACCGAAACAAAAGACGTCAGCCATTTTCAGGAACTGCATGAACGGGGCTTACCTATGGTATTCTTCGACCGCGTTACCGATGCCATTCCCGCACACCGGGTAATTACCGATAATACCGGCGGCGCATATAATGCCACACGTCACCTGATAGAGCGCGGTTATAAGAGAATTGCCACTATTACCAGCTCGCCTTCATTATCTATTACCCGCGAACGGCTGGAAGGCTATAAAGAAGCCCTGACAGAACATAACATGCCGGTGCAGGAGGGGTATATTCAATATTGTTCGCACGGCGGTATGGTGGTAGAAGAAATAGAAACCGCATTGAATGCGCTGATGCAGCTTCCCGAACCACCCGATGCGCTGTTGACCGCCAGCGACCGCATAACCATTGGCAGTTTTTCACTGATCCAGAAAAGAGGGCTGATCATTCCTGACAATATTGCCGTTGCCGGCTTCAGTAATTTCAATGCGCCTGAGTTGTTCAACCCGCCATTGACCACCGTTCGGCAAAATGCGTTTGAGATGGGAAAAATTGCTACGGAGCTGTTGATACAGCAGATAGAAAGTAAACGGCCGGCGGTTTCTTTTGAGAAACGGGTGCTGCCTACGGAGCTTATTGTCAGAAGTTCTACGTGAGTAAGAAGTACGAGATACGAAGTTCAAAATGTATCAGATTTGCCCATATCTGGCGAGCCTCGTTTTTTCTGAAGTAAGTAATACGCAGAAACCCGGGAATTCAGCCTCTACCTAATTCCAAATCCCCAATTCCTGTTTCCTTAATTCCCAATAAGTTGCACTAATACAAAAGAGCTTCAAAACATCAAAAAAACTCCCAACTTTCTCTTTCCACACGTGTGCAAAATCTGATTACGCAAAAACGCCCCTCCCCCCTATTTTTGCCCATTACACCACCAAGTATTTTCTGCCAATGATATCTACAAAAAGCGATCAGAAAAATGTGTTATTGTTACAGCCCCATCGTTTATTGTCAGATCACCATCTGCTCGAATGTTTGCAGATCACCAAAGAAAAAGGCATTCCCAAATATGTGAACAGCGAACTCAACAGTGCGGAGCTCAATAAGAACTTTCCCAAACTGCCAAAAGAGGTAAAAGATTCGCTCCTGCATTTCAGCAGGGAACGCATTGCGCTGATGAAGGAGGAAATTCAGAAAAAATTCACCCTGCAACGCGCCGGGGTTTCTTACGAAGTATATTCGAAATCGGCCATTGCCCGCCGGCTGCACGAGTTGATGGAAAGAATGAAACCATTTGCCCAATTGGTAAAATGGTATCATAAGGTCCCCGGCGAAAAAGGGAATTACAAAACGGCGCCTGGTAGTTTCAGCACCTTCAAACCACAATTGCAGTTTGAGGTTACCAAAAACGGGAACGCGCTCCGGTTGAATACCATCATCTCCATAAATGGTACGGCCTATGGTCTCGACCAGTTCATACGCTGGCAGTTTTTACTCCTGAGTGGTGGAGAATACTTTATTCTTTCATTCAAAGATTACCAAACACTCGAATGGCTGCACGACAATGATCCGCAGCAATTCAGTTTGCAGCCGCAGGAATTTTCCGAAACCATACTGGCCAAACTCGAATCTTCCGGCTACATCGTTAACCGCAATAACCTTTTCCAGAAACATGAGATCAGGGAAATGCCGGTGAACCGCGTACTACTTAGCGAGATCAGCCAATCATTCCTGGTGCTTACGCCCCAATGGGAATACGATGGCTTTATTGCGGAAGGCCCCTGGAAAGAAACCTGGGAAATTACCCGCAATGGACAGGCATATGCCATTTACCGCAACCAACAGGCTGAAAAAGACCTGTGGCAATTGCTGGAGGCACTGCATCCCAATTTCGAAAAACAACTGAACGGGTACTATTATCTTTCTTTCGAGGAAGCGCAGAAAAAACAATGGTTCCTCAAAGTATATCACAAACTGCTCGATCTGAACATACAGGTGATCGGGATGGATATGCTGCAACACTTCAGGTATTCGCAGCATAAAGTGAAAACCGATGTCACTATCAAAAAAGATGTCACCGATGACCTCATACTGCACATGTTAATTTCATTTGGTGATGAAAATGTGGCCCTGGCAGAAGTGCAAAAGATCGTTCAGGCCGGACAACGCGCCATACTATTACAGGATGGATCACTTGGCATTCTGCATGAAGAATGGCTGAAAACCTATGGCACCATAATCAAACATGGAAAAACTTCGGGAGAAGAAATATATGTGCCGCGCTGGCTGGCCTTCAGTGAGGAAGAAACAGCCGATGGCACTGAGGTGTTAAAACCCGTGCTACAGGCCAGCTGGCTGGAGAAATGGAAGCATTGGCAGCAGGACGGCGCAATGGTTTATGAAGTGCCTGCCAGCGTTCAGGCCAAACTGCGCCCCTACCAGCAGAAAGGATTCGAGTGGATGTTGCTGCTGGCCGAAGCAGGGGCCGGAGCTTGTCTGGCCGACGATATGGGTCTCGGTAAAACCCTGCAAACGATCAGCCTGCTCACCCACCAGTTGACGCAAAAAGCAACACAACGTCATTTGATCGTTTGTCCATCTTCGCTTATCTACAACTGGTCGCAGGAATTACAAAAGTTTGCGCCGCATGTAAAAGTGCTCATCTATCATGGCGGCGGCCGCGCCATACAGGAAGTCGCCACCGGCGATTACCAGGTGATCATCACCAGCTATGGTACCGTGCGGCAGGACATAGATGAAATGTGCCTCATTGGTTTTGGCACCATTGTGCTCGATGAAAGCCATAATATCAAAAACCCGGCGGCGCAGATCACCAAAGCCGTTGAACGTTTACAATCGAATTTCCGCGTAGCCCTCAGCGGTACGCCGGTAATGAACAATACATTCGATTTATATGCCCAAATGAATTTCCTGTTGCCGGGCATCTTTGGCACCAGGGAGTTTTTCAGAAGGGAATATGCCGATGCCATCGATACGCACCGCGATGGCGAAAAAATAAAGACCCTGCAGCGCATTACAGCGCCATTCGTATTACGCCGCACCAAGGAACAGGTGGCAGGCGACCTGCCGGCCAAAACCGAAATGGTGATGTGGTGTAACATGAGCGATGCACAAAAACGATTGTACGACGAAATAAAGGACAGCATTCGCCAAAGCGTGTTCCTCAATATCAAAAACGAAGGATTGGGTAAAAGTAAACTGGCCGTATTGCAGGGCATGTTGAAACTGCGGCAGATCTGTAATTCTCCGCTCCTGCTTCCCGGCGAAGAACAAACCTGCAACGATTCGGTAAAGACCGACCTGCTGATGAACGAATTGCAGAACAACCTGAAAGACCAGAAGGTGCTGGTGTTCTCGCAATTCACCACCATGCTGAACCTGCTGGCCGAAAAATGCCGCGAAGAGGGCATTGCGTATTATCATCTGGACGGTTCCACCGCTCCTGAAAAACGGATAGAAATGGTGAACCGTTTCCAGGAAGAAGGCAATACCACCAATGTATTTTTGATAAGCCTGAAAGCCGGTAACGCAGGTTTAAACCTCACCGCTGCCGGTTATGTATTTCTTTTTGATCCCTGGTGGAATACCGCGGTACAGCAACAGGCCATTGACCGTACGCACCGTATTGGGCAAACCAAAAATGTATTTGCCTATAAAATGATCTGTAAGGATACCATCGAGGAAAAGATCATTCAACTGCAACAGCATAAAAAACAACTGGCGGAAGAATTGATTTCCGAAGATGAAGGGTTTATTAAATCATTGACGGAAGATGATATTAAGTATCTGTTTAGCTAATTATTGAACAGTTTGTGGTTTATGGTTTGTTGTTTATGGTTCTTTTATTCGGAACGCCTGATAACTTTTCGGCATTCTCAAAGCGCGCCAGCAACCAAAAACCATAAACCATAAACCATAAACTATAAACTATCAATGAAATCCGCCACTAATTTCTTCTAACGTTCTTCCCTTCGTTTCAGTCACGTGCATACGCACAAAGAAAAAGCCCAGCACACAAATACCGGCGTACATATAGAACGGGCCGTAAGCACCTAGTTTTTGCGCCAGTACGGGGAAGGTGAACACCAGCACAAAATAAGCGGCCCATAACGCGATCACCGCCACCGTTGTGGCGCGCGCACGAATATGATTGGGAAATATCTCCGCTATCAATACCCAGGTTACCGGCGCCAGTGATGTTGCATACAATGCAATGGCAATAAGCACAAACACAGATACAAGCGAAGCCGCCGCCTGGTTCTTTAATAACAACGCCAGCACTACATAAATAACCGACAAACCCGCCGCACCGGCCAGCATCAATGGCTTGCGGCCCAGTTTATCAACCTGCCACATGGCTATTATAGTAAACACCAGGTTCACCGCACCAATAGCAACCGTTTCAAACAACTGCTGGTTGAGACTGGCGCCCACCGATTCAAAAATGGTGGAAGTATAATTGAACACCACATTAATGCCACAGAACTGTTGAAATACCGCCAGCAAAATACCAACCACTACAGCACCACGTACTGCCGGTGCCCATACGCTGGATGATACCGCGTTCTGTTTGCCGGCCACCAGTGAACGTTTTATATCATCAACGGTATGTTCTGCAAAATTTACATCACCAATTTTACCAAGCACGCGCCGCGCCTGTTCCTGCCGGTTTACCTGCATGAGCCAGCGCGGACTTTCCGGCAACCATATAACACCCAACAAAAAGAGCACTGAAGGCACCGCCCCTAGGCCGAACATCCAGCGCCAGGCGTTGTCGCCATTATCGGCCAGCATATAGTTAACGAGGTTGGTAATTAAGATCCCGATCACAATGGTGAGCTGATTGATGGCCACATTGCGGCCACGCACCGCAGCCGGGGAAATTTCCGCTATATACATGGGACTTAACATGGATGCCATTCCCACCCCTATGCCTGCGGCAAAACGCATGACAATGAAAACAGTGAGTGAATTGGATAAGGCCATGCCAACCGATGACAAAGCGAATACAATGGCAGCCGTCATCAGTCCGGGCCGGCGGCCGTATCTTTCTGCCAGCGAACCGGCAATAAGACAACCCAGCATACAACCCAATGCCAGTGAACCGGTAAGAAAACCTTCCAACACGGGAGTTAATCCAAAGGTGGTGCGCAAAAAAGGAAGCGCGCCCGAAATCACCGCGAAATCAAATCCAAACAAATATCCACCCAGTGCACTGATGAATGAAATAGCTACTATATAACCAGAATTAAAACGATGTTGGGTCATGGCAAACAATTGATATGGGGATTATATTTTAAAACTACCGTATTTCTTAAGGTTTGCGCCTTCAATGATATTATATTAATAAACAGGAAGCAGATAAAGCAGATGCTATTTTTCATGAATGGCGGCATTGATGAGCTTATATGAAATAATGTACAAATATGCCGGTTAGCTGATTGCAGGAAAATAGAGTTTTTTATTGAAATGATGGACAATGTTATTTTCCCGACAATCAATAATCAATTATATTTATAGACAAATCAATCAAACAGCTTGTCATGCCTGTACTTAAAAAGCGAGAAGGCTTTCAGGGTCAGAAATCAATCGTACTGCCCAGGAAGATCATTACCGAGTTCAACAACAGCAACTCCATAGCTTCGGGCATGTATATTACCGATATTGGCTATTATCCTAAAGCAAAATATCATTACCGGCAGCGGACGCATGGCAGCGACCAGCATATCCTGATCTATTGCCTCGAAGGAAAGGGCAAGGCCCAGGTGCAGAAAAGTAATTATACGTTGCAACCGGGCTCGTTCATCATTATCCCTGCCGGCAGCGCCCACAGCTATTCATCGGCCGAGGAAGATAGCTGGACTATTTACTGGATCCATTTTACCGGTTCTTTGTCAAAAAAGATGGTGGAAACATTGAAGCAAAAGATCAATGGGTATAGCAGCCGGGTGGCTTTTAAACAAAAGCGGATCGACCTTTTTGATGATATGTATGCCTGTCTTGAACGCGGTTATGGGAACGACAACCTGTGTTACGCCAACCTGTGCCTGTATCATTTTATTTCATCGTTCCTGTATGACGATCAGTTCAACCTGCATGAAAAAACGCATGCCGATGACCCCGTTGAACTAAGCATCAGTTTTATGCAGCAGCATATTGCACAGGCATTGTCACTGGAAGAAATAGCCCGGTCGGTAAACTTTTCAGCATCGCATTACTCCGCCCTTTTCCGTAAAAAGACGGGATTTGCCCCTATCGAATATTTCAATCACCTTAAGATCCAGCTGGCCTGCCAGTATTTACATTTTACTGAACTAAGAGTAAAAGAAATAGCCGATAAACTGGGCATTGAAGATCCGTACTATTTTTCAAGGTTGTTTACCAAATTAATGGGCATGAGCCCGAATCAGTACCGAAGCAGCAAAATTTAATTTGATAATGTGATTATTCGATAATGTGATAATGAAATACAGGGCAATGTGCTAATGGGATAATTTGCTAATGCGCTAATGGAAGGCAGGCTAAAGCATAAAGGCTAAAGTCCAAAGCAAAACAAATACAATTCAGGCTTCCGCCATATTTTGTATCCGCTTTAAGCTTTCGGCTTTGGGCTTTCAGCGGTATTTTGTTTTGCTTGCAGCTTGTAGCGTGAAGCTTGCAGCTTCCAATTTGTACTACAAAGTTTCATTATTAAGAACACGGACCAAAAAAGAACGGCCCTGTGTGTCATTTGTACAAGATTGATCGAAATCAAAACTTCTCACGCCGTACCCAATCCTGCATCAGGAATCAACAATATTATTATTTTTATACTATACGTTATTGTTAGCTAATTATTACCATCATTACCCGGTGTATAAATGACCGGATTTAGAAACCAAAAACCTTGACGTTATGGGAAAGTTCATCATTACAAAACGCGTGAGTGGAGAATTCCAGTTTAGTTTAAAAGCCGGCAATGGCGAAACCATCCTCAACAGCGAAGGCTACAGTACAAAATCTAATTGCCAGAACGGCATCGATTCGGTAATGCGCAATGCGGTGGACGATAACAAATACGACCGCAAAGTAGCCTCCAACGGAAAACTGTATTTCACCCTGGAAGCGGCAAACGGCCAAACCATCGGCATCAGTGAATTATATGAAAATGAAAGCGGCCGCAACAACGGTATCATGTCGGTAAAAACCCATGCGCCCAATGCCATTATTCAGGATGCCACTATCTGATCAGGCATGGCATATCAGTTAAAATTTTTGATAGAAAGCGTGCAATTCAACCTGATGCGTTCCTGAGAGGGAACGCATTTTTTATTGCATATACTTAACGTCCCGTAACGCTGTGCTTTGTGCTGCCAGGTATACAATGTTACATACTTCTCATACCACCTGTCGCAATCGCCCCCTTAATTTGTCTCAACAACACCCCGCCCGGGACTGATAATTGCATGAACTTTATAGCATAAGCAAACCAATTCTTTAATATAAAAATTGAACACTCATGGAAAAGCAGGAATTTAAGATCGCTATTGACGCACCCCGTGAAAAAGTATGGAATGTATTGTGGGGTGATGACTCCTACCGGGCATGGACAGCGCCATTTTCTGAAGGTTCACATGCCGTGACCGACTGGAAAAAAGGCAGCAAGGTATTGTTCCTCGATGGCAAGGGCATGGGCATGGTTTCAAAAATCGATGATGCCGTTCCCAACGAATACATGAGCTTTGAGCACCTCGGCATGGTTAAAGACGGGGTTGAAGATACAACGAGTGATGAAGTAAAAGACTGGGCCGGCGCACATGAGAATTATACCCTGAAAGAGGTACAGGGAAAAACAGAACTACAGGTGGAAGTGGATATAGATGAAAAACATAAAGACTATTTTGTTGACACCTTTCCCAAAGCATTACAAAAGGTAAAGGAGCTTTCGGAACATGCTTAATGCCAGTTATTGAATAATTGATTGTTTAGAGGCATGCACGAAGTAGTATCCTACGGCGATGCATGCCTCTAAACATAACCTTCCCGGCAGACCGGTTTAATTCTTTTTAATGTATTCTTTTATCCTTTTTTTGACCGCTAAGTATTTTAATGATATGCCCGGTTATCTTATACCATTTAGGCATTCTTTCATATTCCCTATTATACCATTCCTGAATTTCTTCAGCCTTTGAATTGAATTTATGATGCTGATCTTTACTTTCCAGAACTATTCTTATCCGTATGGTACCGTTCTTCAGTTGAATGAGCTTGTTAATTTTTTTATACCATACGGGCAGTGATTCAAACTCCTTTTGGTACCAGTCGTAAATTTCTTTATCAAGTGATGTGTCAAAAAACAACTGATTCAGACCGGCATAACGTGCATTGTGCAATAGTAACTGGTTACTGAGCGTTTTTATCTCTTCATTTTTTATTACATCTGAAGCCTGCCGCCATAGAAATTTCCCGGGTATATAATTTTTGTTAATAATTTCAGCTATTGGAGGCACCCAGTAAAGGATCCCATGGCCACAATAATAATCATCTATCGAATATCCCGAGAGCATTACTATATCCTCCAGTTTGGGATGCTCAAGAAAATGACTGAATGGCGCCTGTAAAAAGTCCAGGTCATTATAAGGAATAGAGTCTATACTATTATTGAATTTTGATAGAAAATCATCACAGAAGTCCAGAATTCCCTTATGGACAGGTGGCAGCTTCCTGAGTTTTGAGCTCTCTTCATGGGAAACATTTTCATATACGGGTTCCGGCTTTCCATATCTTTTCAACCTGTATTCCTTTACAGGACCTTTTACAGAGGAAAGTATCATCTCATAGAACAGGCTGTATTTATCAACAGGCACCAGCTTTTCAGAAATACTGATATTATTTCCAAACAGCCCTTCTGTAAAAATGCCCGGTTTGCCTATATTATCCTGAATAGTATTGAAGGTCACCATGTACAATCCGTGGATCGGCTTTCCGGTAATGTCATTCAGGTATTTTTGCATAGTACCCGAATAACCAATATCTACAATGGCTTTTTTTGTGTTTTTAAATAACTTCTTACTTTTTAAGTACTTTATGACGCTGTTTCTTTTACTTTCAATTATTTCGCCGCTTGTTTGATATATATATTCTGCCAGCGCTTTTATTTTTTCAAGCTCACCAGGAATATAAACTCTTGAATGCAGGTCTTCATACCCAAATCGATTCAGGATCTCAGTTTTCACATGTGAAATATCAATTCCAAATCGAACACGAAAAAATCTATGCAGTGTATCTCCGCCATAACCTGTCTTAAGAATTTTATAAACGTCGTCAGCGCTTTTTAAAAACGGGCCACCAAGGGCCTGCCTTGAAACTTCAATATAACCGGCCTTCGGCATCTTTCGATGATCGTACTTTTGCAGCAGCCGATATATTTTATATAAGATCTCACCATCACGTGATAAAAAAAGAAGATGATCTATTTTTTCAGTTCGGGCTTTTTCAACCAGCCATTTTGTAAAGGACAATAATAATGGCGCCATATAGAAATAGCCGAACAATTCTAGGTCGCCATTTAACACATTACCCGTTTTACGAAAAGGATCATCAAACAACCTGTTCACGCCCATTGAAAAAGCAGCGCGGGAATA
Source organism: uncultured Niastella sp. (assembly GCA_966211305.1). Lineage (GTDB taxonomy): Bacteria > Bacteroidota > Bacteroidia > Chitinophagales > Chitinophagaceae > Niastella. The sequence goes on from CBIHPC010000036.1 coordinate 35,254, forward strand.
AGCGGATAGCTCTTTAACCCGTGGCATAAACACAGCCTTTGCCAGCTCTGTTTCCTGGAATAAATCCCTCGTTTTTTTTACATGGAAAGTCCTGATACCAATATCGGCTGCAACCTGGATATCTGAATGTTCATTATCGCCTACATGCACCAGTTCTTCAGGCGTTACACCTTCCCTGGCAAGAACATGCGGAAATAAGGTTCCCGCATCTTTTCTAAGTCCAACCTCGCTTGAGACATAAATGTGGTGCCATGCTTTGATCCCGAGATGGTGTAATAAGTTCCGGAGCTGGCTGCCTGAAAGATACATATCGCTTGTTAATACAACCCGTTTCCCAAGCGAGAATGCATATTCCATTTCCTGAACCAAAGCAGCGCGTTTTGTCAATATCCTTTTCTCAAAACTCAATTCCAGGTCTTTTATCCTGTTAACCAAACGCCGGTTGATTTTAAGCAGTCTGCCGATTTCATTGTATATGGCATTTAGTGTTACATCGGACCCATGCAGTAAACTGGCGCGAACGATGTCATCTGCAGCTTTTCTTATTTTCCTAAACTCAACCCGTTTGCCTGCTATTTTTGAAACTTCCGGTTCCATGATATCACACATATCATCAGGCTCAAATAATGGCCTGCAAACAAGTGTATCAAAAATATCAAACGAAACTACTTTTATGGAAGGCGCACTAAGGTATTCCCTTAGTGCGGGGATGGACATACTTTTTGCAATTTGGGCGCTTTGTAATGGGTGTTGCTTAATCATAGGGGCTCGCCGGAGATCAGGTGTTAACTCAAAAAAATTTTAGTTACTGTCTCTGCTTAACCAGAAACAGTTCGCATAATAACATACCGTTTGCGGCTAATTTATACTAAATGAATGGAACCGCATGTATGAATTGATAAGTGTGCAGTTTTGCCAATAGACGTGCAGTTTTTGCCAATAACCGTGCAGCCCAAGACGCCGCAACCCATGCAATTGTATCAATATTTGAGCGGGAATAATTGATGGATATATATTAAAATGAATGTGGTTACGTTTTTAAATAGCCGAAAAAAAAATGATCAGGGAATATCTAAAAGAATTTTTGATAATATTTTTATTAAACCTTGATTAAATTCTTAGTTTTGCGCCGGATTTTCCGGTTCTTCATACAATGCAATTTTATCCAGACGTGCAGGACCCCAAACCCTATAAACAATCAGCGTTTTTGTTTCTTAAATAATGCCACTACGCCCAATGCAAACCAGTTTAACCAGCAAACTTTGTATCCTTATACCAACACTTAACCGGCCTGTTCTACTGGAAAGAGCGGTGACCTGCGTTATTAAACAGTCGTTCAGGGATTGGTGTCTTTTAATTATTAACGATGGCGGAAATGAAGACGAGGTTGAAGAACTGATTTATTTCCTGAAAAACAAATACAACTGCAACAATGAGATTACCATAATACATAATAAGGTCTCAGCAGGAAAAGCAGCTTCCTGTAACAAAGGAATGCAACTGGTGAAAAGTAAAATGGTCATTGTGCTTAATGACGACGACAGCTGGGCTCATGAATTCCTCGTAACCGCCGTATCTCAACTTGAACATATTCAATCAGTTAATCCGGATGTACAGGGAGTGATCTCTCTTGCCAATATCATGTATGAAGGGTATACAGAAGACCAGGTGTATATCAAATGGTGCGATGTGCCAGACGGCAGACAACTTAACCCATCCAATAACTATATTCATCTTCAGTCGCTGGCCGGCATTAATTTGTTTTCATCAAGCCAGTTCTTATTCTACAAAAAGGCGGCTGATCATATCGGTCCGTTCGATACCGAACTGGTTATTTTCAGCGACTGGGAATTCCATATTCGTTTTGCATGTGCTTTTTCGATCTATATAATAACCCAACCGTTTGTAAATATTCATAAACGATTTGAATCGACAGACGTATCGTATCAAAATCTGCTCCATCAAAAGAATACTCAAATTGAATTTTACAACGAACTCATGACGGGAAAGTTTCTGAAGACAAAACCGCAGCCTTCCGGCAGTGAGGGCTTCAGCATGTCGTTGGTTCAAATACAAACAATAGTGAATTTAAGACTGGCCGGCAGGTTATCGCCTTCACCCGCAAATGTCACCAATCCCAATATTGAGATACAACTAAACCAATTGACGAACAGGATAGCCTACCTTGAACATCAATCGAGACTTACTGAAGACTGGTTCAAACACATTGATTACCGGTTGACCCCGGCATACATGAGAAAGGGAAGCAAAACTGTAAAGCTGGTAAAGTATGGATTTAAGGCCAAACACAAAAAACAAATGATAAAAAAACTGATTATTTCCCTGTCAAAAGATGGGCTGAGAAAAACTTTATCTAAAATTAAAAACAAGTTGAATGAAAAGTAGTGGTTATGATATTGATTCAATAAAACAAAAGATAAATTCAGTAGAATTTGTTTCATTCGATGTGTTTGATACCTTGATCCACAGAACTGTTCAGGCTCCTGTTGACATTTTTGAAATGGTGCCCAAATACATAAAAAAGAACCAAAAGCTATTGTACCTGGAGCACAAACAATTCCTGAAGGACTTTAAAAGAAAGCGCATACAGGCCGAAGAAAATGCCCGGCAGGAGCACTATAAAAAATATAAAAACAACGAAATCATTCTTGACGATATATATGCGTATCTCCTTATTTCAAACAATGTAGATATTGAGTTTTTAAACCTGCTGAAACAAACGGAAATAGAATTGGAACTGGATACAGTATATCCCAATTTGTATAATAAAGAGCTGTATGACTTTGCGATAAATGCCAACAAAAAGGTGATTGCCACCACTGACATGTATTTGCCAACACAGGTTATTGGCAAAATACTGACGAAATGCGGTTATACGCTTCCTTACGAAATCTTCTGTTCGGGAGAATTGAAATGCAACAAAACCGAGGGCGATGTTTTTGCTCACATCTGCGAAAAATTCAAAATAAGGCCGCAGGATATTCTTCACCTGGGAGATAATATCGTTGGCGACTACCATGTTCCGCTTAAGCTTTCGATCAATACTTTTCATATTGATTACAAATCCATTGCCCAAAAGCAATATAAATATAAGAATGAGGAAAGGAATAGCACCTTCACCGAAAGCCTGATCACCGGAGTGGTACAAAAAATAAAGCTTTCAGAGGCATCGCACGACAATGAATTTTACCGGCTCGGGTATGAAGTGTTTGGCGCTATTTACACAGGCTATTTCATTTGGCTGGTCAATGAATTGAAGAAAAAACCGGTTGATAAAATATTGTTTTTTGCGCGGGATGCCCACTTTATCAGAAATATTTATTTGAAGTATAAAGAGTTACTTGATCTGAACATCCCGGAGGAATATGTATATATTTCGAGGGCTTCTTCCTTGTTGGCAAGTTTTACCGATTTCAACGTTGACAGGCTTTGGCATTTGTTTGGAGGCAGGGTCAAAAAAACAGTAGAAAAAGGACTGGCTAATATCAATATAGATCATAAAGAAGTGGAGCATGAGATTGAAATGACCGGATTCACAAACAGTTCGGAATTCCTCAGGTACCCCGACAGCAGGTTTATGAGCCTGCTTATCAGCATCCCCGATAAGATTCAAACCGCAGCCTCAACAAGGCGAACCAATTTACATCAATACATTGAAAATGTAATTGAAGGCTATAATAAGCTCGCAATTGTTGATATTGGATGGACAGGTAATATGCAGGGTGGATTTGGCAGGATCGCCAGGTTGATAAATCCTAAAATAAGCATAAGTGGCTATTATTTTGGTACCAATGGCGGTTTGAGGGCAACCAATTTGTTACCAGACAATGAATATCATGGTTACCTGCTTAACCATGGTTTTCCGGAGTCGCTTTATAATAATGTGTTGTCGCCCGGCGGTATAGAACTGCTCGAACTTGCTTTCGTAGCCCCGCATAGCACCACGCTTGATTACATAAAGGAAGGAGACACGATAAAACCGGTCATGGAAGTATGTGAGGTGGATGCAGACTACCAGGCCAAAGCATATGAAATACAACAGGGCGGTTATAAATTCCTTGATGAGATAATGCCAGTCATTTTAAAGCTAGGCATTCAAAATTTTGTAAATACCAATTGGGCAAATCCGTTTATCAACCTGGTATTGAACCCTTCAGAAGCCGATGCGCTTTTATTGGGAAAGATTACGCATACCGATTCGGCTGTTCCTACGGTGGACAGAGTTCCACTGGCAAAAAAACTACCTGAAAAACTCAGGGAAACCGATCCTATATACATCCAGGGGCTTGAGGATTCCATCTGGAAGAAGGGATTTGAAAAATTAAACAAACTATAAAATTTGTACTTTTTGATAAGGCGCATGAACACTAAAGTTTATGCGCCTTTTTGTTTTTGAGATTACAAGGGCCATATTCCTCAGAAGCTAATTTTTCGACAATCCGTTCCCTGCCGACTTCCCAATGCTATATTAAAAATTAACCTTAATTAACCTCCCGTTCAACCTGGCTACCTTTTTTTAAGATCAGGCACAACCGTCCTTCACATTCTGCCGTCATATAGGCCTGATTTCATTAATTTTAT
>CBIHPC010000037.1:0-39199 GCA_966211305.1 uncultured Niastella sp.
CGCTCTTGCCGCAACTGCACAATTTATTATTCAGGAAGATGGGGATATGACTGAACTCCCCGGCAAATCCGGTGCAGCCGCGAAACAATTCACCATTCAAAATAAGCCCCAATCCTATGCCCCAGTTAATATTTACAACCATTACATCACTTCGGCCACGGGCCGCACCCAGCCGGAATTCGGCCAGTGCGATCAGGCTTGAGTCATTGTCAATATGAACAGGCATCCCAACCTGGTTCTCCAGATATTCAACTATGTTGGTCCCGGTATTGCTTTCAAGAAAAGAATAATTGATCCCCTGCGACACATCTATAAAGCCCGGCATCCCAATACCAACTCCCAGGATCTTATTGCGGGCGATCGTTGTATTATCGATAAACAGGTTAAGCCGGTTTGCCAGCAGCCCAAGCGCATCGGGGTTCTTTAGCAGCGGCAGGCTGATCTTTTCAGAGTGGATAATGTCACAGTTCTGCATATCGATGATGCCGAGGCGGGTAACCAACTGGTCCATAGCCACCGATACCACATACATTTTTCCCGGCTGAACGGCATACATCTGCGGGCGCCGGCCTCCGGAAGAAGGCGCATACCCTTTTTCCTGTACAAGGCCTTCGTTAACCAGCTCCCCTAACATGCGCACTGTCAATGGCAGGCTTTTCTCTATCCGCGAACTGATTGCTGTACCGGACAAGGAATTCCCAAAGCAGAGTTCCTTTAAGATTTTCCTTTTGTACAAATCAGTTTTGGTTACCATTTGATGAAAATAAAAAACATTTTACAAAACTTATAAAAACTTTTTAAATATTTTAACTAATTCACCAAACAATTTACCCAATCTAGACAAGTAGATACACATTATTTACAAAGAACTGATCATGTAATGCCAGCGCAAAGGCAAACCGGTGCAATGCGCGGCAAACAGGCAAACTTGAAAGCCAATAAAATTGATAATTGTCAAATAGCCGCCCCTATGCGGCAGGTACACAGTAGAAGGAAGATCATTTTCTGACAGAAAGAACGACGCGGCGTTTAAACTTATTGCAGGCAGAAGCGAACTGCAGAGGAAGATACCGCCGGATCACGCGGAGGTTGTTTTTTCAGCATTAAAAAGGCAGGCTTTTAGAAAAAAGGCGCCCGGAGGCGCCATATCAGATAAACCGGCCATAATAGTTTGTCAGGATCCGGTCATAGTCATCATTCAAATATTCATCACCTTCGTATCCGGGGCTGTTTTTCACCTGTTCTACGGTTGCTTTAATTACAACATCGGATGATTCCCATTTGATCTCTTTTATCCAGTTTGGGGAAATGATCACTTTTTTTCCCGGGAACCAGTGGCCGGTATCCACTACCAAGTACCTGATCACCCAGTTACTGTCATCGATGATAAAATCCTCCACATCTCCTACCGGGCCGTCACTGGCTTTGATGCCATAACCCGTTACATTTTCGGTGCTTCGCAAATGCGGATCGCCTTCCGTAGGATCGGGAACTTCTTCCGGAGAAGGCCCGGGCATCATCATGCCCGAAGTACCCATGCCCCCGGCCCAAAGACCGCCGGTCCAGTATCGCTCCCAGGGGTAATGTTTATATAATTCCATTTCATGCTGCCGTGAAACCGGCTGTTCGGTATTGATATCCGGACTGTTTTTCACTTGTTGCTGGGTCAGGTTGGTGACAAAAGTTTCGTTACTCCAATCGAGCCTGGTAATAGCCTGAGGAGCGATCAACACTTTGCGGCCAAACATCCAGCCGCCGGTTTGCACAACGAAATACCTGACCGTCCAGCTTTTGTCATCGAAATACAGATCTTTCACTTTTCCCAGTTCACCGTCTGTTGCCGTGATCGTGAAGCCTTTTAAACCTTTGATACTCCTTTTCATCTGAAAATAATTTTTTGAGTTTTGGCCAGATGGAACTTACCATGGCAAAATTAGTTATCAGCGATTGTGGCATGCAGGATCGATGTTCTGCCGCTACAACAGGAATTTGCAAAAACTATACCCCCACAGGGAATACTATCTGGTAAGCTTTTTCACCACCTTCTCGAGCGTTAACCCCTGTATGAGAATAGAAAACAACACGATCACATAGGTCACCAATACAAACAAATGCCGGTGCATGTTCGCAGACAGCGACAGTGCCAGTGCAATGGAAATACCGCCCCTTAACCCGCCCCAGGTCATGATAATAAAAGTACTTCGGGGAAATTCATATTTGAACCTGAAAATGAAAGATGGTATAATGAGTGAAAGCAGGCGCGCAATAATAATGATCAGGATAGCGGCCAGCCCTATGTACAGGTAGGTGACCTGGAAAGGTATTACCAGCAACTCGAGCCCGATCAGTACAAATAAGACGGCATTCAGAATTTCATCTACCATTTCCCAGAACATATGAATATAGTGGTTGGTTTGCTCAGACATGGCCTCGCGGGCCCCCTTGTTGCCTATGAACAAGCCGGCCACTACCATGGCCAATGCGCCTGAGAAATGAAAGATCGGCGCAAGCGTGGTGCCGCCGATCACCACGGCAATAGTGATCAGCACTTCCGACTGGTAGTGATCGATGCGCTTCATCATCTGGTACGCAATATAACCCAGCAGCAGCCCCAGTGCTATCCCCCCTACAACTTCCTCTACCAGCAGCAACGCAATTTCTCTGGTAGTTACTTCCCCTATTCCCTGGCTGGCTATATTGTACAATGTTAAAAATACCACCACGCCAATACCATCGTTGAACAACGACTCACCCGTGATCTGTGTTTCGATGGTTTGAGAAATTCCCGCCTTCTTCAGGATCGATAATACGGCAATAGGATCGGTTGGCGAAATAAGGGCCCCGAACAGAAGACAATGTATAAAGGGAACATCGAGGTTAAATAATGGTAATATGAAATATACAATACCGCCTACTATAAGCGTTGACAGCATAATTCCTACGGTTGCATATGTTATGATGGGGCCCCGGTATTGCCGCAACCTGGCAATATCGGTATGCAATGCGCCCGCAAACAGCAGAAAGCCGAGCATAAAATCGAGCAGGAAGTCGGCAAAATCGAGCTTCAGCACAACCGATTTAAGATACCCGGTCACAGGAAGGGCCGACCCCGCCAGCAACATCACCAGTGAAAGCACCAGGGAAAGGGCCATCAACCCTATAGTGGCCGGCAGTTTCAGATAACGGATATTCAAATAAGCCAATATGGCTGCCAGTGAGATAATGATCGCAATGAGTCTGAACGTTTCCATGCTGCTGATTTTTTCCGGTCAAAAAAATGAAGGGCGTAATGTACGAAAATACTGAATGGGAATGAGCCGTTTACAAGCCGGCCTCCTTAGAAGGGGAATATTCCGACGAACCGGCCGGACCGGACCCGGCAAACAATTTGTTGCATGATATTAATTTGACATAAGATGCAACAACTGCCAGATTTGTTCAACTTTTTATTATATTTGTTAAACAAAATAAAAACCACCAGGATTGTTATATACCATAGAAACGAAACAACTGATCAGGGCCGACCTGGCCTCTGTATGGGCATTTATGAGCAATCCCCGTAATCTGGCCCGGCTTACGCCGCCTTACCTGGGTTTTGAAGTGCTCAGCAAAGAAAACAATGACCGTGTGTACCAGGGACAGATCATTGAGTATTATATAAAGCCGGTGCTGAATATCAAACTGCACTGGGTTACAGAGATCACGCATGTACAGGATGGGGCTTATTTTGTAGATGAACAACGTTTCGGGCCCTATGCTTTCTGGCACCACAAGCATTTTCTTCAGGAAACAGCAGGCGGTGTTGAAATGCGCGACCTGGTGCATTATAAACTTCCATTGGGCTTTCTGGGAAAACTTGCCAATGCGGCTTTTGTAAAAAAACAACTGAAAGGCATATTTGATTTCCGGTATCAGCAGGTAGCAACCCTTTTCGATGGCCGGTAAATTGCTGGTGTAAAAAGAGCTGACATGAATAAATGGTTGACCATCTTACTTTGTATCGGGCTGCCGCTTGCGGTTGGCGGCATATCAGGCTATGTGACCAGTCAAAACGTACAAAGCTGGTATCCCGGCCTTATAAAACCTTCATTTAACCCACCCAATGCTGTGTTTGGTCCTGTTTGGACCGTATTGTATATTTTAATGGGCATCTCCTTTTACCTGGTAATTCGGGAGCCCGCTTCTGAGAAAAAGAAGCAGGCCATTATATTGTTTATCATACAGCTCATACTGAATTTCTGTTGGAGCATGTTGTTTTTCCGTTTTCATTTAATTGGCGTTGCCCTTATAGATATTGTATTGTTATGGTTGTTCATCATTCTTATGATCCGCCGGTTTTACCGGGTATCGGGCAGGGCAGCCAGCCTGCAATGGCCCTACCTGGCCTGGGTAAGTTTTGCGGGCGTATTGAATGCCTCCATCTGGTACCTCAATAAATAATTTATTGTAACGACAATGAGCTATCGCGGTAAACCTATGCCAAACCTGCTTCCTGGCTGCTGTCATTTGATACTGAATAAAAGAAGTTATGCATATACTGATCACTGGAGCGAATGGCTATATTGGTCAACGGCTGGCCCCGGTGCTGGTGGAGCTGGGACACCGCATTACCTGCTGTGTGCGAAGCAGGCAACGGTTCGATACAAGCCATTTACCAAGCGGTGTAAATATCATTGAAACCGATTTTTCGCCAGGCAGTCCGCAGGTGACATTTCCCGAAGACATTGACGTGGCATTTTTCCTGATCCATTCTATGCGGGAAGGGCCTTCCTTCGAATTGGCGGAGCAACAAGCCGCTACCAGCTTTCTGCGGCTTACAGAACGTACCCGTTGTCAGCAAATCATATACCTGAGCGGCATTGTGAATGCCAATCATCTTTCAAGGCATTTGTCGTCGCGGCTGGCGGTTGAAAAAATACTGCGTATGGGCAAAGTGCCGGTGACTGTTCTAAGAGCCGGTATAGTGGTTGGCTCCGGCAGTTCATCTTTCGAAATCATCCGCGACCTGGTAGAGAAGCTACCCATTATGGTGGCCCCGAAATGGTTGAACACGAAATGTCAGCCGATCGCCATCCGCAATGTAATCGGTTTTCTGACGGGAATACTTTTGCGAAAGGAAACATTCAACCAGGATTACGATATTGGCGGTCCCACCGTTCTTACCTATAAACAAATGCTGTTACAGTTTGCAGCCGTCCGCGGCCTGCGGCGACATATCATTACGGTACCGGTGATGACGCCGCGGTTATCGAGCTATTGGCTGTATTTTGTAACCTCTACCTCCTACCCGCTGGCGGTAAACCTGGTAGATAGTATGAAAGTGGATGTGGTATGCCGGCCCAATGACCTTGCGCAGCAGCTGGGCATTACGTTGCTTACCTATAAGGAAGCGGTATCGCTGGCCTTTCAAAAAATTGAACAGCAGGAAGTGATCAGCAGTTGGAAAGATGCTTTCAGCGCTTCCAATGCCAACCCGCAAATCATCAGGAATATTGAGGTACCGGTATTCGGTTGTTTTAAAGATTCCAGGCGCCGCACCATCACAGGCGATGAGCAGGCGGTGCTGCAAAAGATATGGAACATTGGCGGCAATACAGGCTGGTATTACGGTAATGCGCTTTGGAAAATACGTGGCCTGCTCGATAAAGCATTTGGCGGTGTAGGCCTCCGGAGAGGCCGCACCAACCGTTTAACGATATCCAGTGGAGACGCACTGGATTTCTGGCGTGTACTGGTAGCGGATAAAACGAACAAACGCCTGCTGCTGTTTGCTGAAATGAAATTGCCTGGTGAAGCCTGGCTGGAGTTTCAGATCGTTCAGGAAAACAACCAATATAGCCTGGTTCAGACAGCCACCTTCCGGCCAAAAGGCATTTGGGGCCGGTTGTACTGGTACAGCGTACTCCCTTTTCATTATTTTATCTTCAATGGCATGATCAATGCGCTGCTGAAGCCGTAAGGTGGTTAATGGTATTGACAATAAAAAGCCCCACTTTTCAGTGAAGCTTTTGTGATAAGGATAATTGCGCTGATGATTTTTTAACAGGCCTTTTTACTGCTGTGAAACCGTAAAACCAGCGATATGGGTACCATGTCGTCCAGCAACTCGTCTTTCACAAGCCCCAATACACTGCCTGACTGGTAAGTGATGCCCCATTTCGTACGGTCTATTATGAGCGATGCTGTGGCAACAATATCCTCCCCGTTTTTGACGATCGTGGCCGGAAAATGGATCTCCTGTGTAATGGCCCGCAGGGTCAGTTGGCCGGTTATATAATAAGTGGAATCGCCGGAAGCTTTAATTGCTTTGGTTAGCTGAAACGTACCCTTAGGATACTTCTTCACATCAAAGAAGTCAGGGTCTTTCAGATGCGATACCAGTCCGTTATCGCTGCTCGTGTCCTTTTTGTCGGTAAGGGTAATTGTATTCATATCCAGTTCAAAATAGCCGCCTGCAATAGCGCCGTTGCCATCGAAAGCCAGGGTGCCCGTGCGGGGTTTAATATAGCCCTGATGTCCATTTCCTCCCATAACAGGGTAGCCTTTCCAGTTCACAAAACTTTCCGGTATAACAAGGGAATAACCCTCTACCCTTCCTGCGGGGGTGGAAGGAACCGGCGATGTAATAGCAACGGCAGGGGCATCGACAGCTGCCGACGAACGATCCCGGCAGGCGACGGCACCGGTAAGGCACAGGGATGCGCAAACGTACAATAAGATTGACCGCATAAGATGTTGATTTTTGTGATGATGAAAGCGGAAAAAAACAAACCCGGGTTGTGATACAAACCTACATTGTCCGTAAGCCGGAGTGGTAAAAGCGTGGTAAAAACTTTGTAAACGAATGTAAAATCTGCCTGGCGCCGCCGGGGCTCAGCGGGAATGCTGTAATTTTAAGTATGAGCTGGAAAGCCTTGCTGGCAATGGGCGCTGCCCTTATAGTTATCGTTTCCTGGACCGTCATTCGTGGCCGGGCTGCCCAGCCTGCTACAGATCAGGCGACTGAAAAGCTGGTGATCCGGCAGATCGGTCACCAGTTACTGTTACAGGCCGGCGATTCCTCGTCCCGCATCCTCCCTGTGGAAGAGCGGGCGAACAGGGAATACCTGATCAGGTTTGCGGCACCTTTTACCTTTGTGCCCGATACTTTGGTGGCTACTGTACGCCGGGTGGTAGCGGCCAACGGCCTGCCCTCCAGTTACCTGGTGGAAGTGATCCATTGCGCCCCATCGGCCGAAGTGGTCTACGGATTTAAGATATATAAAGACAGCGCCCGCAATGTAGTGTCCTGCCTGGGTCGCCGGCAGGAAAAAGCCTGTTACAATATCCGGATCAGGTTTACAGAAACCGGGGCCGCCGGCATGGACCCTTTTTCAAGCGGCCTGCTGGCAGGCAGCCTGGTGGCTATTGTGATAGGTTTATTATTCAGCGCCCTGTATATAAGAAAAAGAAGCAACGCCGGCAAGGCAGACAATATACAAGTGCCGGGAGCCTCAATGGATAATGCAGGACCGCAAAACATTCAACCAGATGTGTCACAGGAAGTAGATAAACAGGAAGTCCCGGTATCATCCGGTATTGCTATTGGCAACCTGGTTTTCCTGCGGGAAAGTCAGCAACTGGTAGCTGGTTCTTCCATCATTGTACTCACAGCCAAAGAAGCCAAACTGTTGCACGTATTTGCCAACGCCCTGCAGCAGGTGATAGATCGTGATCAGCTGATGAAAGAAGTATGGGAAGATGAAGGGGTTATCGTTGGCCGGAGCCTGGATATGTTCGTGTCGAAATTGCGGAAAAAGTTGCAGGCAGACCCGCGCGTAAGCATCCTGAATGTGCATGGCAAAGGGTATAAGCTGGTGGTTGGTCGAGCGGGGGGCTGAGTATTTGCTGTATTGCTCACCGATTGAAGCTGCCTTCTGCCTTGCCGAATTATATGCACAAAAAAGAAGCCACCTTTCGATGGCCTCTTTTTTCAGAACCGTATGTATGAACTCCTTTATTAACCAAACGAACACACGTGCCTTTCATAAAGGCATATTACCAGTACGCTCCTATAAAGCCTCCGATGGCGCCGGCAGCGCCGCCAATAGCCGCACCTGCCGCTGTACCAAGCCCGGGCACTACAGAACCAATGGCCGCACCGATCAATGCGCCAGATGCTGCACCTGCAAGCGTTGCTGAAGCAACACCAGCCGTACGGCTACCGGTTGCTCCGGTTATATGCGGCTCCACCGCATCACCCACTACCCCACCAACCACTCCTGCCGCTAAAGCGGTACCCGCTGCGGCTGCCGGGGCCGATGCTGCGCCCGCCGCTGCAACCCGCACCGTGTTTACGATTGGTTGCACCGCCGATTGAGCAACTACCCGCACGCCGCCTGCCGACCTTACAAATGCATGTGCATCCATGGCTTCGGCTACTCCGGGAATAAAGGCTCTTGCAGCCACCGTGAGGGTCGTTTGGCCCATGCTAACGGCCCGGGCAGCCATACCCGCCGCTCCGCTGCCGATGATGCCTTTATTTTTTTCAACGAACGATCCTGCTGATGATACTGCGCCTTTTACAGCATTTTTGGCTGTCGTTAACATTCCCGTTCCAGGCGCCGCTCCCGTTGCTGCGGGAGCGGCTGTTGCTGCAGGGGCAGCGGCTGGTGCCGCAACAGGGGTTGATGCCGCCGGCGCAGCCGGGGCGGCAATCGTTGTGGAGGCCCCGGGCCCCGTACCGCCCTGGTAGTCCTTATTGATGGTTACCAATGGCACCCCGTATACATTGTATTTGGTATCGATGGTACCGCCTCCGTATTTCAGGTCACCGATCAATTGCGCATTCCCGGTAGTAATGCCTCCGCCTACCGACAGCGTTGAACCGGGACGGGCCACTACCACATCTATATTATGCGATCCTTTAGGTCCGCCCGGAGTTCCGCCAATTTGCGTAATAACGCCACCCACAACACGAACTTCGCTATATATGCGATCTGATCCCCTGACCCCTGTACTTTGCATATCGCCGATCACATTGGTTGCTTCGGCATGAGCGGCCGTACCGGCCGGACTGGAATTGGTTGAGCTAAAATTAAGCGGCTTTCCGGCTCCAGACCTGAAACCAGCTTCTGCATACAGATACCGCAACAAATCGCCATCATCATTATCCGGCGGCCCCGAGGTGGCCCCATTCCGGTCGAGCAATAGAACGGGGTTGTTCCTTGCGTAGATAAAGATATTTAACCCATCTGCAATGCCAACAGGATCAGCCGAAGCCCAGCGGCAAAGCCAGGGGCTATAGTACCGGGCGCCATGATAATACAAACCGGTTTCTTCGTCACGCTCCTTGGCCGTATAACGATATCGCGCAGCCGGTACTTCCCGGCTGGCATCAATGGTACTGAAAGACGTGGTTCCGAACGGGAAATATTCCTCCCTTGAAATGACATTGGCAAGGTCATCGAGCTCCATACCAACAGACCGCAGGTGATTCCCATACTGGTACCGCAGCGCCTGTTGTTCTTCGCTGCCTTCAGGCAAAATTACCGGCGTTTCAATAATAGCTACCCTGCTCTGGTTATCCATCACGTGCAGGGTTTCCCTTTCAACTATAATGGTTCCTGCCCCCGATGTTTTTTTGTAGATTTCCAGTATACCCAGGTAATACCTTTCTTCGGTTATTCCACCCGGCCGTTCAACGATCTTTCGTACCCGTTGCCTGTCGTTACCATACACGTACCAGGCCTTTCCGCCACCTCCCAGGCCGGCCTGCTGTAATTCATCCCTGAAATTCCAAACCAACTGCTGCACCTGTTCCATTATGGGCATGTTGCCATGCGCATCATAGTTGACCCCATTGGGCATATCGATGTATTTGTATTCAATATCCCCCACCCGGGTAGCAGCCAGCCTGTTGCTGTTGCCTTCGTAAGTAAAGGTGCGGGTAAAGGAACTGTTCCTGGCCGTATGCTGCTGCGCCAGCATATTATCGGCTTTATCGTACGTGTACTCTTCCCTGTAATTACGAAAGGCATTGGCGTCGTTGGGATCAATTACCGTTGAAGAAATAAAAGGTTGGTTCCTGTAATTATTATCTGGCCGGTTATGATTGATATCGGTTTGACCGGCATGTTTGCGGCCGCTCGCTTTTATTAACCGGTACACCGCATCGTATTCGTATTTATTCAGGGCCATCACCTGTTCGCCATCAAAAAATACAGGCGCCTGCGCCGCATCACCGGTTTGAACAATGTTGCCGGCGGCATCATAAACGTAATGCATATCCTGCAGTACAACGTTACCGGCATTACGGGTGGTACATTGCCGCAGCAACCGGAAGCTACGGCTGTCATAAGTATACTGCGTTCGGGTTTGATTGCCGTACAAAATAGCTGTACGCTGCCCTTTTGCATCATAATGAATGGCATTTACAAAAAACGTCGCTTCCGGTGCGCCCCGCAGCTTTACCGCTATTGACTTCAGGAGGTTCGCTTCATTGTACTGCGGGTAAATATCACTGGGCGTCATACCGGCGCTATTAGGCGTGGTAATGGTCACCGGCCTGCTCATGGCATCGAACAGGCTGCGGCTTTCATATTCCGCGTCCTGTACCGCCACCGCTTCCGGATGCGTCCAGTCGATGGTTGTTTTGTATTCAACGGCAAACCGCTTAGCCGTATGTATGGCATTGCCCTTGCAGTCGTTTGCCCGGTAGTACAGGCAGCCCGACTGATCATATTTCACCCGCACCTTGCCCAGCAGGTTAGCCGCTTTGGCTGCTGCCGCAGGCATCGACTCACCATATTCCAACCGTTCATACATAACAGCCGGGTGGTCGCCTTCGAGCACAAAAGAGGCTACCGGCCGGTGCAATGCATCATAGCGGTAACTAAACTGATGCCCCCTGTCGTCCCAGGAAACAAGCGGTCTTCCCGCAACATCGGCTATCATCCACCGCCGGCCCGCATCCATACTGGTTTGTTGCAACCTGTTTCCCAGCATATCGTATTCGAAGGAAACAACGGTGCGCTCCAGGGCATCCTGCACGGCCAGTTCTTTTCCCTGCATATCCAGTATTACCCTGGTGGCCAGCAATTCGCCATTATTATCTGCAATGGTCAGGAACGGCCGGCCCAATGTATCGAGGTGTTTTATTGCGGGTGTATTGGCATGTTTCGCCGAAAGCCAGGCAGCCCTTGCTGCCGCCCCGTCCGGCTCCGGGCCCATAGGGTCGGGACTACCTCTTTCAGCATACCACTCACTATCGAGCACCGTATCATTGGCGTCATAATGCATCTCCATCCACGGCGAAAACACCACACGGGAAATGCTCTTATCGGCATTTGTAATTTTTATCACCCTGCCCAGCGCGTCGTATTCCAACACGGGGGTTACGCCCAGCTGTACCATTTCCCCTTCATCATCAAAAGAAGGGCCCGTACTAAAATAGGGTTCATACTGTTTTACGGCATTGCCTTTATTGTTCAGGAGGGTTCGGCCATTGCCTATCCATCGCAAAGCGGCGCCCGTATCTACCGTTATCAAAGTTCCGTCGGGTTGTACCTTTAAGGCCAGGCCCGGTTCGGCCTGCGATTTTTTTAAAATTTCATGGCCGCCGCCATCGCAATATGAATAGCTTTCATGCCAGCGGGTATTATGGGCCGCATCGGCATGATAATGCGTTTCCCGGGTACGTACTTTTGACCAGGCAGGCCTGGGTTTGTAATTATCGATATCAAAATCCGGTGCATTGGTTTGTTCCAGCCAGTCGTGCATGCTATATTCAATAACCGCGGTTGGCTGATCCTGTGCATCTTTTATTTCGGCTTTACTTTCATCAATTTCATCACACTTATCAACGCCTCTTTTACCAATGATAAAACTGCGTACGGTGTTACCCAGCTCATCGAAGCGAACGGCGCTTTCGTTATCGTTCACGTCCTGCATGATCCAGGGCGATAAAGTACGGTAATTAAACGCCAGCCGGTTGCCGGGCATTTCCTTTACCTGTACGGTATTGCCAAGGGCGTCTGTGGTACGTTTTACAAACAAACAGTACCCGGCATCGTACTCAATGGTACCTGTATTGCCAAATGCGTCGGTTACCGAAGTAATTACATAAAAATGCGCCGGGTCGTACTGTTTGGTTCCGGAAGGCACCCAGTAATAACCGTTCATATACACATAACCGCCCTTTGTTGCATCCTGCAGTAATGAATGCAGTTCAGCAGCGGGAATTTTTTCACTCAACAACCTGTTCATTACGGCGGGGGTACCTGCTGCGGAATAACTTTGATGCAGCAGCGCTTTTGCCGTCAGTTGACCGAAAGGCAACACCGTAATGCCGTCATCGCCCCTGAACCGCATCCGGGAATACGTAATCAGCCGTCTTTGCAATGAACCATCAAATGGCCTTTCGTACGGGATAACGGGGGCAATGGTGCAATAGCTTTTTATGTTTTCAAGGGAAAGGTAACCTGTGAACGGGGGCAGTCCATTCACTTCGTAAGTAAGCTGCTGCCAGGGTGTGGATACCCTGTAATCGAAAGCGGCGTGAACGCTGTTGGTGTACGTGTTAATGTGATAGCTGCAATATATTTTTTCCTGTTCGGGTTTATCCGTGGCAGGGGCCCTTCGTTTACAGGCCAGGGAAACCATTTGCTCTACCTGCCCGTAATCATTTACTTTCAGGGTAAAGTGCTGCGTTACCCGGGCATCTGCCGGGTTTCGTTCATAATGATAAGTGATGGATTCCCTTTCATGCACCAGCCATACAGCATAGGGCAGCTGTGCCCGCGGCTGCAGGCAAACGATGGCTGCGGTACGCTGTTCTACGGAATAAGGATGTATTTCCTGCGCACTGCCATCCAGCGCATAAATCTCTTTTCTCAACATAGTTCCTTTGCAGGCCCTCAACGCTTCCTGCCACTCAATGGTATCCGATGCTTCGGGCACCAGGGGTTGCGGAAGCTGCTTTTCAGGCGCCAGGGTATTTTGATAATACTCATGCGCATACTGGTTGAAAATTTGCTGCCGGTTAAGGAAAGCGCCGGTATGGTACCATGTTTTTGTAAGTACCGGGTGCTGATGCAGGGAGGCATCCACCACATTATTGGCCGCTCCGTTACTTTCCTGTATAAAATGAGCTATATGTTCTGAATCTTTTTGTTCTACCCGGCCAAACCCACGGAACTCCTTTTCCTGATGATCGTAATAGCCATGATGATAACCATACTCGGTGGCAAAACGGGTTTTCATAATGCGATCGAACGTCACCACCTTTGAGACACAGTATACGGGAAAATGCAGTTTGGTGATCCATTCCTTTCCCGCCAGTTTATCTTCAATATAATAATGGGTCGATGGCTTATAACTTATGGTCACTTCTTTTCCGAGATTGTTCTTAAAGCCGGTCAATACATGCGGCTTTTCACTATTCATAAGATCGATATACCGAAGCGGCGCGTTTTGGTGTTGCGGCAACGGACTGCTCCACACCAGGCAGGAAAGACCGGTACCCAACAGATCTGCTACCAGGCAATTTGCCGGCTTCGCCCCTTCCGGCGCCACCGTTATGCGTTTGGGTTCAATGGCAAACCGGTTGCCCTGCTGGTTCATGTAGATGGTTATGCCCTTTTGTCCCAGGTAAATTATATCCGGTGTTCCGGAACCATCTATATCGGCCAGCCTGATGAGGGCGGGGTTGAACACATCGGGCCCATCGAAAACCGGCGCATTGTCCATACTAACCTTTGCCCCAAAGCGCCCATAGCCCAGGTTGGGCCAGTAACAAACTTCGCCATTCCTGATCCGGACAATATCCGTTAAACCACTGCCGCTCATGCCCGCCAAAAAAATGCTTTGCATGGCATCGGCAAAAACAACGGCGGGTCCTTTTTCTTCATCAAACGTTTTACCGGTTTTTAATGCCTTTCCGAAACCTTTTTTTCCTAATGAAGGATACCAGGTAAAGGCATTGTCTTCGGTGATAAGCAGATCGGCCTGCCCATCGCCATCGAGATCAATGAGCCGGCCATTGCGGTCATTAAGATCGAGATGGGGTATTTGCCTGAAACTTTCAAATGGCATCCAGTTGCCTGAACCGCTTATTTCAAAAAAACCAGGCGCCTCATCGTTCCAGCTTACCAGTTGTTTGATACCGTTTGCTTCAAGATCCCGTATAGAGATCCTCCCTGTGCCCAATCCCCGCATGTTTGGTTTGGCCGCTATCATTTGCGCCGGGGTAAACCGGCCATACCCTTCGTTATGTTTATAAAACCAGCCTTCCGCCTGTTCGGTTAAAATACCGCTCAATCCTTCGTTATATAAGTCGATAAACTGGTACTGCGGTTCGTTGATACCAACCGGGGCATGTACCCCGCTTCCTGCAGGCAGATCCTTCAGGGTCACATTCCAGTTATGCGTGCTGTATTCAAAACTTAATGGGGGAAGGGATTTTTCGCTATAGCTTCCATCATCATGTTTGGTATAACCGGTTGTAATAACCGATTGTAAAAAGGTAAAGCCATCGGCGCCGTTATTGCCATACTGCAGGTGCAGGGCCTTCACCAGCGCCGAACCCCCGGGCAACTCATTAAAATAATGATACAATAATACCCGCCTGCACAAACGGCAGTTCCGGATCTCGAAACCGGCCCGGTACTCACTGAACGCATCTGCGCGAAATGACCAGTTTGTTTCCACATTACACGGCGCACCGGCGGCATGTTCGCCATAGTCGAACACCGTTTCGAACATAAATTGCGCGGGAAACTGATCACCCGGTTTATACATGGCGATATTCCCATACTTTACTTTTTTCAGGTAATTATGCGTGAAAGGTGCATTGCCATTCAGGCGGTTGCTGTTGTGCAAATGCAGGGGCATGCCCATTCCATCTTCTTTCCTGTATTCGTAAACAGCACAATTGCCTTTATCATCATAACTGTAACTGATCAGCCATTCAAATATGTGCAGGGGTTGCCGGGGATCGGCCACCCGGCTTTCTTCGTTTAGTCCATAAACAGTAGTTATATTTTCTTTGGAAATGACCCGCCAGTGCAATATACCACTGCTTTTTTCCATCCAGCGTTCGATACGGGCAAACACGCCTTCTATCCGGGGCCGGTATCTTCTTACCAGAAAGTTTCCATCTGCAGATAAAAATTCGTCTACTACATACCCGCCGTCACCGTTTGAAATAAACGTACCGGCACCGTCTTTTTTAAAGACGGGCACAAGGTCTTCTGCCCCACCCAGTAAAAAAGTATCGGTTTCATTGTCATACCGGGGCAGTTCTTTCGACATCCTTCTTTTTATTGAAGGAAGGCTCATTTCCCAGCCAAGGCCAAAACTACCATTGCCGGCGCCGGAATTATAACTGAGCGGAAAGGCAGGGCTGTATCCGCGGGCAGACGAAAATGGCAGTGGCACTTGTATAGCCGTAGTGCCATTGACGGCATTCACAGAAAATTTTTCATCGATGCTCCTGATAGCGCCGCCGCCTTTGGGAAGGGAGATCGCCGGCGTTTGTAAGGTAGCCGGGTTGGAGGAACCGGCATTGATTTTATTTTGAGCTTGTAGATTCTCTTTCATAAAAAATGGTTTGGTTTGAAGGCGGTGCAACCGCTTCTTTGCATACTTTGATCATGCTTGTATAATCCAGATTGTGAAATACAGTTCCCTTGCCAAAGCCGTTTGCATTCACCAGCCGGTTTTCGAATTTAGGGGCCCTTATATGCCGTAGCATGTATTGAATGGCCAGGCTGCCGAGACTGTTTTTACAGGTTACGCGGTATAAAAAGAACGGCGGCTTTGAAGAAAAGAAGGAAAGTGTTTGATCACCGGCATGTTGCTGTAACTGCCAGGAAAACCCTTCGTCAAAGCACAGCTGCAACTGTTTTACTTTCCATTCATAAGCGCCTTCATCGACCGAATGCTGCCAGCCGGGCGTCATTTGCCGGCCATCGCCGCGCAAAGTGGCTAATACAAAACGGTGGTTGTGAAAAAGAAACAGCACACGCGAAAAACCGTTGGCTTCGGGCATGAGATAACAGGCGGTGATGTTTCGCAATAAAGGCATTTGCCCTATCCGTTCCGAATCGGCGTGGGCAATGGTTTGCAAAAACGCAGCTTCTTCAATCACTACCGGTTGCCTGTTCAGCTGCATCACCCGTTTGGCCAGGTCAATGTCTTCGCCGCAATAATGATCAATGGCCTCATCGTATCCGTTTACCGCCATAAAATCGCGGCGGTGCACACCTATTCTGCCATAAGCATCCTGGGGCGCCAGTTGTTGCCGGCCGCCAAACGTGATGAGGATACTGTTGGGGTTTTCACAAAACCGGTTGTTCACATAGGAGGCAAATCCCCGGCCCGTAAAATTGTCGGCATCTACATTACAAAGCAACAGGCCCTTCGACAGCAGAAAAGCCATATTACGCGAGTGGGCCGGGTGATAACAGTCCGGCTCCAGCGTATGATAATACCGGAGTCGGCCGTTATCTATATATGCCCTCATGTGATCCGTGATCCATTCCCTGAGGCCATCGGTTGAATTATAATCAAGCACTACAAATTCCAATGCTTCGCAATCTGCATTATCGGCGATGTTACGGGGTAATGTCTGCCGCAAATGATGAAGCCTGTTCATACACACTGTTACCAGGGATATTGTGGGCTGTTGCATTTTTTACAGGTTTGTATGCAATGAATAGCTTACAATTAACCAGGCATCCTGTAATTCCGCATCGATGGCATTATCGGGTGTAAACTGCCACGCATCTGTAATAGCCGGGAAATTACCGCTTGCGGAAAAATGAATAAGATCACCGATAGCGGCAGCGGGCGACATGGATGTACCGTTTAGCTGTATACCGGTTACTGTTCCCCGTATGAGAAGATCAACACCGGTAACTTCTATACCTGTTACGCTTTTACTGCGGGTAAAAAAGGGCAGCCTGTCCTGCAATCCTGTTAACGACAGTACCTGCGCTGTATCAGCCAATGGGTTTAAAAAACGATGCCATTCGGTTGAAAATTCCTGCCGCACACTGAACAGGCGGCTCATGCCACTTGCTGCCGCTGCATCTTTAAGATGGTTATTGAGACTGCTTACGGCGGCCTGTTTCAACATACTTCCGCCTTCGCGTGCGGTGTACTGCAAATGAAAAACAACGTCTGGTATGGTATCGTAATCGAACTGGCGGAAGGCATCGGGTAATTCGAGCCGCCAGCGACCGATAGCCCCTGCCCCTTCAAAAGGCAGAAAGCGGTCATCGCGGAAGTTCAGTTCGAACATACCATTGTCGTGCTGTGCCTGGCTTACCGCAATGGATTGCAACTGTACAAAATTGCTCACGAACCGGTCGTCGGCAGCGCCTGTATCCTCTGTATACTGCGACCCTGTAAGGTTGCTTACGCGGGTTTTATCATGCAACAGGGTTAACGTAGCGCTTATACTTGTATACGGACCCGCCACGCATGGTATGGAAATGCTCACCGTTTTTATCCTGCGCATAAAATGACCCGGGAAGTCGAGGTCGAACATTTCTTCGGGCAGCGCCAGTTCACAACTGCCTGTTTCTTTCAGACTGATCAATGCAAAGGGGTCCCATTGCGCCAGGGATACATGTTTGGTGATCTCATATTCACGTTTATGCGTATCCATATAAGCCTTTTCCAGTTGGCGTATGGCGAGGGTGAGCTGTTCTCCGGCAAGTAATCCGTCCCTTTGGCCGTCCCAGTAAGCCAGTTTGATAAAGCTGGTATTGGTTTCTCCTCTTTCAAAGCGATACGCCTTTTCGGCTTTGCGCGCGATATCATAGGCCAACTGGTAAGCCTGGCGGTAAACCTGGCGAACCTGCCCTTCCATCCACTGGTACAGTTCCTGGTTAGTATATTTGGACGCAAGATAAGCGTGCATGTCACCAGCCTGTGCTATTTGCAACTCGTGGCTCTTCCATTCTTTCTCGGCCAGGGCTATCCTGATCTGGGCGGCGAGCAGTTGTTTATCTATCTGCACCAGTTCATTACCCGCGCTGTTGGCCTGCAATACCCAATCCTGCCGCTGCCTGAGAAAGCCGGCATTTTTTGCAGCGGCCGAAGATTCGAACTGGAGAATGCTGGAATCGATTTGCACACCGCGCGCCTTTCCCGACAAATAAGCGCCCAGGGTTGACCCACCGGCCGAAACGCTCACCCCTATACCAAAAGGCTGGGCATTGGCGCTGATGGTAGGCAGCATACCGGCCCTTGCAGCAGATACTTCTATTGTTCCGGCAACTTTTTGCTTATCAGCAGCCATTCGGGCTTTATCCATGTCTTCTTTTTCCATGGCGATCAGCTTTGCCACACTGCCTGCAACTGTTTTGGGATAATTGCCGGCAATTTCCCTGTACGCGGCATGCGTGGCCGGCACACTGGTGTCAATGCCCAGCAATTGTTGAAAATGCTTCAGCCGTTTTCCTGTATTCTCCCTGGTCTTATTTAAAATTTCCTGTTGTGCCTTTGCTTCTTCGAGTTGAGCCAGTTTAACGGCCTTCACCGCATTCAATACGTTCACTTCGTGCGTTGAACGCAGCACAGACAGCGCTTCTGCATCACGCCGTTCAATAACCGATAGAAACTGGCTGCCTAAAGCCTTCACTTCACTACATATTTCAAGCGCTTTCCCCGTAAGATGCTGGAACCGGTAATAAGGCATCGACACATTGAAATCATTTAGTACACTACTGATGCTGATGCCGTTGGCTGCGGCCCGAACCAGCAGGGCCGGGTCAATAGGCGGCTCAAACAAAGCCAGCTTCTGCACCACCCCATCTATATTCATACTGTGCCGTATCTTAAACAGGCGGTCAGCCACCGTATCCCAGTACTGCAACAATTGCGGGTTATTGGGAATGTTGAAGTATAAAGAAGCGCCAAAACCATATATATTATTGCCCCTGTAAGGTTTACCATTCTGTAAACCGCCCTCATAGGTAACCTGCCCACTGTAGGGAAAGGCCAGCTCCATTTCAACCAGGGCATTGCCAAAGCTATCCCACTTATCCTTAAGCGAATTGTAGGTTTGAGGCGCTACTTTGCCCCTGTCGGGCAACACCTGCGGACGCGGTCCCAACAGGTGCCCGGCCGTTACATATAACATCAGGGCCTGGTTGATGGTTTCCATGGTATTCTGCCGGTACAGCTCATCGCCCCAGGCAACCAGGTTATCGAGGTACTTCATCACCACGGTTCTCATATAGGCGGCCGGGCGTGTACGCGCTACCAGGTGCGGGTTATAGGGATTTTCACGCCATGCAAAGATTTCGGAAGAATAATGCCCGTTGCGCAGGCTGTACATAATTGACGTGATGGTATCAACCGGGCTTGTTTTAAACGGCAGGAACTGCCAGTAACGCCGCACATTGTTTTCAGCACCCGTAGCAAGCGGATTGAATATATAATGGAACCAGTTGCGCGCCTGCTCGTACTGCCTGTTCTTACTTAACCGGTCGGCAATGATCAGCGGTATATGAAAGAACAGTTCCCAGTTATAAATACTATATGTACCAACAGATTCCTTAAACAGGTTATCAATGCCCTTTCCAAACTCCACACCTGCCTCGGGCCACTTCACAATTCGGATACCCTGGTACGATTCAGGCGTTGCCGCAAACTTCGTTTCCGCCTGGGTGAGGGTGCTTAACAGGCCGGGCAAACCATTTTGATTCAATTGCTGCAGAAATTCACCTGTATAGGGATGGTACAGGTTTTCGATATCGTGGTAGATATCCTGGTACTTCGATTGACAACGCACCATAGTGCGGTTATGCGTATTGCCTGTATGTTCTTCCTGGTATACAAGGGTTGTTTCATCGTCATTGATGCTATTGTCACAATCCCATTGTAGGGTTCTTACCACTTTAAACTCCGACAATTCCTTTAAAAGTATAAGACCCTGGTCTGTGGCTATATATGAGAAGTTGATATCAAGATTGGTTTGACCCACTGAGTAAAAATGATTGAACATCGTTTCTACACCTACGGGGTGATGCCGGTAAATAGAATAATGATCGGGAAGCGAGGCCGATAAATTGATATGGTTATTGTCGTGAAAAGTGAACATGCCTATGGGCGTGGCCAACGGTTTTGAAGCACTCAGTTCCCCGGCATGGTAAACGTTTATGGTCAAGTGCTCGGTTTTTGTATCCTGAATGAACATGAATTTACCGGCTTGCAGGGCATTCGCTTCTCTGGCTGGCGTATTCAACGCCACACCGGATGTTTGCCCGGCCGTCCATTTTCCATTTTTATGCTCCGACCATGCCAGTCTTACCTCATAATACTCCAGCGGCCTTATCAACTTTGTTTTTTTATTCGATATGTCGACAATCGACATTTCTGATACGGTACTACCGCTCGATCCGTTCTCAGCAGCTTTTTTTGTAAACACCGGCCAGAATAACAGTAACCGGTTTTTCCACACTACCGGTACCAGGTAATTGCCGTTTAATGGCCGGTTGGGCTGCCACTTCGTGTTGTCACTTTCTATCAATTGAATATCGGCATCAATTTTATCCCAGGGTGTCCACGACCTGTCATAATGATCGAATTTCCTGTAATAATAGCCGTAGGGAACGCTCCGGGTGCGTGCAAAAACATGGCTTACCGACAGCGACCGGTGAGCGCCCTGGTACTGCTGGTATACGGCGCTTACATCAAGGTTGCTTACCTCATGCAATTTGTTGAGATAATTGCGAACCGCAGCTTCAAGGTTTTCCTGGTTCATATCCTGCTGCAATAATTCCGCCTCCAGTTCTTTGAAGAAAGGGCTCCTGGTATCGCGCAGATCCGGCTCTATCCAGTTCTCAGGATAAAGGAATACTTTCCTGTTGGCTTCCCATGTTCTGTATTGCTGCATCCATTCCCACCGGTTTCGATCGAGGGCATTGACATCGACTTCTTTTTCCAGTCCCAGGAAACAACGCTGCACGAATGACTGTACTGAAGAAAGCGCCTGCCGTATACGGGATGTTTCCATTACACTTTCCATTTGTACATCCAGTAAAAAGAAATCGAACAGCGCATTTGCATCGAGCAACATATTTCTGTTGTGCGCCCATTGTTTCAGAGCAGGTTGCACCAGCAAATAGCTGATAAGGGCGTTGCGCTGGTTACT
Source organism: uncultured Niastella sp. (assembly GCA_966211305.1). Lineage (GTDB taxonomy): Bacteria > Bacteroidota > Bacteroidia > Chitinophagales > Chitinophagaceae > Niastella. The sequence goes on from CBIHPC010000037.1 coordinate 21,149, forward strand.
GCGCAACTGGTCGTTTACCGGTTTAATGGTTTGCTGCCAGTCTTCCTCGGTATAGCGCGCGCGAAGACTGCCTTTTATACTTTCAGCCTGCTGGTAACACTTGTCAAAGCCGGTCAATGGTACGGCCCATGAAATCAATCTGGCTGTATCGATACCTGTTTGTTCGGCCAGCACAACGGCATTATATAATTTATCAAGGGGCTTTTCGTTGAAAAAAGTTACCGGGCTGCAATTAAATTGTGTGGCGCTTATCAGCGCCTGCACCAGCGCAAGGTCCCAGCCTGTTAATGCCACCATCTTTTCGGCCAGGGTAGCATTTACCGGGTTGCGCGTCCAGGCCAAAAAAGCAGCCAGCGAAATACTACCTTTTCTATGCCGGTTGCGCACTACTGTATATTCTGCAAAGCGGCGCATTAACGTCATTGTTATATTATTCAGGTCCATTCCTTCAAAACCGCCTTTGCATAAATACAACTGTTTTAACTCTTCAGTAGTAAATGAAAACCCGTTAATGAACAGCGCTGCTTTATGCAATTTTCTGTAAGCCGCATCAAATGCCGTATTCGATACGCCCGGGAACAAACAGCTTTCAGGAATCTGCAGTTTGGGCACCGTGGGCGTTTTCCAGGATAGCCGTGAAAGCTCACCATTTATTTCGGTCACATTCAATTTGTATAACTGGCCTGCTTTCAGTTTAAGTGCGGTTGTTTCATATTGCCCCGCAATACCTGCTATATGTTGCATCGTAATCTGTTGGTCGTCGATCCAGATCGCGGGCTGCTCTGTAGCGGCAATTACGATGGTATAGTTGTCGTCGGCAGCTGGTATCAGGTAGCCTTCCCACGTAGATCCTGTTGCTACCGGATCGCCTAATTTTTCAATATCGGTGAGAAGTGATTTCGTACCATCGGCACTGGTAAGCAAACCGGTAAGCAACCACTCGGTGGTAGCAGCATCTAATTGAATACCGGCCGACAGCCTGTCAATGATCAGTTGCTGCGATTGTTTCTTTTTCAGCAATGGAATGTACTGGTTATAGCAAAGGGCTATTTTGGCCTGAGCAGTGGCGTCATCATTATCGGGCGCCAGCACAGCATTTCTTTCCGCACTGTTGGCGGGAAATAAAGCAAACAACGAATCGTTGATAAATAAACCGGGTTGTCCCGAAAGAATGCTAACGCCTTTTTGAAAAGATTTATCCTTAGACAAACCTCCTATTTCGCTCCAGTCTTCTTCATGTAGTATCCCATTTACCGACATTGTGCCACTGGAAGCATCGTACGAAAACCGGGATGCAAGCCGTTCAGGAACTTCGATAGATAACCGGGCATTTACCTTATGAGTATACACCGTACTCCCTTTAAGCAAAGCGATGACCTTATCGGCAATATCCTTTTCAAATACCAGTAACAACTGCCGGTGCAGCAGCTCGGCGGTTATGTCCTCCGGTATTACATACTGTAGGGCATTGGCTTTCAGGGCTTCGTGCAGATCACGGGCAATGGTCAGAACCGATCTTTCAGTAGGTGTTATTCCCGGTTCACTAGCATTGGCGATCATATAATTCAGCTGCTCGGGTTTAAAACGGGCCGTTTGAATACTTTGGCAGAGGGTAATAAAATCGAGCAATATATAAGGCGTTTGAAAAACATTGCCATTGGGATACATGGAGATCAACTGCAACAATCTTTTTACCGGCAGTCTCAGGTATCTGGCCAGCATACCATGCCTGATGATTACCGACAGGTTCGCAATTGATAAAACATCGGGCAAAGCGGCTTTCGTGCGGATCTGTATAATATCATCGGCGGTAAGTTGCAGCGCCGCCATAATACCGGCCATATGTGCACTGATGGTTGGGGCCCCGGCCAGGATATTGCCGTTGGCGTCGGGTGCAAACACCGGATCAATTGACAATATATTCGGTGAAAGAAAGATCTTTTTATACATGCTTGGCTCACCATGCGTTTGTATATTACCAAAAGCGATCAGCAACCGTTCGAGGGTTAAACCGGTATGGTTAAGCAATTGTAAAACATGCGACAGGGCCGCTATAATATGTGGCCTGATGTCGTAGGTTGTACTGGTAGCAGGCCAAAGCGCAACCAATGCCATATCGGTTTGCTGTATACTCAGGTTTAACTTTCGCCATAACCTGATGAATCGCTGGAGGGTATCATATTCGCCAGTAGTTAAAGGCGTTCCATCGAGGTGCTGCAATACAGCCTTACTGATATCACCGGCCATGGCTACCTGATAAAGGTCTGCCGCCGGACCACCCTGGTTGTAATAATAATAATTGTCGTTATTACCAGGTGTTGTGCCGCCCAATTCAAGCACCATCATTTTACCCACATTTTCAAAGTGCTGCAATACCCATTCGGCCACTGCATTTTTATCGGCCTGCGAATCAAACGCTCCCTGCAGCAAAGCGATCACCTGGGCATATTTTGCAGCAGGTTCGGTTGCATTTACCACCAGTGACTGCAGATACCGGTAACTGTATGGAATGCGGTTCATCATCGCCAGCGCCGCTCCCGTTGGCCGGGCCTTATTTACACTTTTGGTTTCAAGAATAGTGTACAGCTCTTTAAAGCTGATACCGGTTCGGGGTAAAAAACTGTTTTTCACCATCTTCAGCTCCGATAACATGGCAGCTTCAGTTTCAAAACCATAATACTGCCAAACGGGTTTTACGCCTATGAGGGTCTGGTATTCGCCTACTGTATGGGTTTTTCCCAGTTTTGCATCATAATATTCCTTTCTATAAAAATCTTCTTTGGTAAGAATTACATATTCCTCTCTCGACAATTGAAGCAGTTCTGCCGCTCTTGCATTTTGCATGGCAAAACGTTCTTCCGGGTTGCCTGCCACTTCAAAAGCGTTCATGATGCCATAGCGGCTGGCGCCTGATTTCTGCAACAACAGCCTGATGGCATCCAGCGGCTGGTTGTATGGAAGGGTAAAGGGATATACCGCGTTATTGAGTGTTCTGTAAGCATTGTAGTTTATGTGCTGCGGCACGGCAAGCAACTCTTCGCTTTTTTCCTCTGTTACATTAAAAACGTCCAGCTGCACATTGCCTTCAGCCTGGTAACCGGGCAAATGAGCGATAAAGCTTTCCATCACTTCATTCACAATATCTATGTACGGAAGGGCGGTTTCGGCATTTTCGCAGGTGAGCCGGAGGTTGCCGATATCGGGCCGGCGTTTCAGCAGTTCATCCAATGGCGATGGGTAACCACTGTAACGAAGGTATTGCAATAGTTCAACCAGGTACGATGAAGCACTGTAAACCGAACGGCATTCATCGCATTCACACAGGTCGGCATTACCAAACAGGGTTTCCCAGTTTAACAGTAAATTATCCTGTTCGGCCATTTCTTTTACAACGGCAATCGCCTCTTCCCGACCGGTTTTACCATCGATTGCGGCTACGGAAGTACTGGTTATGCTATCTCGCAGGGCAGCCAACAAAAATTCATTGCGCGTATTGATATTCGCAGCCTGCTCATATACCTGTTCAGCCAGGGCTTCACCGCCCAGTTGTTCAGCATAAGTGTTTACAAAAACCTGTTTGGGATGCGTAACAACTTTGTGTGCTGAGGTGAGACCGGCATTCATCAAGGCCGGTAATAAATCGGGCGTATCGCTCAGTGAACTGATACGCTGGATATTTTTCAGGATATCCATCACTTCGGTTCGCAATACCGGGTCTACCTTTGCCAGGCTGGTTTTGTTTTGCCTGGCGGCTGCATATACCGACGTACTTCGGATATTAAATTCCGGATGTTGTTCAAAGAACGACAAAAGCCCTTTCCTGATTTCTTTATCCTTTATGGGCAATTCATTATCCTTTACCATTCGTTCGATCACCGCCGAGGGCTCCTTATGGTAAAGTTGCTTTTCAATCTGACGTGCATAATGCTCCTGTTGTTGTTCGGGTGTGTCGCCTGCAATTTCTTCCGGAAAAGGCACGTTTTTCAACAGGGTTTTAATCTTTTTCCGGTTGTAGGTAAGGGCCATTTCGCGTACAGTGTTCACTTTCTCCTGTAATGAGGACACCAGTGATGCATTGTCGTTTGTTACGTCGGCCAGGTGATGCACCAATTCAAGCTTTGTGATCTCCTCTGCCGAAAGACCTTCTTTCAACAATGTTTCCTGTATTCCGCCCCATTCGTTTTTATGAGCGGTATAGGCATTTAAAAACAGTTCCTGCTTTTCACCGGCGATAAACGATGATAATAATTGTTTTCTGGTTTCCGTTTTTTTTCGAGAACTCATGGCATTAAGGTTTATAAAAAAGTTTGTTTGTGATTGTTATATAAGAAGAAAGTGCCTGCCCATAGGGCAAAACATTATACCGGCCGAGGCAAAGCCCAAACCGATGCACCAAACATACCTACCAGCTATAGCATACGGGAAATACTGAAGAGAAAGAATAATGGATGATAAAAGTCTTTCCTATAAGATCACGCGTAACATAAGGGATCGATCATGTGAAGTTAATTGCGACCGGCATACAAAATATCAGGTCGTCGGCGAACTGTAGTTTTTGATACATGAATTGCATTAATACAAATTGTTATTCCAACTATCTTATTCTACGCCATGCCATGTGCGGCCATTGCTGATATACAGAACCGGCGCGGGGTTTCAACGATGACAAAAACAAAATGGCCGCCATAAATGGAGCAGCTGCATTGCACCCGGCTTTGTTTGGAAAAACTGTTATTAGCGTTTCTACATAGATTTGCAGATCCAACACGAAAGTTTATCCCCCAAATGCATATCCTTCATATTCAGTTAAAGTAATTGAACCAATGGGGAATGATTTTTTCTGTATTTATAATTAGTTGCTGTCAGAAATTTTAAGGATTGTGTGGAAAAAGATCCATCATGATACCTTGATGCATTTTCTACCATATGGTTGATAGCATTAACTAAAGGAATTCAGTTAAACCAATGAGAACGATATTGATGCATTCAAATACAATCAAATATTCAGATCATGAAAAAGATTACAACATTGTGTGTTATTGGATTGTCGTTTTTCGTTAGCTGCGGGCCTTCTAATACGCGGGAAATAGGAAAAAATATTGATGCCGATGTGACGAACCTGGCAGACGTTAAAACTTATGGCTGGATTACCGATGTAGATAAGATACCGGAAGCAAGGGTATTTGTAAGTCCAACAGGCGTATACGTATACAATAACGAATCTGCCAGGAAAAGGATCAAAGATGCAATAGAATATGAATTGAATACACGTGGTTATAAAATGAAATCAGTTGGCGACCCTGGTATGACGGTTTCGTTTTTCATAACAGAACAGGCCGACACTTTGCGAAGAACTAGTGGGTATGTTACCATTGGTGGGGAAGCGGTAGTTTCAAACGATGATGTGGAGTGGGTGCCTGTTCAACCGGGAACCCTGATTATTAACCTGAATGATAATAAAACTCAAAAAATGGTTTGGCAGGGTTTTGCTTCGGGAATAATCGCACAGGAAAATATAAACAATGAGCAAAAAATAAGGGAAGCTGTTTCTTCGATATTCGACCAGTTTAACTATGAAGCTAAAGGTAAATGACAATAATTCATGTATGGTCAAAATATTCTTCTGAAAGGGATACCCGGCACCAGCTTTAGTTAACCGATAAAGCAGGCTTTATCAGTTAGTTACAACTATACAGAAAATCATTGAAAATGCAGGCGGGACATATATTTTAAACAAAAAAAGCCGTCTTTCGACGAGCTTCCTGTGAACCGGATTGGAATTTCTTCAAACCAGTTGAAAGAAGATTAACCAAACTATACACACTTAAATCACTGATACTAAGCAAGATGTATCGTTCCGGGTGAACAAATAATATACTCTTGCAGATTTTGTTGGTGAATAATTAATTGTAGTGGGTTCAAAGTATCTCTTTTACCAGATAATCATCCACCGCTCGTTTCTCACCGGAAAAGTTTATCCCGATGGCATATTTTTTCCGCGCATCTGATTGGAAAGGATGGAGATATTTTTTTCTATAATCTGATCTAATGCCTGCTGTGCAGTGCTATTTAGTTTTAATTCTATAGCATAGATATATGCAGATGTTTGTACAATTACGTCGCATCTGCCATGCGCACTATGCGCTTCTCTTCTGATATCTACATGTATTTGTCGTGTTGTTTTATTTCATTGTCAATTTGCTCCAGTCGCTTACCGCCATTGTTGGCGATGTTGAAATAAATAAAGAGGAACTTCCCTTTGCCGGCGAACTGTTGCAGGTAAACGAAAAAGAGAGCGCCTGGGAAGGGGCCATTGAAAAATTATTGCGCGATACCGGTATTAGCATGCTGGCACACGAAAGATGACAGGAAAAGAATTGACGACCGACGTAATTATGTGTTGGGCTGGAGCAATACATCAAAAATAAAAGCCATGGAGGAAATCGTTGCGGAACTGGAAAGCCGGATTTTCGCACAACGCTCGCACATGGCTGAAATAGAAAAAGAACAACGCCAACATCAGCACCTCCGCCAACAACTAACCGTGTTGCTCAGCATGACCGATTTCGGCCGCATTAACTGGAAATGGCATGTAGAGCAGATCCACCATCTTGAAAAAGAACGGCACGAACTGCTGCATAACAACGATATGCTCGCCCTGCTGCACCGGAAAAGAGATGAAGCGCTTATTGCCATGGAAGATGTAAAAGAAAAAGAAACGGAAAAAAACCAGCAAATTGGAAGACTGAAAGGCGCTATCGAACTGCATCAGAAACAGTTGCAGGAAACTGAAGAGGTTACAAGGCTGGCCGATGCCCGGAAACGGGAGTTGTATTTCCCGGTAATAGAAGAAAAACTAACAGATAAGCATTTGCGCCTTTCATCCATTGACAGGCAGCAGGACCAGTTCAGAAAATTGTTTGAGGGCGACACCGGTGAATTAAAAAAACTCCGCACCCGCTTAAGCAACCTGCGGTCATCGATAGAAAGAAAAATGCGGGAAATCAAAGAGCATTCCAAAGCAGAATACAGTGAACTGGCCGAAAGCATCGATGCCAGAGCAGAATATATAAAAAAATATGAGCGGCTTGTAACGGAAGACCTGAAAAGACATGAAGAAAGGTTCAAGGAAGAATTGAATAGGAACACCATTCACAGCATTGCCGTATTCGATAACCAGTTGGAAAAGCACGAAAAGAATATCCGCCAGAAAATAAAGACCATTAACCAGCACCTGCGCGAAATAGTATATAACGCCACCCAGGAAACATACATCACCATTCAAATGGATGCCACACCCAATAAGGAAGTAAGGCTGTTCAGGGAGGAACTGAAAAAATGCTATACGCATTCCTTCAGCAGTAACAATGAATTATATACGGAGGAAAAATATGAACAGGTGAAGAAAATACTCGACCGGTTCGCCAGTGCTGAAAGCATCAACAAAGACTGGACAAACACGGTTACCGACGTGCGGCAGTGGTTTGAATTCAACGCCAGCGAACGATACCTGGCAGATGATTCGGAAAAGGAGTTTTACGAAGGTTCGGGCGGTAAAAGCGGCGGACAAAAAGAAAAGCTTGCGTATACCATCCTGGCAAGCGCGCTGGCTTACCAGTTTGGTTTGCAATTCGGTGAAAGCAAAAGCCGGAGTTTCCGGTTCGTGGTCATCGATGAGGCCTTTGGCAGAGGCAGCGATGAAAGTACCCGGTATGGCCTGGAACTTTTTAAAAAATTAAACCTGCAACTGCTGATCGTTACGCCATTGCAAAAGATCCATATCATAGAAGGGCATGTGAATTCCTTTCACTTTGTAAGCAATAAAGACGGCAATAATTCCCAGGTAAGCAACTTTACCAAAGAAGCGTATGAGCTGGAAAAAGCAAAACACGATAATCTTTTTAACCGGGTAACCTCAACACCTTTGTAAATGATCAGTCCGGAAGATATCCTGCAGCAGGCATTAAAATGGTGGAAACCATTCCTGCAAAGCTATATTTCAAATGAGCCATTTTTTCCAAAAGTAATAGACAGGATCGGAAAAGTGAAGCCCGGCGATCTGACCGGTCGTTTTGGCGATCTCCAAAATGAGATCACGGCATTATACAGCCAATCGAAGAACGAAACCGGCATCGGCTATTGGGTACAGGCAGCCGAAAAAAATTTCAGGCGAACCGGTGTTCAACAATTACCTGATAGTATCGTATTCGAAACGGTTAATGATTATCTTCATTTTACGAAAAAGAAGAAAGAATGGGAGTTGTTAATAAAGAACTATGAAGTTATTATAAGTACACTTCCTCAATTGCAAAAATGGGTGCTTGAAAATCCATTATTACTCACTTTACCCAATACTAACTGGAATGGCATTCTATCGGTTTGTAAGTATTTTATCTCAACCCCCCGGCCTGAATTATACATCCGTCAATTACCGATACCCGTTCACACCAAATTCGTTGAGGAAAACAACATATTGTTACAATCATTATTAGACTTTCTCATACCGGAGCACATACGCGATAAAAACGGAAAAAAATTTGAGGACCGTTATTTTTTGCAAAAGGATGAGCCTTTGATCCGGATAAGAGTACTGGATGAAAATTTAACCATTTTTAGCAACATAAAGGATTTCAGCATTCGATTATCAGATTTTGAAAAAGCGGCATTTGACCATAACAACGTCGTGATCACTGAAAACAAAATGAATTTCCTGACCCTCCCACCCATCCCATCTGCCATAGCCATATGGAGTGGCGGTGGATTTAAAGTTAGTTATTTAAAAAATGCCCGGTGGCTGGCAGATAAAAACATCTACTACTGGGGAGATATAGATGAACATGGATTTCAGATCCTGCACCAACTGCGTTCTTATTACAGGCACGTTAAAAGTATAATGATGGATAGGCGAACATTTGACCGCTTCCAGGACTTTGTCGTTGCCGGAGAAAAAAACAAAGCCAGTTCGCTCAACCTTCTGAACGTAGAGGAAGCAGGCTTATATGAACTACTGAAATCGAGACATAATAATAACAGGCTTGAGCAGGAGAAGATCCTGCAGGATTATGTGGAGGCTGTTTTTTCAGAATTAAGAACCGGAAGAACACATGAAGTTCAAAATAAGTAATAAACGCGGTCTCGTTATTGATTCACAACTATAAAAAAAACCGCCAACTTCTGTTAACAAACGTTTTTTCCCTCCGTTTACTTCCCTGATCTTGCCTGTACGGCTGGCTGCTGGGGAACCAACCTGCGTTCATTAGGGAAATTAAGCCGGTTTCTATTTCCAATTGCTCCAATTACGACCAACCGGCACTTTTCCGAGACGAATCCAAAAAAGCAAATCCAATAAAAGGCCGGGAGCCCTTTTTCATGTGATGTAATAAAATTCCAGAACTAATAAAATTTGGCCGATAAGTGTGCGTATTCTGGCGATAAGTGTGCAGATTTAGCAATAGGTGTGTAAATGCCCGCCAACTGTACAAGCCGTGCATTGCTAATCTGAACAAGATGCCATACCTTACTCTAAAATCAGGATACTGGTTCTCTTTCAAAACCCTAACCTTCAGCGATGATAGTTCTGCTTAAGCGGCTCGCAATAAAAAAAAGATTGTTTCTCTTCTCATTTATTATTTTAGGTGTTTTACAATCATTGGCCCAGGCGCCTGTTATTACTTCTTTTTCACCTTCGGCTGGTCCGGTAGGAACAGCTATCACCATAACAGGTGGTAATTTCAGCGCCACGGCGGGTGATAACATCGTATACTTCGGCGCGGTCAAAGCTGCTGTGACGTCGGCAACATCCACCTCGCTCACGGTAACGATCCCTCCCGGCACTACGTATCAACCATTCACGGTTACCACAAATCATTTAACCGCCTGGTCGCCCAGGCCTTTTATAACCACTTTTGCGGGGGGAGATCCTCCGTTTACCACGGGTTCTTTTGCAATGGCAACTGATGTAACCACAAATCTCCATCCCAATGGGGTAGTGATTATCGATCTGGATGGCGATGGCCTACCCGACCTGGCCACCCCGAATAGAGCCAATTCACCGGCTTCCCTTATTTCTGTTGTTAGAAATACAAGCAGTGGGGGCATATTGTCTTTTGCCACTAAAATTGATTTTCCCGCTCCATCGGGTTCTTCACCTTACAGTATAGCAGCGGGGGATATAGATGGTGACGGGTTGCCGGATCTGGTGGTAACCAATAATGTGAGTAGTACAGTATCCGTTTATCGTAATACCAGTACGCCGGGTACCATTTCATTGGCGACCCGGGTAGAATTTGCAACAGGTAACGCGCCCTGGTCTGTGGCCATTGGCGATCTGGATGGCGATGGAAAACCGGAACTGGCCGTAAGCAATTTTTTGTCTAATACGGTATCTGTCTTTAAAAATACGGGCACACCGGGAACAATAGCTTTTGCTGCGAAGACCGACCTGGTTACCGGCTTATCTCCGCACTCGGTTGCTATCGGTGATCTGGATGGAGATAGTAAGCCTGATCTGGCTGTTACAAATACGTTATCGTCCAGCGTTTCCCTGTTTAGAAATCAAAGTAGTAGCGGAAATATGGTTTTTGCAACGAAAACCGATATCCCTACGGATACAGACGAACCTTTTGGTATTGCCCTTGGTGATTTGGATGGTGATAATAAATCCGACCTGATCATTACCTATGATAATTTTACACTCACTACACAGGCCGCGGTGTCAATGTCTGTATGGAAAAATATGAGCAGCACCGGAAATTTCTTTTTTACTTCAAAGGTGAACTATGGCTCGGGGGATACATACAATGTTTCATTGGGTGATTTGAACGGAGATGGTAAACCAGAAGTGATCGTTGCCAATTCAAATACCGGGGTATTGGTTTATCAAAATACAAGCGCCGCCGGAAATATTGTGCTGGCCAGCCCTGCTAATTATTATTCGAATTCGCCTTATAGTGTAGCCATGGGTGATCTGGATGGAGATCATATGCCGGATCTGGCAGTGGCTAATTTTATTTCCCAAACGGTGTCGATCCTGAAAAACAAAGTGACCGACCCGGCTATTGTTTCTTTTACGCCAACCATAGCCGTTACCGGAACTACCGTTACTATCAACGGAGCTAACTTTACAGGAGCAACGGCAGTAAGTTTTGGCGGGGTGCCGGCAACATCATTTACCGTGGTTTCTCCCACTTCTATTACGGCCGTAGTTGGCGCAGGGGCATCGGGGAACGTGTCTGTTACCACACCCAAAGGCACTGCTACCCTGGCGGGTTTTACTTATACAGTACCCCCCACTGTTACTTCTTTTACACCCAGTTCCGCAGGTACTGGTACAACGGTTACCATAACGGGTACCGACCTTACCGGCGCTACGGCGGTTCATTTTGGCGGCGTGCCCGCAACTTCATTTACGGTTGTGTCACCCACTTCCATTACGGCGGTAGTTGGTTCAGGAGCGTCGGGCGACGTAGCGGTCACCACAGCCGGTGGGCAAGGTACTTTAGGGGGCTTTCATTATTCCGGTCCTTCCATTACTTCGTTTACACCCACATCCGGAACGGCTGGTGCTACTATAACCATAACAGGAACTAATTTTACCGGCGCCTCTGCTGTACTTTTTGGCGGCGTAGCGGCCACTTCGTTTACCGTATTGTCCCCTACAACCATTACAGCGGTCCTGGGCCCAGGCAATTCCGGTAATGTAAGTGTAACGACAGGCAAGGGCACCGCCACGCTGCCAGGCTTTATGTATACCGGGCCGATCATTTCGTCGTTTTCTCCGGTTGCCGGCAATACGGGAACTGTGGTTACCATAAAGGGGTTGAATTTTACAGGAACTACATCCGTCCATTTTGGTGGAACCCCTGCGGCGTCATTTTCTGTTATTTCACCATCTGTTATTACGGCTGTTGTTGGTTCCGGCACATCTGGAGCGGTAGCGGTTACAACGTCTGTCGGACCTGGCACCCGCGATGGATTTACATTTAGCACAACGCTGCCAATTATTGCTGGTGTTACCCCATCGGCCGGGATGATCGGCGATGTAATAACGATCACCGGATCTAATTTCAGCAGTCAGGCTTCTGATAATATTGTTTATTTCGGTGCGGTAAAAGCGATTGTATCTGCCGCTACATCCACTTCTCTTACGGTTACGGTTCCGGCAGGCGCTACTTACTGGCCTGTAAGTGTAACCACCAATAACCTGACGGCATATGATTCCAAACCGTTTATGCCCACGTTTGCAGGGAAAGGCGCGGCCCTGGTGCCAGACGTGTTTTCCGTTAAGCTGGATTTGAAAGCGGGAGAACACGATCAGGATGTTACCCTGAGCGACCTGGATGGAGACGGAAAACCGGATATGATCGTAACTAATGTGTACGGGCGGGTTTCTGTATTTCAAAATAACAGCAGCCATGGAATGCCTTCCTTTGCACCTAAGGTAGATCGTGTGACTGGTTCCTATTATGCCTACAGTACAACGGCGGCCGATCTGGACGGAGATGGAAAACCCGATCTTATTGCCGCTGGTATAAACCCCGATAATATTTCCATATTCCGAAATAAAAGTACACCGGGAAATATTTCATTTTCAGATAGTATACCTCTTCCCGTAGGGCATGGTCCATGGAGCGCTTCCATAGGTGATCTGGATGGAGACGGAAAACCTGATTTGGTTGTTGCTGCTATATATGCCAATTCGCTGACTATATTCAGAAACACCAGTACCCCGGGTTCTATTTCTTTTGGCCCAGGAAAAGATCTTGGTACGGGCGTATTTCCGAGGCAGGTTGTTATCGCTGATCTCAACGGAGATGGCAAAAATGATCTGGCAGCTGCCAACAGCGGTTCCATATCTACGTCAAGTAATACCATTTCCGTATTTAAGAATACCAGTATCGGATCAACTATTACTTTTGACAATAAAGTGGATCTTCAGGCAGGGACCAATCCAAAAGCTATTGCAGCCGGCGATCTGGATGGCGATGGAAAACCCGAGTTGGTGGTCGCCAATAGCGACGACGCCAGCGTATCTGTGTTCCCCAATAATAATACAGGGAGCGATATTTCGTTTTCATCCAAAATTGATTATGCTGCCGGCAAATTGCCCTGTGATATTGCTATCGGGGATGTGGACGGAGATGGCAAACCCGATCTGGCAGTGGCCAATCAATCTTCAGGCACCATTTCCGTTTATAAAAATACAAGCGCTCCAGGCGCCGTTTCTTTCAACGCAAAAATTGATTATGGTTACGTATTATCCGGTGTGCGAAGTATTGCCATAGGCGATCTGGATGCAGATGGCAGGCCTGAGCTGACCGCCGCTGATGGTAACTATATGACTGTTACTGTACTGAAAAATAAGATCAATGACCCGGCGCCGGTGATTACGGCCAGTGGTGCTACCACTTTTTGTGCAGGAAATTATCTTACCTTAAGCTCATCGGGAACCTACAATCAATGGTACAAAGACGGGGCGCCCGTTAGCTATGCCACCGGTACTACGCATTTCGTCTATAGCAGCGGAGTCTATACCGCTACTGCAACGGTTGAGGGCGTTGTGTCTCCGCCATCCAACGCAATTACCGTTACGGTATATCCAAATCCGCCTAAACCTTCCATAACCCCGGATGCGGTTAAAGGCATGGTATCTTCCTCGGCCACAGGCAATCAATGGTATGGTAGTAATTACAATATCATAACAGGCGCTACCGCCCAAAGCTACAAACCAACCACTGCCGGCAATTATTATGTACGGGTAAGTGAAAACGGGTGCAATAGCCCTTTTTCCGATGCGTATAACTATGTGATCACAGCGACCATTGACCTGGGAGGTATTGGGAACTATCTCCGGATAGCGCCAAACCCGGTCCGGGATTTTGTAAGATTAACCTTCAATTTCCCTGGTGTAAATACACTTGGCGTTACACTGTCTGACATAAACGGCAGGGTTATATTAACACGTAGAAATCTTTACAGCGACGATATGCTTATTTTATCTGGCCTCGCTGCCGGGATATACTTCCTGAAAGTTTACAGCAGCAATGGTAAAATAAATGTGACGACCTCAATACTTAAAAACTAAGAAATCATTGCAGCACGAGTTCAAAGATGGAGCATAACTGTTCAACTTTGACTTATAAATGCGTAACTACGGAAACTGTGCCGACAAAATTAAAGAGCCTTCAGGTTCAAACACCTGAAGGCCCTTTTCCATCAAACTATTAGTTACGTATTATCTAAACAACCTTGGCGCAAAATCATTGAGCGACCTGCGCCAGGTGAGCCATTCATGGGCAGTACCTGATGATTCATGATACACCAGATTTTTGATGCCATGATTTTACAACATTTCATAGGTTTGTTTTGCCCCCTGCCCTTCTGCAGTACCAATGCTGATAAACAACAGTTTCATCTTTTTGTTAAAGGCGCCTCCAGAAGCTACAAGTGTAGAAAACGCAGCATGGTTAAGCGAAATTTACAGTTGAGGTACAAAGATCGATAAAGGCATGTTTCGTTTATATAATTTTTTGAATAGGGCTTAGGCAATTTCATCAAAAAACCCGCTCTAAAAGCGGGTTTCAATACTGTAAGTGAACCGGATTGGATTCGAACCAATGACCTGCTGCTTAGCTTACCCGCTACAGGTTTCCCTGCTTCCGGCATTGCTGCCAGAATTTGTGGTCTGGACTATATCTTCACCATTTCAGGTGTGCCACGTGTAGTCTCTACGGAACCCCTTTCAGGTTTCCTCGGTATTGCCATCTGCTTTCGCAGGAAGGTTTCACCGATATAGTGGCATCCACTTATAAGGTTTCGTTTCCCTTATAAGGCTCCTAATAATTGAAGGCAGCTGCTCTATCCAACTGAGCTACCGGTCCTTCCGTTTTTGAGTTGTATTCTTCCTTTCAAAAGCTTACAAACCAAAAAACAGTCTGCCCCGACTTTCATCGGGGACGCAAAAATAGGTTTTTTATCGATAAATTTCCCTATTCCGGGCAAACTATTTCATTGAATTGACTCCCATAACCTTCAGTGAATCATTATTTATTGCAATTATTACCATTTTCCGGCCTTTCCCCCCTCCAACCAGCGCCATGTCCTTCACATCACCTCGCACCACAAAACCGCTTCGGGCAGACGGGATCGCCAAAAAGCTCTTATGGCCTATTCCTTTTAAAAAACACCCGTACGAGGCATCGTACCGCCCCGTCATGACCTCATTCTGGTACTCATTCCCCGCCAGCAACAGGTCGGTTACCCCATCGCCGTCAAGGTCGTCGCAGAGGATGGCGTTCACCGGCGCAAATTGCGCCTCCTGGGGCAGCATATGTTTTTTGAACCGGCCGCCGCCAAGGTTCTCGAGCCAGCAGCTGCGTGTTTCGGTGCAGGTATAGCGGTACAGATCATCTTTTGCCCGGTCTTTGAAGATATCTTCAAACGTCGCCTTCGCATAATCTGCATGATGCAGGAACTGTTTCTTGATGGCCGGCACCTGGTCGGCAAACTGCCGCCGGTTGATGCCGGGGAATAAACGCTTAACTCCGGTTTTGTCTTTGATATAATAAAAAGGTATGGGGTCTATGCTGCCATTACCATCGAGGTCCGCAGCATACAACGCCATCGGTGTGGAGTCGCTTACCTGGTAATCGCAATTGGAACCTAAATTGCCGGCAACAAGATCCGTATCGCCATCCTGGTCTATATCCGCCGCAGCCAGGCTTCGCCACATACCCGTTGCACCAGCCGTACCTGCCGCCTGTGTTACTTCGCGTAAGCGCCCGCGTTCATTCTTAAAGAAACGAACGGCCATCCACTCCCCTGCTATCACCAGGTCGGGCTGGTGATCGTTATCGAGGTCAGTCCACACCGCTGAAGTTACCATACCAGGCTGCACCAGCTCCTTACATACATTGGCCGTTACATCGGTAAATACGCCTTTGTCGTTTCGTAACACATAGCTTCGTGCGGCCAAAGGATATCGTCGTGTAACGCGGCTGCCGATAAACAGGTCAGCCTGCCCATCGCCATCATAATCGCCTGTTGCCACGCAACCGGCAATAATGCGGATGCTGGCCGGAATGGCGTTCGCCTGCAGGCGGAAATGTCCCTTTCCGTCGTTCATGTACAACCGGGGCGTATTATATGCCGAGGTGTCTTCAAACTGAATGTTACCGCCTGTTACCAGCAGGTCGGGAGAGCCATCGCCATTTGCGTCGAAGAAAGTGCAATCCTGGTCCTCTTCCATTTTTATACTGTCGGTGAGCGAAACGCCGGTGAACTGTCCGTTCTTTTGCTGCAGGAAAAACCGGCCGCTGAAGTTAAAAGCACCGCCGACGAAGAAATCAGTGAGTCCATCCATGTTTACGTCGGCGGTGGCTATATATGGACCCAACTGCGAAAATTTCTGCGGTAACAACCGTTGTACCGCAAAGTCGTTATAATTACTTTCCACATGGCGGTAGGCCATGCGGGTTGCATTTGTAATGTCTGAAAAAACAGCCGGTTGGTTACTCGTGGTATACCCCGGCCACTTTCCCGCCGGCTGTTGATCTATAACCAATAGCGAATCCACCGCCACCTGCCGTAACACCTGCCAGGTATTATCGGGCCAGATGGTTACAATGGAATCGATATGCGTATGCTGTCCCAAACCAAAGACCAGCCTAGTATCTACCGATGAGAAATAACCGCGTACGGGGTTCTGCTCCTGCACCTGTACCTGTGAACCGGTGTACACTTTTACTTTCGCCCCGAATGCCGCACGGTTCGCCCCCTTTCCTTTCAACTCAATTCGTATTGAATGCTGTTTTACAGGTTTGCCTTCCTCATTGGTGTTATTGATAAGTACGTATGCTTCTTTATTGATGTTATTCACTACCATGTCCAAATCGCCGTCGTTATCGAGATCGGCATATGCCGCGCCGTTCGACATCGAGGCCTCATCAACCCCTGCCTGTGCGGAAACATCGGTGAAGGTGTAATTGCCATTGTTCCTGTACAGGTAATTGCCAAGCGCTACATGATGCAATGATGCCAGCTTATCGTTAATTAGTTTCCGCTGTTGTTTCAGATCGCTTACTCTTCCCATTACGGTTGAGCTGAACTCGAGGAAATCGGCATTGATAAAATCGCGGCCAATGCCATTGGTAATATGCATATCCTTCCAGCCGTCATTATCGAAATCGGCCATCAGCACGCTCCAGCTCCAGTCGGTATTGGCGATGCCGGCGAGCTGCCCTATTTCGCTGAAGAAGGGAATAGCCGTATCGCCACCCGCTGCAATGCCATTGTTCAACTGCAACATATTGCGCATATACTCCGGCTCATAACCAAACGATCTTTCCGCCTGGTACCGCTCATAGTTCATTACCGACCATGTGAGTTTGCGCCGCTCATTGTGCTCGGGCATCATATCGAGGGTTACCACATCGGGCCAGCCGTCATTGTTCACATCCGCCGCATCGGCACCCATGCTTGAATAACTCTGATGTTGTACCGCTTTCGCAATACAATTGGTGAACGTACCATTGCGGTTGTTCAGCCACATTACATCGTTCGTTAAAAAATCATTGGCAACATATATGTCGGGCCAGTTGTCGTTATTGAGATCGCTTACCACCACGCCTAACCCATACCCATCTTCTTTGATATTGGCCGCCAGCGTTACATCGGTGAACACGGGATGGCGGGCCTGCCCCTTATCCCCACCGGTGGCGGGTATAAAACCGTCGTTCCTATATAACTTGTCATTTGCGTATGACCTGCCTGTTGAATCGCGCGGATAAATGGTATTGGCATTGCCTGCGCTCAACAGGTAATTTGCGAGGTACATATCGAGGTCGCCATCCTTATCGTAATCGAAGAACACGGCCTGGGTTGAATAACTGGTATCAGCCAATCCATACTCCGCAGCCGATTCTTTGAATGTAAGATCATGCTGGTTGATGAATAACAGGTTGGCGGCACGCTCGAGCAAATTTTTGCCGAATACACAAACGTAAATATCGTCGTACCCGTCGTTATTGATATCTACAATGCTTACGCCCGTAG
>CBIHPC010000038.1:0-38148 GCA_966211305.1 uncultured Niastella sp.
TGGAACCCCAGATCTTTCTTGCTTCCCACCAGCGGTCGTACGACTGGTTCATTTTGAACGAAAGCAATACCGAGATGGCGGTACCTAAAAAGATGGGAATGTTCAGCGGGATCTTCGGTAAAGTGTTGTCATACCGTTCGCTAAAAAAATGTGCACAAAGTCCAACCAGCACAACTACCACCAGGTCGGCCCATACCTTTTTGACCATATAGCCCAAAGGAAATTTGTTATCCAGCAGCATACCGCATTTTTTTATTATACGAATTTACAATAGTCGGGCTTTGCAAAGAGCAGGCCAGGCGGCAAATGCAAAGTACGGGTGGCAGTTAAAACAACGAAGCCACCCAAGTTCAAACCGGATGGCCTCGTTTATATTCGCCGACTATAAAATTACTGTTTATCTATCTTATACAACCGGCCCTGGTCGGTGATGGCATACAACGCTTCATCATTGCCCTGTGTAACATCCCTGAAGCGCTGGCCTTCGCTTTCCAGCAATCTCTCCTCACCTACTACCTTGTTATCGTCGAGCACCAGGCGGGCGATATGGGTTCCGCTCAATGCACCGATGAACAGATCGTTCTCCCATTCAGGAATACGGTTGCCTTTGTAAAACGTCATCCCACTGGGTGAAATTACAGGGTCCCAGTAATAAACCGGTTGCTCCATACCGTTTTGTTGCTGAATGGGCGGATTGCCGATGGGTTGTCCGCTATATTCGATACCGTAAGTAATAACAGGCCAGCCATAATTGGCGCCGCCCATTACCCGGTTTATTTCATCGCCGCCACGGGGGCCATGTTCGCTCTGCCACAGCTCACCGGTTGTGGGGTGTATGGCTATCCCCTGCGGGTTCCTGTGACCGATACTGTACAGTTCCGGTAATGCGCCTGACTGGCTGAATGTGGGATTTCCCGGCGCCGCCGCTCCGCTGGTGGTAATGCGGATAATTTTTCCCAATGCAGCCGTTACCGACTGGGCCAGTGGCCGGGTAGCTAAGTCGGAGCGTTCACCTGTGCTTACGAACAGGTTACCGGTTTTGTCGAAAAGAATACGGCCGCCATAATGCAGCTGGCCGTTATATGCGGGATTGGCGCGGTAGATCACGGTTGCATTCTCAATGGCTGACTCATTGTCGGCCAGCCGGCCTTTGGCAACGGCGGTGACCGTACCGCCTGATACATTTTCAGAGAACACCCAATACACCATCCTGTTCGAACTGAACTGCGGGTCGATACACAATCCTAACAAACCGCCCTGCCCGGCAGCATTTACCGCCGGAAGACCGGTAATAGCGTTACTTACAGCGCCGGTACCCGTAACTATACGCATCTTTCCCGCTTTTTCCGTGATCAGCAACCGGCCATCGGGCAGGCTCGTGATGCCCCAGGGCGATGCCAGTGAGGAAGTGAGCACCGTTGCCTTATAAGCAGCGGAGGTTCGAACCCCGTTGATGCGGGTTTGTCCGGTAAACGCGGGCGCATACGTGGTATTGGCCGGTTTGGTCTCCACGGGTTTACCGGTTGTTGGCGACTCAGGTTTTTTCTCTTTATCATCCTTATCGCAGGCATTCAACACAGTGAATGCAACTGCAAGGCTGATAAACCAGGAAACAGATTTCATGAACTTCAATTTTTGAGTGGTTAAATCAGAGTTTCCTCTTCATGATAAAAAATCGTTCCAGAGATCCGGTTTAACCAATAAAATTTATCACCAGCTCAAATTGTCGAATAATGAGGCGCGTTAGTCATATTACAAATTACAGTTATCCGGCAACCATTACCCGCTAATTTCTATCAGTTTATCATTATTGCCATTGGATGTACAGAGGTACACTTTTCCCTGCGGGGAAATACAAATATCACGCAACCGGCCAAAATGGCCCCTTAAATAAAGAGTAGTGTTGATAACGTGCTGACCGGTAGCGTCCAGTTGTAACTGCCATAAGGTTTTATCCTTTAGGGTGGCAGTGCCTTTGTTAATTTCTCAGGGCACATCTTTCACTTTAAGCAGTGGGGTTATAAAGTACCTGAACAAAATGAAGCCAATGAAGATGCCGGTGGTAATGATAAGCAATAAGGTGCTAAAAGAAATATTTATACAGTCAGGGTCAGGCATGCACTGGGGAACCTGCGCCACCTTGCCCGAAACCCCGAACAAAGGAATGATATCCGATGTGAAACACCAGGTGAATGCAGAAAGTACAAACAGGGCGCTTGACAGGATCAATATAAAAGCTACCGTTTTTTTAATTGGCCAGTCGTCTCCATTGTATCTTAACCCGGCCACATAAAGGCATATTAATCCCAAACTTACCAGTAATAAAAACAATGTTATATACAGCAGGGAAATTGTGAGCTTTCTGTTTATGTAATTAAATTGTTCTTTTAAAGATGCGGCAGCCTGGCTGTTATGACCACGGGTGATATTTTCTGCCCTTACAAGAGAGTCTATTTTCAATTCGGCCAGATAAGAAAGAATATCCTGCCCGCTGTGAGGCGTTTTTTCAAAACAGGTAGCGCAGGGATTTTGAAGAATATATTTATATAAGGATAAATACCTTCGCGCCTTTTGCAAAAAAGACAAACCGGTAACCGGTCTTATTATGCTGTCTGGCAGGTACATTGTATCGGCAAAGGCAAACTTATAAGTAAGCTCATCTCTTAGCCCTTTTGATCCTTCATCGTAATTAATGCAAAAAAGCGCCGCGCCGCCAAGGCCGTTATTCAATATGAAATCATATTTTTCTCCCAGTGTAAGTTCATTGTCGTACCATATACGGCCTGCCCGGTTGTTTGAATATACAGTGTCAATGTAAACGCTCGAGGTTGCTTCATCGTAAAAAGCTGCCTCCCCATATTTATTCTTTATGGCGCTTACGTTTAAATACCCGGTAAAAATATCCTGCTTTAAAGAAGCGTCACGCATTTGCCAGCTTGTTCCACGATATGGCAATATCAATACCATTTTATTTGCTTTCACCCCCTGCGACTCATACCAGGCAAAAGAATTTTCAATCGTATTGTGTTGGCTGCCTTTCAACGGCGCCAAAGGGCTGCATACAGCTGTTGTATTGGTGGCAAAGTCGATAAAAAATTTATCCGCCGCTTCGTCAAGGGCCTGTATGTCATATGCGCCTGCAAGGTCAATCCGCGGAACGGTGAGGAACAATGCATACGAAGCATTGTATTGTTGCAACGCGCCGGAAACAAACAGAACAAAATCGGTAAACAAACTGCGGTCCTTCTTTCTCAGGTTTTTAAAGCTGAGCACAATACCGTTTGCGTGGCTTTTTTTCAACAGCACAAGCAGCGTGTCGGCGCATGTTTGCCAGGCATTGGCGTTATAAAGAAAAGATGACCTGCCATCCCTGTTATGTACCTGTACGGAAAAATAAACACTGCACCCTGCAGCCTGTGCCGCGCTTACGGCAGGCGAAGCGTACAATAGCTCTTTATTGATAATATCACCTGTTGCTTCGTTTATAAACAGGGAATAATAAATAAATGAATTTAAAGTTTGTAAAACAGGGGTGCCGGCAAATGAACCGGCATCATTGTCATAAAAACCGAAAAGCGCGGCCTTGTTCTTCAACGTTACGGTATACCTTTTAATTACGCTGTCTGCTATTTTGTGGGAATGAATTATCCCGGCATTGTTTTCCCTTATTTCCCGCAGCTTTTTTAACACTTCCTGCTTTTCCTTTTCCTCTTTATCATCAGCATCTTTTTCCCTCAGCAATGGCATAATCTGGCTGGCAAGCGTTTCGAGGTCCTTATCAGAAAAACTGTTTTCCGGGTTCACTGAATTTTCACCGGGCAGATCGGCAGCTAAGCCCTGATCGCCCAACCTGATCGTATGTATGATCTTCTTCAGGGAATCATAATGCTGGTTTTCCTTTTTTTCGAGCTCATGAATGATCAATTGAATATTGTTGGCATTGGCAGTGATCGAGTCCTGTAATCCAAGGTTTTCAACGAGGGTAAGAATGCGTTCCCTTTCTTTTTCCCTTGCGTTCTTTGTAAATTTTATTTTATCGAGAAGCATTTTTACAAAGCTCTTCCTGGTTTCTTTTTTCAACCCGGCGTCATCAACTATTGTTTGAGCGTTTGAAGTAAAGAACAGCAATAAACAAATAAAACAGGCCGCAACATGTGAAAATCTTTTCATAATAACACAACTTCATATGTTAAAAGTAGAAAAGCCGCCATGTTCAAGCCCGGGTAGAAATACCTGTTTTGAAATTCGGGTAATTGTACCGGCAATCTGTACCGGCCCAAATGGTACTTTCGCTTTACCGGTATGCTGAAAATTGAGCCGGAGAAGGATACAAGCATTTTTCTTACGGAGAAACACCGTAAAGTTTAAACCCGATCGCCTTTTCTATGAACACAATACAGGCCAATGCCGCTACCGCTGCCAGAGAGCTGGAATGGTTCTCGGCCATCCTTACGGCCCGCGGCGCCATTTCATTCAATAACGACCCCGGCCAGCCGCCGGTGAATACGATCGCCCCGCCTGCCGTCACCAACGACCCATCTCCCTACGCTGCCGTTATCCGCCAGTTCAATTTGTCGCATGCAGAGCGTTTTGTGCTCATCCTTTCCCTCACACCGCACCTGCAGCCCGAACTGCTCGACATGCTGCTGATGAAGAATGAAAACACCGGGCATCCGTTCACCCAGTTGGGCGGACAAAAAAGCGCAGGAGGCTGCAACCTGCCTACGGGCGAAACAGCAGTATTCCTTTTAGCCGGCAACGATCTGCAACAGCGTTACCGCCTGCTGCACCTGTTTGGCGATACACATCTTTTTCACACGCAAAATATACTGAAACTACAACCCGTTGCACCGGGCGAGCCCCGCCTGAGCGGATTACTTATACCCTCAACCGAATACCTTACCCTGCTCACTACCGGGGAAAAATTCAGGCCCGACTTTACCGCCGGTTTTCCGGCAAAACGGTTAACTACCGGTATGGAGTGGGCCGACCTGGTGGTGGATGATGAAGTAATGGCCGGACTGGAAGAAATAAAAACCTGGCTGCAACACGGCCCTACCCTGCTGAACGACTGGGGCTACGGCAAAAAGATAAAACCCGGCTTCCGGGTCTTATTCTCGGGGCCGCCCGGCACCGGCAAAACGCTCACCGCCGCCCTGCTGGGCAAATGGGCCGGCATGGACGTTTATCGCATAGATCTTTCGATGGTAGTGTCAAAATACATTGGCGAAACGGAGAAGAACCTGGCCAGTGTATTTGATATGGCCGAGAACAGGAACTGGATCCTGTTTTTCGATGAAGCCGATGCGTTGTTCGGCAAACGCACCAATGTGTCGGATGCGCATGACCGGCATGCCAACCAGGAAGTATCGTACCTGTTACAGCGAATTGAAGACTACAACGGGCTTATAGTGCTGGCCACCAATTTTAAGAACAATGTAGACGAAGCTTTTGCCCGCCGTTTCCAGGTAATGATCGATTTCAAAAAGCCCGACGAGCACCAGCGCCTGCAATTATGGAAAGTCGCCTTTTCCCCACCCTGTAAACTGGCGCCGGAGGTAAGTTTGCCCAAGCTGGCGGCAGATCATGCCATAACCGGCGCCGCCATAATGAATGTAGTTCGCTGGTGCTGTCTGCGGGCCCTGGGACGCAACACAACCGAAATTTTCCTGCCCGATGTTAAACATGCCATACGAAAGGAAATGCACAAAGAAGGAAAGGCGGTGGTTTAAAATACATTTTTCATTCAGTAAAGATCATCTCTTATGCAAACTGGTATATTGAAAAATAAAGAGGCCGCAAATACTAAAATTACCGGCAATACTGCCAACAGCACTACTAACCCACTGCAACTGAAGCTGCCTGCCAATAATCCCTTACAATTACAGGCAGAAGAAACAACCAACTCAAAACCGCAGCAAAACAATAACGGTTTACCCGAAAACCTGAAAGCCGGCGTGGAAGCGCTCTCCGGCTACAGTATGGACGATGTGAAGGTGCATTATAACAGTGATAAGCCGCATCAGTTGCAGGCATTGGCGTATGCACAGGGAACAGACATACATGTAGGCCCGGGCCAGGAAAAACATCTGCCACATGAAGCATGGCATGTGGTGCAGCAAAAACAGGGACGTGTACAGCCTACCATGCAAATGAAGCAAGGCATTGCGGTGAATGATGATAAAGGATTGGAGTATGAATCAGATGTTATGGGAGAAAAAGCATTGACAGCAGTTAAGAACAATACTTTACAGTTTAAATCAGAAAATTTATCTCCACAGGCCGTACCGGTAATACAACGAAAGTTGGCTGTAGGTACAAAGTATAAAGCAAAACAACATGTACCTGCTTTTACTACCAAAACGGGAAAAACACCGCAGGGATCTGAAACAAACGTTGGCGATGTTTACGTTGTGCAGGAACATTATGAAGCATACAGAGGAAGAACAAAGCTTACTAATTATGGATCAGGCCTTACTGATGTTTGGATACCAACAGAAACAGACGAAGCTGACAATCAGAATTTTTCTACTGTAGGAACGGCGGGAAGTATATGGGAAGGAGCCAAAATGTATGGCACATCACTTGCCCAATATGGTTTAACAGCCGGCACATCGCTTGTCAAATATGGCTTATCCGCCGGCGCATCGCTTGGCAACGCTGCATTAACAGTTGGCCCGCCACTTGCCAAATCAGCAATGCTACTTTCATCTCTGTATTATTATCCGGAATATGCCATTCCCGGCCTTATCACTGCAGCGGGTGCTGATCTGCTTTATAATAAAGCACCTGGCCAAAAGGCTTCAGACTATGAAATTGCTGCAGTCAATTGGAAACATAAGACCAATGAAACTACTGTTGGCCATGTATCCATTGCATTTTATAAAAAAGGGAAACTGCTTAAAATAGTAGGTTTATCTGCTGAAGCAGGAGATGGAGGAATTATTGATGAAGCAAAGACCATCATTGGGGTGAAAGGTAAAATACAGGACGATGACCTGTTTGATGAAGCAGGAGTATATGAAAAATTATCTGAAGAACGATTCTCTGTAACGAAGGAACAATGGGATGCAGCTCGTAATTTTGTTAATACAGAAGAAAGTAAATCTAATGTACCATACAACGTATTAGGCACTTTTGGCGGCGACAGTTGTGCAAGCTGGGCTGTGAAAGTACTTAATATTGCAGGTAAATCGCCCGGATCTATAATTTCAAGGTATCTTATTTCCATTCCCCAGGAAATGCGGTTATATACAAAAAAGATGCCGCCGCTTCAAAAAAAAACCTCAGTAAGTAACCCTATGGGAGAAAAGCGGCCCATTCAATTAAAGAAAGAAACAGCCAATTCAAAAAACGAAACAAACGAAGCAGAAAATATAAATGCTCCTGTAAATTCCTTAAAAAACATCTCAACCGAGGCGGATTTAGACGCCATGAATAGAAAAATTCAGGCTGAGGAGTGGACGTTAAACAAGTTGCGTTTGCCGGTAAATGACGGAATGGAAATAATTAAAATATTAGAAGATGCAAAAACTAAGTTCTCTTTAAGCAATATTGAGATCGATATGACCGATGCCGGAACACCAAAGCTTCTCTTTTTTGCTTCGCCACCTCTAATTAGCAATATTTCCAACAAACTGATCGGCAATAATTTTTCTGACTGGTTTATATGGGGAGTGAACACTTCAATAGCCTCTGCCAGGAACTTCATGAGAAAGAAAAACCCCGGTAAAAAAGATGCAACTGCAATAAGTTTCGGTCCCTTAACAGGACGCGGATTTGGCACATACATGATGGCAGATCCGCTTACCCAATTCGGGCCTCCGGGAAGCCAGCCCAACGCAACCAATCCAACCTGGGAAATATTATTGAAAAGAAGACAAAAAAACAACTTAGGGTCCGCATCTTATTATGTACTGGGACACTTACTAAACGACAACGTTCACGGCACCGGAAAGGATATGCATAATTTAACACCACTCACCCAAAGAACCAATAACCATAGCCCGAACGGGCATTTGAGAAAGGTAGAAGATAAAGTTAAAAAATATGTAGATGACAAAAGCAAAGGACCGCTTGCCTATGAAGTTACGCCGAAATATGGACGCTCTATTTTTAAATTTCCAAGGTACATTTACAATATCATAAATATTTTCAGCGAAATAGGTGATGTTCTTGCAGCTGAAGATCATGTTCCGGAAGGCCTTTACTGTAAAGTCTGGGAGTACGACAAAAACAAAGGCAACAAAATAATAATAAACGAATATATCGACCAAATGCAGGTAGGAAAACCTGCCCAGGGCACAGACCATTACTATGTTCTGGTAAACAACAATACAGCTATTGTTGACATTGCAGATCCAAATGTTTTATGGACATCGTCCAAATTCATAATATTAGCATCAATTGCTGCTGGCATGACCTACCTTACGATTGAAGCTGTTGAAGCGACATTAAATAATTATTGTGGTGAAAAAGGTATTGCTGTTGCTGACTTTATTGAGTCTCATGAGTATAAAACCAACGTGATAATTTCCATTTTAAGCGCCTATTTAAGTAGTGGGCATAACCCCTGGCCAAAGGATAAATAATTACCTCACACCCACTCCACCTCCAACGGCTTATCCATCCAGCTGAATTTGATCATCCCAAAGGCCCAGGGCAGCGTTTGCAGTATCATATCGTAACCGCGCTGCTCTACCCGCAGCGTCCAGGCTGCTTCGGTTTCGGTTAGCACACCTTCCCTGTGCAGGAACGATACCCTGAAACCGTCTACAGTGGAGCCGGATAATTTACCCGACCGCTGAATGACTACCTGCAGCAGTTCGGCCGACAAACCGGTTTCGTTCGGTTCGGGCATAATCTCAAGCGGCAACGGCTCGTGTAACGGATAGTTGCACAAAATTTTGTTGAGCACCAGTTCGTGCTCCGGGTGCGCTGTGGTGTTATAAGCCAGGTACTGCAACAGGTGCACCGCCCTCGCCTGCGCCTCCCGGTTCACAAACTGCCCCTTCTCCATCAGGTTCAAACGCGTGAAGTATGTGCCCAGGAACGGATGCAGCAGCACCAGCCCGGCATTGGTAACATATAACTGCTCCGCCTTGTTTGTAATCATAGGCTGCTTTTGTTCCGCCCGCTCCTTTTGCTTTTGTAATTCCTGCTGCAATTTCCGCTGAAGCGCCCGGGCCGCTTCTTCCTCTTTCTTGCGTGCTGCTGCTTCCTGTTGTTTTTTCAGCACTTCTTCATCTGCCCGTTGTTGCAGACGCCGCTCCAGCACCTGTAGAAGTTGTATTATTTCTTTATCAACTGCAGGCAGGTTGATACCCGCCTTTATTTTACGTAGCAGGTCCCTCAAAAGCGCCGCCATTCCCTCCCCCATTCCGGCTTTTGCTTTTTCCAACAGGTGATCCAGCGCCTGTTTCAATCCGGCTTCACTGGCTATTGACCGGTTGGCGGCCATTTCCTTTATATACTGCAGCGCATCTTTTTCCATGTATGCATCCAAAAACAGACTTACCTGTTTATGCTCGCCGCCTTTGCCTGAAGTAAACAAATGATGAAGCTGCATTCTGGCAGCAGCCGAATGCTTTTCGCTATGAAGCACCCGTTTGAGCGCTTCCCGGTTCTCATGATACAACAACAGCAGTATAGCTTCCAGGTGGTTGTCCTGCTCCTGTCTGCCCCCGGCAGGTACGCTGTCGGGAAAACGATTCCAGGTTAGATAGTATTCCAGGAGACTTACTATCTGCAGTACACGCTCTTCACCCGTAAGTGTGGCCGTTGTACCTGCATACTGCCGCACCAGCGGATCCAGGCTGTCATGCTGCAAATGGCCGGTGCCGGCAGCAGCCCCCGCGGTTGTAACCGTATTGCCTGCACTAAAAATGTCAATGGCCTGCTCAAAGCGCATAAGTGCTTCATGGCTTCCCGTATTTTTCAGCGTTGCTCTTTCCCGGCCGATGGCCTCACGAAAGAGATCGCCGATCTCCGCTTTATCAATGGTAGTTAAATATGCCAGGTGCCCGAGCACGAGCGGGTAAAAATGCGCTTCATTAAAAGCATTATATCCCTGTTTTATATAACTGCTCCATACCGCATCGAGCATTGCATACTTCAGTGACTGCCAGCTAATGTTCCGCAACGCAGGAATAGCTTCGATCAACTGGATGGTGAGCTCAACCATTGCCATCGCCTGGTTCCAGCCGGGCAAATGACTGAACACTTTATACAAAAGCGGCTCCGGGAACTGCCATACAAACCGCTGTTTCGACCGCTCCTGCATGCCGGCCCACCTCAACACCTGCAATGCTTCTTCTGCCGAATGCGCATACAATTGTTGAAGCAGGGTTCCGGGCCCCTGGCTGCTCTTTTCTTTTGCCCACCACGGCATAGCGCCATGTTGCAAAAAGTAATGCAATGCGTCAGCCATCGAACGGCCGGCGTGGGTAGAAAATGCACCGGATGTTGTTGCCCCGCGCTCGCGCGGGGCCAACTGCTCTTCCCGGTAAATATCCCGGATCGTTTGAAAAAATGACGCCTGCTGCGAACTGGTAATATTTTCTGCCGGCACGGCTTCATATAACACAGCCAGCAGATCGGGAAAAGAAACATTGTAATGACCGGCCATCTGGCGCAATACGCTTTTAATGAACATCCTTTTGCTGAAGATACTTTCCCGTTCTTCGAGCAGGTACGTGAGAATAAAAAATGAAACGGCCCGCCTCAGATCGGTACCGGCAGCCATTACCCACTGTTTGTCATACTGAACTTCTACAATATTTTTTTTATAAACTATTATAAACGGCGCTTCTACCGGTTCAAGCACCTCGAACACTTTTTGCAGCGCTTCTTCCGTAAACTGGTAAGCCAGTCTTTTGCGTACAGGATGTTCACGGCCTAACCTGCGCAGCAATATGTTCAGGCCATCGCGGTCACGTTCATACAATTCATCCAGCACTCCCTGCCAGGTAAAAACGCCTTTCGGTGTTGCCTGTTTTGGCAGCTGACCGGTAACTAAAAAATATTCAAGCAGGGCCAACGGGCCGGCTGCCGAAGCGGTATGCTCACTGCCGGCATTACCTGTACTTTCAACCTGTGCAGCCGATGAACGGCTTTCCATAAAAAGCGCCTGTATCAACCCAAACAAAGAACCGGGCGATTGTGCAGCAGGGATCGCTGCAGGCAGGGCATCGTACAACACCTGCAGCAGGCCGGTAAAGGAAATATTATAATGCGCCGCCATCTGGTACAGAACGCTTTTAATAAACGCCTTTTTGCTGAACAGGCTCTCTTTTTCTTCGAACAGATAGGTAAGTATAAAATAAGCGATCGCCTGCCTGAACCCCACTGCATCTGACCTTACCAATTGTTTTTCCTGCTGTAAGGCCTCCATTTTCTTTTTGTAAGTGAGTATGAACGGCGCTTCAACCGGCTCTGCAGCCGCAATTATTTGTTGCAGATCTTCTGCGGTCGATTGAAAGGCCAGCCTCACCCGCACCGCCTGCAAACGGCCCAGTTTACATAACAGGCTGCCCAGTGCATCCCGGTGCTGCGTATAAAGCTCCTGCAGCATCACCTGCCACGTCAGGTGCCGGTGCACGGAAGCCTGCCAGGGAAGCGTTCCGGTCGTTAAATAATATTCCAGTAAAAATTCATATCCGCCTGCTGCGGGCAGGCTTTCAAACCCGCCGGCAGCCGGCTGCACATTGTTGTCATTTGGCAGAATCACCGGGAACTGCTCCGCCAGCGCTTTTTCCAAACGCTTTGGCAATTCGGTTTCCAGTTCGTTGTACGACAGCCTGCCAAGGTCGAGCAACAGGCTGTCTTTCCTGATAAGCACCTCCTGCGGAACCGTTTTATAAAAAAAGCTTTGCAATAAAGCATGAAGCTGTTGATGGTATATACGGCTGATCCTGTTTTGCAGCTCATAGCCCTTCTCTTTCGATGAAAAGCCAATCGTAAAGCCCAGCTGTTGTATGGAAAAATACTGGTTGCTCATACATTGCCATGCCAGGGTGCGCCATTAGTTATCAGGAACCGGATAAGGTCCTGCGCATGCGACCGGGTACCTGCGCTATCGGGGTCGGTTTGTAACGCATGCAGCCAGTTGAAGTAAAGGCCATCAAATATTTTCAGTTGTGCAAGCGATAACCACAGGAACGACACCCGCATATGGGCAGGGCATTCTTCCCTGAACATAACCTCCGCCATTTCCCGGAAACCTTTATCCTGAAAACGGGCGGGCCATGACGGTAAAACGATGGTCATGCGAAAACTAAAAAAGTCTTCCGCTATTGTGGCGCCATCGGTCAACTGTACCGTATACGCAAACGAAGGATAAAAATCAGTTGGCCGCCGGGCAAACTGCACCAGGTTATCGATAAGATGTTCTATAGCTTCTTTACCGGGCCGCACAAAGGCCGGCTGTTGCGATAAAAAGGGGTTGTTGTAAAAAACACAAAGGTCCTGCAGGCGGTTGGCCGTTGTTTCATAATTGTCGTTTGAATAGTTTGCCGCTATTGTCAACAGTTCATTTACCGTTGCCTCCCTTTCTTCAAATGGCTGCGCCTGCCATTGTTGTATCAACAGGTTATTTGCGGTACCGGCAAATGTAAACCCGTATTGCGGCGCCGTAACCGATGGCTTCAGCAGCAGGTGCTCCAGCACATAAAACCCCTCGCTTTCGATACTCAATTCTTTAAAGAACCGCACCGTATTTTTCAACGCCCGTACCGCCTCGTATTCACTTCCATGTTTGCTTATCCTGCTCCACCCTGTATCGGCCGCATGCTTAAACAATAGTACCTGTTCTCCCGTTGCGGTCAACCGCGCAGGTACCATCCGGTAGTTGTTCAATTCAATGGCCGATTGAAACAATTGTTCGGTTTGCCCCCTGAATGTAATATGGCCGGTAAGGGAATCCTCGCTTACACCGGGCAAAATATCCAGCACTTCCTCTTTCCAGCTAACGGTGACGGGCTCCGCTGCCACATCGTTCTCTTTACCAGCTTCCGCAAGCAGTAATTGCCGGCTTAACCGGCCCGGCACTTCGCTCAACCTGCGTCTTGCGCCATTCCTGATATGCAGCAACAGCGACATCTTTTTTCTAAACCCATTCTCCGTGTTTTCATCATCATGTAAAGCAAAATAATTTTCCGCTTTCATTCTGTTGCCGGTAAATACGGTAAGGTGTTGAAGGATGGCCGCTTTCCACGCTATTTCCAGGTCAATGCGTTTTTCCGCATTTTCCCTGTCATAATAAAACTCATACAAATAAACCGGGTGTTTATCCAGGGCTATATTGAACCTTGCCAGTAAATGATCGAACACCCTTTTCTTCCGGTCTTTATACTGTTCATCGGTTTCTATAAATTTATGTAACGCACGGATAAATGCATTTTCAGCATCGCTCTTAAACCGTTCCCAGTCAACCGTACTTACACCCGGGTTTTCCGCTGTAAACGCTTTTAGTATATACTTTGCATCGGGAACGCTGTATAACGGCTGGGCATAATAGGTAGCGCCGGCCCCCGAAGTGTCTGTAGAAAAAAGCTGGCTGATATTGGCTAACTGGGAAAGCGAATTAGCCAGTACCTGTTCAAAGAACATCAGGAACGCTTTTAACTGGCGGCTTTGCGCCACCCTCGCCGCCGGCCGCCCCCCTGGTACAACTGCTTCACTGATGCCGTAGATGGCCGGAAATAAAGTTTGAATGGAAATATATTCCTGCAAACCTTTATACACCCCGTGTAATGAGGCAGCCGTTCTTTTTTGTACGCCGGCTGTTTTCAGTTTCCTGTTTATTCCATGTTCTTTTTTAAGCACATCGGGTTTCCTGATATAAAGCGGGAAGTTATCATTATACAAGATTATATCCGGGTGCGTATCATCGATGATCACCAAGGGGAAATGCCGGTCGTCAAACTGCAGTACTTCCGAATGGTAGTGTGCATCATCGATGGACAGCAATAACTTTTTAACACCGGTAACCCCTTTGATGCCCGAAATGGCTTTTACCAGCACAAAAGGGTCCAGTTCTTTTATCCGCGGCTTCAGCGAACTGTCGGGAATGATCCCATTTTCAAGTAAGGGGCCGGCATAGATCTCCTCTATGGCGTATCCCTGGCCTTGCAATTCGGCCTCCGCATACCGGGTAACCGTGGGATTTACCGTTTGCGCCACGGCTTCATAGATCGACGCCAGCACGCCTTCGGGGAAGGCATTTTTTTCTATGATCACTTCCGCCTTTATATAAACAGGCTGCGGCTGCAATACCCGGAAGCACTCGAAATGTTCGCCGATGTTCCGGTTTGCCTGTAATTTTTCCTTTACAGCGCGCACCAGCTGCTCTTCACTGTAGATGTTGCCGGTTTGCGCAGCCGGTTCAATAATTACTTTATAGATCCCTTTACTGTGTGTTGCCGTGTAAGAAGAAGTGACCGGCTCGAGCCATACATTGCCCAGTTCCGGGATGGAATCTATCAGCAGCTTCCGGTAATCGCCCGGGGTAACCGCACCGGAAGAAAGCACTTCTTCCTTCGGGAAAAAAAAATTCGCTTCCCGGTCAATCAGCCCATTGGGGCCGGCCAGGATATCGGCAATTGGAAAGGTGGTCCTGTAAGCGACATCCGTAAGCGCATAACATAAATATTCAAGGATGGTAACACCCGGGTCGTGCAGGTTGAAATCACTCCAGTTGCTTCCCGCAAATTGCTGTATCAACTCAATACCCCTGGTTCGTAAGAAGGCATAATCCAACGCTGGTTCCAGGGCTTTCCTGTCCGTATCGATCACAATATTTTTTGGCGGTTGAGGAAGCATTCCCTACACTGTTTTTTGCGATGCGGTTAATAGTAATATGCCGGCGGAAGGAACTTTTCGTCGTCCCACAATTTGCTTACTTTATAATAGATAAGAACATCCTGCCCGTAATTACGGCCGGTGCGCAACTGAAGCGCGTAATCGTGCGTGCCTTTGCTTTTCCACCTTATACCGATCCTGTTCCAGAATGAACCATAACGGGCACTCACCTTCCTGATCCTGCCGCGCGACCTGCCGAATGCGCTTAAAGCCCAGGCATGCAGAATAGCAAATTTGCCAAAGCCTTTTTTCCCGGTACGGGCAATGAGCTCGAAGGCCTGGCAGTTATCCAGCCCTTCTATTATCGAATGCCATTTCCCGTCGGCCGGCACCTGTCCCTGCAAATACGTGCCTACCCTGCCCTCGATGCCAGCGAAGCCGTTTACCTGCAGTTTATATTCTTCCTTGCACCGCGTACCGATACCTGCACTGCCGTTCACATGAAAAAAGAAACTTTGCCGTTCTTCGTTTTCTTCATTGTTCTCACCTGAAGGCGTGAAACGCAGACCGGCCATTTCCCGTTCATCTTTTTCCATGGAAAAGAAGGGATTCAGATCATCTACGTTCCTGTATAAAGTAACAAACTTCGCAGAGCTGCCGCGGGGAGCAATGATGAGGCCGTTCTCATCGTCTTTTGCAAACCCGTCATCCTGTTTGTTGAGCATTGAATCTATGAGACTGGCAAAATGATTTTCCGTGGGTATTTCACCGTTACGAAAATACTTTTTCAGGTCTTCGCGGCTGTATATTTTCTTTTTAAACACGGTATTGGTTATTTAGTCGTTATAAATAGTAAAGTCGTACAGCTCCGTTGAAAGCTGCACAGTAGTACTGGCTTCCCTTCCTTCGTTACCTGCTGACTGATTCACCAGCAGGCCGCTGCCGATCGTAAACCGGCCTATTCCCGACGGTTCGGCTGCCGCCGGCGCCGGCTGATCGATCACCGTCAGCAGGTGATCTTCGGCCGAAATGAGAATAGCGCCCGGTATCGACCCTTTGATGGTGTGTACGTTACTTACAGAAGTATCGGTAACCTGTGCATGCAGTCTTTTGTTTATTTTATTCATCACCTTATAGAAATGCACCAGGGAAAAACCCGTTATATATTCTATATACTCCCTGTTCTGCAGGTAGTTTAAAATTTCGGCAACATATATTCCGGTACCGATCTGAAAATCGTGGCCGGCATTATAAAGCCAGGGCGAGATATATTTTTTTATATCCTCATTCATCTGGTTCAGGTAATACCCGTTGCTTTGATAAACGCCATTGATATTTTTAAACCGTACGCTGGCAACCACCATAATTTTTTCATACACCGGGTTGCCTACCTCAACTTTTACAAAACCTGAAACCGCATGGGTAACGAACTTTTTTATTTTATATAATAGCGACAAATTAACCCTCGGCTCCTGGCTGATAAAGCCCCCGTCTTCGCGCTCCCTGGGTATTACTACCAGGTGAAGGTCTACGCCGGGGATCACCGCATTGCTATTGCCGGGGTTATAACATTTTACCATCAATATCTGCGGAAAAGCATCCAGCACGGCCTGTGTAATATCGAGGGCAGACGATAACCGCTGTTTATGCCTGAGCCTTTCGCTCACTCTTATATTGTATTGTAAACCGGTTTCCCGCGGCTGCCCGTTGAATGAAGGAAAGAACTGCCGTACCTCTTTAATGCCCGCCCGTTTGCCTTTAAACCCTTTCACCGAACCTGCAGGCAACGTGTACGCATGTTCGGGGAACTGGTGCTGCCCGGGCAGGCGAACTGCGCCAACGGCCTGGGCAAATACGGCGATCGCTTTTGAACGAACCGAACTTTCCCCGGGCAAAGAAGCCCTTATCCAATACAGGTCGGGATTCAGGATGGTGTTCCCCTTCTCTATATCAGCGGGTATTTTCAATGTCACGATGCCTGTATTGATAAAGCTGTTGGTGGTATCCTGTATGATCCATGATGCGGGCACCGGGTTCCACCTGTTATTGACCAGGTAACTCCAGTTGACGGTTTCGGGCTCATGCACGCTATGATGAAAGTTTTCTTCCGACAACTGGAAAAGAAGCGATAATTCCTGCCCGGGAACCAGGCCCGTTAAACCGATCAGCAAATTGCTTTCCTGGTCGGGCGGCGGTACAAAATAATTATACGCCGAATTTTTGCCGGTAAAGAAGGTATGGTACCCGAATGGATACAGGTGAATGAGCATGATCTCTTCTTCCACCGTACCGGCTCCCCCGTTGGTGAATTCGGCATGCTCAAGGGTATAATCTATTGAAAGGGATTTTATAACGGGTACATAGGGCTGACCGGGTATCGCATGGTCTCTGGTAAACCGTTTTGCGTTGTGCATTACCGTTTCAGTAAATACCAGCGGGTACAACCGATGGCCGAATGCTTCATGCGGCGCCGACAATTCAAGACGCAGCGCCCCCTGTTTATAAAATGGCGCTGCGGTTTCCCACTCGCGCTGCAGCGCCTGTGTATTATCGAATTGTATCCGTTTAAAATCGATGCCCGAGATGGTGGTACAGGGCTTTATCCGGCCAATCCCTTCCCCCGTTCTATCCTCAAACAACCGGAACTCCTGCTGTTCTTCCGGTGAAACGATCGCTTTTGCATCGGCAACGCTGTTCAATTGAATTTTGAACGCCCCGTTCGTAAAGGGATAGTTAAATCCCTGGTAATACGTTTCAAACCCGCCTTCCTCTTTCGGCAGATCGAACCAGTTGATCTTAATGGAGAACCGGGTAGTGTACCGGTTAAAAATATTGGTGTTTTTTATATCGAGGTAAGCGCCGATGGCCGGAACCGGTCCGAACGGCTGGAAAGGCGAACCGCTATACAGTTCCCCGAGATTGTTCTTTAGTTTAAACAATTTCGAGCCTTCCACATTCACCTTTATGGTTACGCGTTCTATTATAAAATAAGACAGAAAGCTGTAGGGATGATGAAAAGACGAGTTATTGAGCAAAAAACGGATAACAGGCCAGGGCATGTCGAACCCATACCCATGCAGGTTTTTGTCATAAATGCCCACTGCTTCTGCGGTTGCGTTCAATTTGAATTTTACTTCAATGAAGCAGTCGGCGTCAGCGCCCGGTGAACAGGATACCACATAGTTGTCAACGGCTATCCAGCCCGTGCGCCCGGTGATGGCAATAACGAATGACTGATTGAGCAGCTCGGGCAGCAATACGTCGCGGTTTATTGAAGTGGCTTTTGCCAAACCGTCCACATGCCGTTCGAACCGGCTGAATGCCTGTTCCTGTATAAAGAACTTTATCGAGAATTCGCGTTCTCCGTCTTCAACAAAAAAAAGCGGCGATGCCGCCAGCAATCCGGTATCGGCTTCGGTCATCGTTCTTTGCCCGGCAGGTAATTCACTTTGCGCCGAACCCAGCAGCGGCCACGCCTTGTTTACCACCGCCTCTTTTAAAAAGTCAGCGGGTGGCCATACGGGATAGTCTCCTTTATACACCTGCATTTCTTTTACGGCCCCATTGCCAGGTGTGCGCTCCCCGGGGTGATTGTCATTGCTGATGAAGATCGTTTTCAATTCCCTGATCTGCGCTGCGGACACCTGTACATCATTTTCCAGTGCATACAGCAATTGTTCCCGGTACCCTTCTGTTTCCGCAACCAGCAGTTCTCCTTTATTCAAAAAAAAGTTATCGGTCGTATCCTCCGGTTCCAGCACCAGGTGTACTTTATCGGGGATCTCCTTTCGCGGTTTCATGCCCACTATATCGCGGTAATAATAATCGAGGTGTTTTTGCAGGAGCCGGTTAACGGGCTTTTGCAAATACCCGTACAGGTGCAGGAACGACATTAACAGGGCCACGTGGGGATCGTATACATTGCCATCGGGCCGTTGTTCTTTTATGTAATGCCGGCAGGAATGTAACATGGCGGCATATTTTCCATTCAAACCGGTAACCACCCTGTTGAAATGAGCAAGCGAAAGAATTACCTTTTCACGAACGGTTCCGTTGTGATCGAAAGGATTGTCAATATCGCCGTCATTTGGTTCGTTACCAGGTTGCAGGTACCTGTGCTCAAAAGCGATGCTGACTTCATCGCCTAACAATTGTACCGCCGCCTGGTTCCAGGCATGTAATTTTTTTAGTTGCTGCTGCAGATGTCCGGCGGCAGGTTCAGCATGCCGGGCATGCTGCCAGTTTTCGGCCCTTTCAAATACCGGCTGATATTCCAGTTGAAGCAGAATGAAGTCGCGGATAAAATGAAAAATGGCTTTCAACCCATCCGCCAATAGGGTTTCATTTTCTGCCAACGATAAGTTGTCGCACAATTTTTTATACTCATTTGTATAATGCCGGCTGTCGAGACCCGAAAAAAGGGCAATAAGGATATCGGGGTCAGACAGTAAAAAATCTTTCCAGTTCCCTTCGATCCTGTTCGAAAAATTATAGTAATTGAACTGCGCTGAAAGATTGACGATGAGCTTCAGCAGATCCGTGGTATTCTTTTCATCGATGCCAAAATAGCCGGCATCGAGCGATGAGAGATACCGCTCCGACTGGCTCATTCCATCTTTGATCGCCGGTTTCAGCTCTGTTGCCATCAAAACAGTTTTTTATCAGAAAACATTGGTCCCTTCTGCCATATAGAAAGGATATACGATGTTATGCCTGGTATTTGTAGTAATGATCGAATAGTCGATGCGAATATGAATCACTCCTTCGTTATCGATCTCATCTAAAAAAACCGCCTGCAGGAATTTTATCCTCGGCTCAAAATTCAGTAATGCATGGCTTATTATATGGTTCACTTTTGTAACCAGGTGGGCGCTCATCTGCTCGAAGACCACGTTTTTGATCGGGCATCCGAAAGCAGGCTGCATCATCCGTTCACCCGGTGTGGTACCTAAGATGATCCGGATGCTTTCTTCTATATCGGCCAGGTCGGAAGCCATCTGGTTGGCGTTATTGATGCGGTCGAACGACGGGGGAAAACTCCAGCCGCGTCCTAAAAAAGTATTTACTGCAGGTTCCATCTTTTATCCTCCTATTAATACAGTTGCACAGCCCAGGGTAATTGTTCCGCCATGGGCCGTTAGGTCGCCCACCCGCGCGGCCGGTTTACCACAAATTAAAACGGTTACCGACCCTTTCATAATTGAATCCGGCGGTCCGGTACATACGGCGCTATCGCCCATTACCGCTGCCGGCATATTACCGATGAGCACCGTTGGGGCGCCCGGTCCTATAATGGGGCCGCCTACATGCGGTACGGGCGGAAGCCCCGGTGTCACCATCGGGCAGGTATGCAGGTCGGTTATACGTGCTGCCATCATTCCCATAATATTTTTATTTTAGTTGAAGATCCGCAATCGTGAATCGTGAATCGTGAATCGTGAATCGTGAATCGTGAATCGTGAATCGTGAATGGCCTCGCGATTGTTCAGATTTTTCAAGACCTTGCGGCGCCAAAACTCAAACCGATTGCCGATTGCCGAAGGAGGCCGCGTTGCAGTTTGCCGTTTCACATTTCACGTTTGACGTCTGCCTTTTGCCTTTTGCTTTATGCCTTTATGCCTTTTTCTCAATTAATCATCACCATTCCTCCCTTTACCGTCGTCTGCCCCGAAGCGGAAAGCTCTGCGGTAGCTGTACCTTTTGCGGTAAAACCAACCTGTGCGGTATGTTTTACGTTTAATCCCGCCAGTTCTACATCGCCGCCGCTTGCATTCAGCGAGATCTTACTCACCGCACTGAGTTTTAAATTTCCCTTTGTATCGATCGTTATATCCTTTGCACTGCTCAGGCTGATGCCGTCGGCGCTCATTTTTATATTATTACTGTTCTGGTCTTTTATTTCTATCGCCTTGTCCTGGTCGCTGATGGTAATGGTATTGGCGCCCGGCGTTTCAATTTTTATGATCTTGTTCTGATCGTCGAAACTAACCTTCAGTTTGCTTTTGGTGGTAATGCTTTTAATGTAATTGTTTTCATCGGCAGCCGGGTTGGGAGCGGCATGTTTCGCGCTGTACAATGAACCGAGGATCACCGGGAAGCGCGGATCGTTATCCAGAAAACCAACCACCACTTCATCATTCACTTCGGGTAAAAAACCCAGGCCGGCTGAAGAAGTAGCATAAAAATTGGCCATTCTGGCCCAGATGCCGCCGGCATGTTGAGCGCCGGAAGAAAGGGTAACCAGTACCCGGTAGGCCGACTGCGGATCTGCCGACAGCTTTTTTACCGTTCCTGTTTGCAAGCCCTGAATGGCAGGCAACAACCCTGTTGCCGGTGCATAGGAAAAATCGGGTTGCTCCGCCACCGGCCTGTTTTCCAACCCGAATTTGACCGTTGTTTTCCATAATCCCTTTTCCAGTTCATGAACCACCGCCGTAACAAAAGCATCGCCGTTGAATTTTTTGCCAACCCCTTCCAGTGTTATCAGGCTGCCGGTCTTTACATCGGCATTGCCTATAAAACTAACGCGGCCTTTAAAAGCGCTTAACCGCATCCGCAATAACTTTCCATCGGCCCAGGCCTTCAACTCATCTGCCGTCAATGCGGCAGCGGCATGCAGGTTCAGTTTCACCTGGCTTAATTTGGCCGACAGGTCTTTGGGCTTCAGGTTTCCCTGTTCATTGATCGACGGCTCCGTGGCCGTCGATCGTAACAGGGCCTGGGTTTTGCTGTCCCAGGCGGTAGCTTCCACTGCAGGCGCCTGCCGCTCAACATTCAATTCAGCATTGAAAGCCATCATCGATTCGCTGGCAGCAACCCGTAATACCGGCGCGGCATCCAGGAGCGGCTTTCCAATTGTAATGGCTTCGCCATCGAGCAACACGATGAAGCCGTTGAATTCCGCCCGCGATAATACCAGGTCCCAGTCAGTGGCCAGTTGCTGAAAGAAGTGCTCATTTTGAAAGGAAGTACTGTCAACGGTAACAGGCAGCCCGTAATTGCCAAGGATATTAGTTATGATCGAGCTGTCTGTTTGGTCTTTAAACTCAGCCGAGCTCCGGTTGAACGTCAGCCTTACCGCTTTGTGTTTACACAACAGCCTGAGCGTGTAAGAAGTAACGGAACCGATCTCGATCCCGTGTTTTACAATAACCCCTTCAAAGATCAACTTCTCCCCTTTATCGCCGTACCCGGCTGTAATTTTTATGTCATTACCGGGTGCCAGATCATCGCCATCGGCAGCGGCAAGCGTTGCATTCTCTATATCGATCTCGCCGCTTAGTACTATTTCTGCAGTGGAGATCTTGTTTATCTCGTGTAAAACAGTAATGGCCATAATGCCTGTGTCATCCTTAAGGGGGGCGCCGTTTACAGTAACGGTTACCCGTAACGACAGGTCATCGATATTACTTTCAGGTGCAGCGGCCGGCATATCATTTCTTTAGTGGTGGAAAATAGATCTTATCGCCCGGTTTAAGTGCGAATATGCTTTTCAGGTTATTTATCTGCGCCACCTGAAGATAATAAGCGCTGTCGCCATAGATCCGGTAGGTCATCAATGGCAGGGTATCGCCCGCTTTAACCGTGCGGTAATGCGTGAGGTCGGGCGATTCTTTGACCGCCAGCTTGCTCTTGGTCTTCAGGTCGATCGACGATCCGATCACCACGTCGATAAACGCCCTTAAAGCGCTGCCATCGGGTTTGAATAGGGTGTACCGTACCTTGAACGACTTACATACGCCGGTATATTTCAGGTTGCCCCAGGTGACCATTAAAAAGTTGGCCTGGTGCATACTCCCGTTGAATTTATATACCACATCGGTAAATGCTTTGATATACGCATCCACATTTTGGTAGTTGCCCAAAGAAACGATGCCGGTACCGTCTACTATAAGATTGTTCAACGACAACGTATCGTCGCCCATGCCAACGAAAGCTTTGGTATTCCCCGAATCGCCTATCAGCTCAACATCCTTATAGGTAATGGTGCAATCCCGGGAATACCCTTCGGGATTGATAAATGCTTTGATCGCATTCGACGTTGCTTTGGTACAGGCCGCATCGGAAAAAGCCTGGATCTGCAGTTTCTCGAGCGCCATATTACCGGGTAAATAAATTTTCCATTGTTGATTCTATCTTTTTTATACACGCTTTCAGGAGCTCTTTTTTCAGCTCCTCATACCGCTGCCTGTCGTCGCCGCCGCGCTGTTGCGCAGCTTCATCGATCTCTACCTTTATTACCAGTTCGCGTATTTCCAAAGGCATAGTAGTTGTTATTAACCTGTTCTTACAAAATAATCGTAGGCCACGGTAAGCGTTTCAATAGCCAGGGAATTTTCCAGCGCCTTAAATTCGGCTATCTCTATCCCAACGGGAAAGGCATTTTCGACCCGCCATCTGATAACGGGCGTTTTTTGTTCGTTGATCAGGCTGATGTAGATCTGCTTTGGCTTGAAGGTAAAATTCCTGACGGCGTCGTTTATCCAGGTAAAGAACTGGGAGCCTGTTAAGATCCCCCGCCTGAACACCAGTTCGTTATACGCGGCCCGTTTGGGGAACTTATGCGCATAATCATTTACACCGCCTTCGTTTACCGATTCAAGGTCCAGCTTTACCACCAGCCCGCCTACATCCCTGAAGCTGCATTCGCCTTCGTTACTGAAACCCGGGATCCTGACCTCGAAACTAAACGCTACCGGAATGGAATATGGGGTTGGCATGGTGAACTTTTTTAATAACGGTACCGGTTAACTGGCTATATTAAACCCTTCATGCGCCAGCTCTATGGTTTCTACGGCAGGTTCATTGGCATCGGATTTCATATCCGTTACCGACATCTTGGCCGGGAAAGCATTGGTAAGGTTCCACGACATGGCTACTTTATTGCTTTCATCGAGCAAACTGATCACTACCGTTTGCCGTTCAAAAGTGTTCATCTTTATCTTATTGTACATCTCCCACAGTTTCTTGTCGTCCTTGAAAATGCCTTTTTTCAACGTAACGTTCCCGAATTTCTTTATGCCCGGCATTTTTACGGTAGAATATACCGAACTGTTACCTACGCGGTATTCAATTACCTGGGTTTCGGAAGCAAGGCCCGTTACTTCCTGGAACAGGATCTCATCGCTGCCGATCTTAACCGAGAACTGAAATTTTACCAGGGGCCAGGTGGTGGCTGCCTGTGCGGCTCCATTGTCTGCCATAAAAGCGTTTTATTAGTGAGTTAATTAAATGGGAACTACGACTGCTGTTGCTGTTGCTGGAATGTGATCACGATAAACTCCGCCGGGCGTACGATCGCCAGCTTCACGGTTATACGCATGATGCCGTCGAGGATATCGGTAGGCGTCATGGTTGAGCCGAGGCCGATCTGCACATTGAACGCCTGTTCGGGGGCCGCGCCGGCCAGGGCGCCCTGTTTCCATAAGTTGAACAGGAAATTGGTGATCATACTGCTTACCGTTACCCAGGTGCCATTGTCATTGGCTTCAAACACATAGGCCCGGGTGGCCAGCTTTAACGACTGCTCTATCATGATCAGCGTGCGCCGTACATTTATATACCGCCAGTCCTGGCTGTTGCCATCGAGCGTTCTGGCGCCCCATACCAGGGTGCCTATGCCGGG
Source organism: uncultured Niastella sp. (assembly GCA_966211305.1). Taxonomy (GTDB): domain Bacteria; phylum Bacteroidota; class Bacteroidia; order Chitinophagales; family Chitinophagaceae; genus Niastella. The sequence continues at coordinate 24,425 of CBIHPC010000038.1, forward strand.
GAACGGCCGTATCACGTTCACCGATTTACCCGAAATAACGTCTACGTTCAATTGCTGCTGCTCATCGTGCGATACATTGATGCTGGGCTCGTTCACCATACTTACCGAAACATTCGCCGGTGATTTCCAAACACCCCTTGTGGTATCTATAAGCGTATAAATGCCGGCCATGGCCGCGCTCGGGGGCAGTTCATTCATCTTACGCCTCAGTTCATCCAGGATGCCTGAATAGGTAGGGCTGGCCGCTTTCAACGACTGGTGATAATTCTTTCTTGAGGTAGCGGTTACCGCGTCGGGTGGAAGCGCTTTGAATTTCTGCACCACATCCTTTGCGGCCGCTTCCGGCAGCAACGCTTCCAGGTCAACCGCCGCATCGAGGTGCTGGTAATCGAGTTCGTTTGCCTGCACCACCGAGGTTTTCAGGTAGGGATAATATGCCGCGCCATAGTTCAATGCGTTCACCCCTATCTGTTCCCTGAACTCCGTTATTTCCTCAGCAATGGTTCTGCCCGCTTTGTGATACACATCGAACAACCCAAAACGGCTTTGCATTTTACTGCAGTGCAGCAACACCTGCTGGTACAGGGCATAGGCAGCCGCCCCTTTTGAAATGATATCGGGCATCAGCACCAGGGTGGGTTCGTACTCTTTCTCAAGAATTGAGAACACATTCGGTTTGGTTTCGCTGCCAAGAAAATCGTCCATGGCAATCTCGAACCCATCGGGTTTGTCGCCATACGTTCCTACCGAAAGGATATAACAGGCGCTTCCCCCATTGTAATAAAAAAGCCGGATGGCGTTGTAGAGCAAGGCCACATGGTTGGGGTTGATCTGAACAACCATTTGCCTTCCGTCGATCATAAACGTTTCTTCACCCGGGGCCGTGGCAGCGTCAACGATGGAATATTTCGACTGAAAGCCGCCGCCGAAGTATTCGGCGAACACGGCCAGCGAAGTAACGCGTGTAGGTTTGTACAATAACGACTTTCCGTTACGCCCGGCTTTTTCGGTATAGCCTATGAATACAGGCACTGCAGTTTCAACCGCTACCGCAGAGCCGGGAAAGGCGTTCTTTTCTTCGATGTACACACCGGGTGTCATCAAGGTAGTTGCCATAATTTTTATTGTTTAGTGTAGTTAATATTGAATGAGAAAACACCTGTTATATGAATATGTAAGAGAAATTTTTTCCTTTCGATGCCGATACGCCTTTAAGTACCGAAATGTGATTCCGGTTAGGGGATGGAAGCGAAGGCAGCACCACCTTGTACTTTTGCGCCGGCGTTGTGTAATGTTCTACCAGCTGGTAACAGGCTTTCTGGTACTCCCGCACCGCAATGGGTTCCGTTGAAAAAAAGGCCATGGCCATTTTGTTATCGGGCAAAACAATGGGTTCGGGCCCGGTGAAAACCTGTTTTGTTTCCTTGTGCATGATCGCGGGGTTAACCAGTTCCTGCAAATAATCCTGCGTAAGCACATAACACCACCAGGTTGAAATACCGGCAAATGCGATCTCGAAACTTTGCTCCAGTGCCTTATGTACATGAATGTGCACAATGCCGAATGGTTTTATAAAATATTCCCCGGGGATGTCGGCTATCGACCTGATATCGCCCTGGCCTGCAAACGGGGCCTTATGCAACATCCCTTTATCAGCAACCGGCGCGGCGGTATCATTCTCGAAAAAGAAATAATTGCAGATCAGGTCCATCCCGAAAGCCGAGGTATAATTGAAGAAATCGGGATCGGTATTTTCCAGCAGAAAAGTAAGTTCCCATTCATCTGCCAGGAATTCGGCCCGCGATCTTTTCCTGCCGGCTGTATACGACTCATATAACACATGGATGCCATTCTGGAACTGGTGCATGATGGCCCCGGCCCGTTTCAGCAGCTGCGCCGTTTTGCCCGACGGTTTTACCGTGAGGCATTTTAAATCACCGTCTAAAAAGAACTCATGCCTGAAAAAAATACTAAATGCGATTTCGTATTGCTGTTGCATCATGGTTTTTGTTGCACCCTGTTTTATAAACCGGTTGAGATGCCTTTTACCGCCGGCCTGTATTCACGCACTACCGTGGCATCGAGAATGATCATACGCACCCTGTACAGAACGGAAGGCATATATTTGGCGCCCAGCGTTCCCCACAAATTGCTCAACCTGTCGGGCTCGAACGATTCCAGCTCAAATACCAGTTTATCTATTGCATCGTCGAGCTGCGGCGTATTGGTATGATCGAACACATTTTTTGTTTGCAGAAAGCTGATGACGAACGACAGGAACCTGAGCGATTCGGCATAGTTGCCGGCGGTGAAATAACACGACAACAGGATGAACAAATTAAGGCACACCGGTTTGGCGGCATTGGCCACTACCCCGGCGCCGGTCGTATACGCTCTTTTGATACCCATGTCTTTTGTCATGTTAACCAGGGTTATCGCTATCTTATTCTCCCCCTGTATAGCCACCGAACCATCCTGGTTTACGATTGCCGATACCACCACCTTATCTTCGGTAATTTTCAGTTTGCTTCTGAAATAAATATTCATTTCCTCCGCAAGGCAGGTTAAGCTCTCGTAGATCATGTTTCAAAACTATTTAACCCGAACGGGTTAATTACAGGCAGTAATACGGAATAAAAAAACAGGTATTTCTACCTGTTCAATGATGGAGATGAGGAAGGAAGTTATACTTTAGAAAACGTCAACGATGCCATATTTCACGGCGAACAATACCAGCCCCGCTGTATTTTTACAACCTATTTTTATAAGCAGGTTATTCCGGTGCCCTTCTACCGTTCTTGTACTGAGGTTCAGGCCGGCGGCAATTTCCGAATTGCTTTTTTCTTTACAGATGAGGGCGAGGATCTCCTTTTCACGGGCCGTTAGTTCTATGGGAATGGCCTGTAAATTTTTTACTTTTTTATTGCGGTAACCGGCCACCTGCTGAATGGCTTTCATGGTTGGCTCGTTCATATAAAACCCCACCTGGTGCACGGCGCGGATGGCCGCTACCAGTTCAGTCACTTCACAGTTCTTATTGAGGTAAGCGCGCGCCCCGGCATTGATCATTTTGGAGATCAGCCGTTCCTGGGCATGGATCGAGAGTACGATCACCTTTACAGCCGGGTACCGCTCGCGCAGCAGTTCATTCAGGTCCATCCCGTTGAGGCCGGGCATATTGATATCGATGATGGCAATATCCGGCGCCTGCGGGCTGCCGGCCAGCTGCTGCAAAAAAGTGCCGCCTTCGGCGGCTTCCATTAACAGCTGCAGGCCATCTATCGTTTTCAGCAGGGCCGATAAACTCTGCCGCGCCAGCGGCTGGTCTTCTACAATAGCAATGCGAATGGGCTCCATAGTTATAGTTGATTGATCGGCATTGAAATACTTATCCGAATGTGATAACCGCCGGTTGAAGCGGAAGTACAAGCGCCATCTATGATCTGCAACCGGCTTTCTATATTTTGCAATCCCCTGCCCCGGTTCAACCCGGCGCCCACCGGCAGGCCTCTTCCATCGTCGCGGTAATCCAATACCAGTTTGTTTTCCTCCACCCCCAGGTATACATGAATGTTGGCGGCGGCCGCATGTTTCAGCGTATTGGTGATCAGTTCTTCCAGTATACGGTAAATGGCAAGCGAAGCAGTAAGGTCGAGGCTGTCGGCCGCGGCGCCCGCTTCATTGGTAAAATAAACATTCAACCCGGCGTTGCTGTCGATGGTATAACAAAGTTCTTCCATTGCCTCCGTAAGCGTTTGTATGGCTAAAATACCGGGCGACAGGTTATGCGAAATATCGCGCACCCTTCCTATTACATCGTCTACAAGCGATTTGCCGGTACCGGTGAATGCCTGTACAAAAGGATGACCGGGGTGCTCTTTTTCAAACCGGTCAACCGTAACCCGCAACCCGTATAAGGCCGCGCCAACGCTGTCGTGCAGATCGCGCCCTATCCGCGTACGCTCGGCTTCCTGCGATTCTATCACCGAACGCAGCAATTGTTTCTGGTGTTCTATTTCAATGGCCTGGCGTTTGTTCTTTTCCGCTACCAGCCTGTTCTGGTTGCGCAGCAACAGGAAAATGAATGCCGCAACGAGGATAAAGATCCCCATCATCACCATTACCACCAGTAACGAAATATTATCGGTTATTCCCTGCATTTGGCAAACCCTACGGCAAATAATACATACATAATAAGTACCAGCGTGGCATGAATGGTCCAGATGAGCAGTTTTATATTCCTGCCGGCATGGCTGCTTACCACATTCGAAAATGAAAATTGTACCAGGCTGCTTGAAAAGTATACCAGGATGCCGATCACGATCCAGGTTTCAGGCTGCGCCTGCCAGGAACTGTTTTGGTTTTTGAGCGACTGCATATAAAAGAATGCCAGGCTGCCCATGATGAGCAAAATAGCCTCTACCGGCCGCGTATAGGAATTGAAGACCTGCAGCGACTGAATAAAGGTAAAGTTGATGAACCCGTACAGCGGGAACAACAACATGCCGGCGAGCACCCCTTTTTTCATTCCCGGGCTGCCGGTTACCTGGTAAAAGAACAGGGCCAGGAACAGGAATTCTGCAATGGTATACACATGTAATAACGGCAGATTATTGATCTGCCTGAAGGCCAGCAACGCGGCACAGGCATTTACCATACCTGCAAACAGCAGGTAGAAAAAAATGGTGGTAAGGGGTTTATTGAGATCGCTGAATTTAACTATTGCAAAAACAACAGGAACAACAACAGAGGCAGGCACAATAACCCCCATGTATAAATACGCCAGGGACTGCATGTACATAAATACTTCAGGAAAATAAACAGGATTATCAACTATTCAACCCATTATCCCCTGCACACACATCGGGACAGGGCATGGTAAAATCGTATACCGAGGAATCGCCGGCATCGCTAACGGCGTCATCTGCGTGCGGCCCGTAATTATAAAAATCGGTGTGTTTCCTGGCCGGTACCAGCAACAGCCGTAACGGCGCACATCCTTCCTCATTTTTATCTTTAATGCCGATGTAGGCCCTTACCCCGGTTGGATGCAGGTGCTGATAATTTTCGTACAGCCTTTTAATGTCTTCCATGGGAATAAAGAAAGATTGAACGAAATCGTACGGGCAGTCGTCGCCCAACGCTTCAATGTGCGCTTTCCATCTTAAGATCTCCTTTCTTGCCTGGGGAATGGATATTCTTCCACCGTGACGGTGATGATGATGATGTGTTGATTCTTTTTCTTCGCTACTCATAGGAAGGGGTTTTAATTTAATATTTGAAATCAGCTGATAGCCGGCTGTGCAGTCGTAAATGTAGCACATCCTGTAATAAATGCCAGCTTTTACCCCGAAAATTAAATGGAATACCGCGCCCATAAAACATAACTTATATATGTAGCTGAAGCAAACAAAACCTTATACAGGCGCCAGGTACCTCGATCGCAGATAGATCACTGTTCTGTTGAGGTACGGGAAAAGAGCGATCAGCAGCAACATGCCGGCGAGCAGCCAGGAAATGAGCTCATAATAATCCATGGCAAACCGCAGCTGCGTCTGGCGGTTTATACCGGCCATCACCAGCCTGTTCGCTGCCCGCGCAGCAGTGGCCGGCGGCAAACCGCGCGCCATCAGTTGTTGCGTATGGGTTTGAACGGCCTGTTTGAAGGGAAGGTCGATCATTGAAAGATGATCGCGGAAAACATTGTAGTGGCTGCTGCCGGCCACATTTCCGAAGTAGTTGATGAGGCCGATGCTTACGCAAAAACCCAGGTACCTGGTGGCCAGGGAAACCGCGGCCGCGGATGGCCCCATGGCAACGGGCACGGAGGAAATGGTGTAAACGATCGTTGGCACCATGATCATGCCCACCCCTGCCCCCTGTATAAAAAGCGGCATAAAGTAGTTGTATTCGTTGGCCGGAGCGGTGAACAAAAAGAACATCACCGTATGAAAGGCCAGCAGCATTACAAAACCCGGCAACCAGATATACCGGATCGGTTTTTTCTGCAGCGTCATACAACAGGCCACGATCACGCCGGTGACCAGTCCGGCCAGGTTGAACAGGTTAATATACGAAACATGTTTAGGGTCGAAACGCAGTACCCCAGCCAGGAAACCGTTGGTGATGCCCACGGCAAAACGGCCAATGTACATGACGAACAACACCAGCAGCCCTACCCTGCAATTCCTGAAGCTGAAGATCTGCAAATTGATGTAGGGCCGTTTCAGGTGCCGCTGCCGCAACACGCCAATGACCGTAAGCGCAGCAATGGCTGTGATGCAGTACCGGATGCGTGTATCATGCAGCCAGTGATATGGCTCACCGTAAACCATGAAATAACCGATAAGGCAAAGAATGAGGGTGTATAGTACGAAGCTTTGCCAATCCAGCTTGTGCAGCGGAAAATGCGCTTTCAGCCGCATATTGTTCATAATAAGCAGGAACAGGATAAGACAGGGAACAAAGGAGAACAGGGCGCATTTATAAACGATGTTATAATTGAACGAACCGATGACACCGGCCGTTACAAAATTATTGAAAGGGATGGCGCAGAGGATCAGGCCGAAGAAAACGGAGAAACTTACTTCCCGGGCGCGTTCGCTGTGCAGGCGGGTGAACATGAGCGAGAGCGATAAACTGGCCGTGCTGCAAAACAACAGGCCCTGCATAAACCGTACCGGCAGCAGGATATACAGCTCATGCGTGCAATAACAAACCAGGCTGGCCGTCATTTGCAGCGAGGTGAATAAGATAAAATACTGTTTACTGGCGAGGTAAGCAATAAAACGGTGTTCGAGGCAATAGAAACCGGTGTACCCCGCATAGAATAAGACTACCGAAAACTGGATGTCTGCCGGTGTGCAGCCATAATACCCGGCCGCTGCATGGATGTTGGCCAATGGCAAAAAGAAAAGCACGATACTCGGTAACAGCACCAGGAACAGGCTGCCCCTGATCAACCATTCGGGCGCCCATGAACGGAATACGGGAATGGGGTTAACCACGCTGTTGTTTTTTGGGCACTGACACGTTAACGTTCATGCCGGCTTTCAGCATACACAGTTCTTCCCTGCTGCCATGAATGCGGATGCGCACGGGGATGCGCTGAACGATCTTTACAAAATTGCCGGTAGCATTGTCGGGCGGCAATAACGAGAACCGCGAACCGGTGGCGGGGGAAAAAGAGATGATGGTGCCGGTAAATGTTTGGCCGGGGTAGGCATCTACGGTGAGGAGAACCGAATCGCCGATGTGCAGGCCGGCCACCTGGGTTTCTTTAAAGTTCGCCACTACCCATTTATCGGTTTCATCGTTAACGATGTAGGCAAGCATGTCGCCGGCATTGATGATTTGATTGGGAGAAACGATCCTTCGGCCCATGCTGCCGTTGTTGGGGGCGGTAATAATGGTATTGTTCAGTTCAAGTTGCTGTTGCTGCCACAGTGCCTGCAAACGCGAAAGTTCGGCCTGCACCAGGGCTTTTTCCGCAGTGTGCCTGCTGTGCGCCGGCTGTTGCAGTTGGGCGCTGCATTTTTGCATGGCGGCTTCGGTTTGCTGCAGTTGTAGCAGGCAGGCGCGGTTATCGATGGTGAGCAGGGTGTCGCCTTTTTTCACCGGCTGGTTTTCTTCAAACCGAACGGATGTTATAGCCCCACCGGCCCGCGAAATAATGGGGGTTACATATTCGTCGATCTGGGCGTCGTTGGTTTGTTCGTAGCGGTAAAAGCCCCAGAGGGTAACAAGGCCCCAGGCGGCGAGGGCAATAATAATGAGCGCCGAGAGCCATCCTGTGATCTTTGTAATGAGCCTGTCGGTAAGGGTATACTTCTTTTTCATCTGGAAAATAATTATTGAGTTTTGGCCAGATGGAACTTACCATGGCAAAATTTTCATTGTCCTGTGTGCTTTAATGAAAATTTTGCCATGGACGTTTCATGTTCAGGAGCCGCAAAATTAGCGGGCGGCGGTTGGTTTTATTTCCCTAAAAAAGCCAACCTTTTCGTCAATCCGGCCAAAGTTTTAATTTTACCTACTATGGGACTGATCGCCTCTTTGCCGGAGATAGAAAAGCAGAAAGCAAGCGTTTTTGTGATGCACGAGAAGTCGGAGAAACTGATCCCGCTGCATACACATAGCAAGGGTCAACTGAGTTATGTGGAAGGCGGCATAGCCTATATTACCTGTGGCAACCGCACGTATGTGGTGCCCGCGAGGCATTTTTTCTGGATCCCGCGGGGGATGGAGCATATTCTGCGCATCGGTTATTCGGCTACGGTACTCCGTTCGTTGTACTTCTATGCGCATGACGATGCGTCGAACGCTTTTTACGGTAAACTGGGCATCTACCCGGCCAGCGACCTGTTGATTGCCATGATCAATTATACCGAACGATGGGATGGGCGCCATGTAAGCCGGAAGGATGATAATTTCGAATTCCTGGTAGCGTTGAAAAAAATACTGCCGCAGCTCGATACGCAGGCGCTGCCCATTATTCTTCCCACCACCGGTAATGAACAAATGCAGCGGATCATACATTACCTCGAAAAGCACCTGGGTGAGCGGCTCACCATTGCCGGCGTAAGCAGCCGGTTCAATATCAGCGAGCGCACCCTGTCGCGCTTATTCCAGGGCACCCTGCAAATGACCTTCCTGCAGTATCTTAAAACCATCAGGATGGTAAAGGCCATCGAGCTGATCCTGAAAACCCAACGATCAATAGGCGATATTGCCTATGAAGTGGGTTATGAAACCCTCAGTTCCTTCAGCGATGCGTTCCAGGAGTTTACGCATGTACGGCCTTCGGAGTTCAGAAGAAGTTAGCAACAGCCTAATTCAATGATTATTAATGGTAAGTAGCAGAAATAGGTACAAAAAGATGAAGTCGCGCCACCATAGGAAAAATCAAAACAGGTGCAAAGTATGAATCGAAAGTGCAAAAATGAATAAACAGCCACTGTAACTTGCGTATGAGCTAACAGTTGAACTCACAATAGTTTTCACAGGATGAACCGAGGTTTTTGTCAGATGCATTCAACGTTGATCTCGAGAATTCCCATCACTTATTTCTTCGTTTACGGGAACGTAAAAATCCTACCAGGTTCCTTGATGATTTAAAAGCAGGTCTGCTCAGGCATATGGAAAGCGAGAACGATTAATGTCCAAATTTTTATTAGCCAGGTTGGCTAATTATTTCCGGAATATTTTATATAGCAGGTATGCATGGCTGTAGTATACCACTTCATGCATGCCTTTTTTGTTGCAGTTTCTAAACAGTTGTTGCAAAAATAAATGTTAGCCAACTTGGCTACACCTTGGCTAATCGTTCCGCGCAACCGCCCCATCGCAACGTAGGTGTGGCACTGGCAGCCGTAAGTGTAGCGATGTTTGCATTCCCTGGCCTGACAGGTTACCTTGCTGTGGCCGGTGGCGTAATGGGCGCCGTAAGCCAATTGGCCGTGCTCAACGAAGATGAATAGTTTTATGGGTAGTGTTTATGGAAGGGTCCCGCGGTTGCGGGACCCATTTATAATGCCGGGTTATTGACCTTTCATTGCGAAATTCAATTATGAAACAGATGTAAACTCAAAGCGACTTTGATATTCAATGATATTAGTGCTTGAGAAGTGTATGATTAAAAAACTAACAAAGCGTTTGTAGGACGGCGAAATTTTGATTTATATAAAAAAAACGTATTTTGAATTTAAATAGCCCCATTTATTACATGCAAAACTATGTACTGAACCTGCTTCCGCGTTTGATGGAATTTAACCAAACGCTTGATAAAAAAGAACTCCTCATTGATCAGCCATGGATTTTAACCAGTGACGGTCACTCGAAACAGCGGTTCATTTTCCGGCGTAATGGTCAGCTTATTCAGTCTGTAAACGGCCATGTTGAAACAGGAACCTGGGAATATATCGCAGCTGCTCAAAGCCTATTGATACAAAGCCGTTCTACTAACCTACTGCTAAATCATGGCTTTTTTGATAAGGGTGTTTTACTACTTAGAAAAGATGGATCAAATGAGGCACCCTGGTTGCTTGCCAATGAAAGGTTAATTCCAGATCTTGACGTTGAAGGATACTTAAAAAAAATGGTAGGCCTCAAACAACGTATAGGGTGGTTACAAATTACGTCTGGAGAAGAATTGGAGTTTGATGATCCATTTTCCAGCGGCATAAGGCAAGGCTGCGCTGTAAAGCTAAATGGCATGGAAGTTCCAGATGGCACCTATTCATCATCGGATGATAAGTTCTATATGGAAATACGCAGCAGTAGCGTTATTAAACTATATGTGAAAAATGATTACCAAACTGATAAAGGCACTATTACTATTCAAGAAGTGTCAAATCAGGATCCTCCATTGAAAGCAGGATTAAAAGTATGGATATGTCAACAACCAGCTCCTGACAATCATTATGTTTTTGAAAATAACGACATACCGGCAAAGTATATTGATGTAGAAAATGGAGTAATTGTAAAGGTGAAAAATCGACTCAATGAGGCTAATGTAGCCATGCTGTTAGTAATTGGCATACTCATGCTGATGTGTATAATTGCAATAGCAACAGGAGCAATAAATAATTAAATGCTGGTTGCAAGGCCGTTCGCAATCTTGCAAATACTGATAACACAAAAGGATGAAATTAAGCATACGGCATAGAATAATTGATGAATCACTTGGAATTCTGATTTTGTCTTGTTCTCTGCCAATGCTCAAAGTAAATTTAAAAGCAAGCAAAGTGTTTTGATGGCTAACCTGGCTCGTCGTTACACGCAGATTTTCCGTTTTCTGGTTCACAAGGTCAACATTTATAAAAGTTTGTTGTCTCCTTTCCAATTGTCAATCCAGGTCCCTTCCCCTTACGGTTTTGCCTTCTTACTGCTGAATTCAACAAGCTGATGCAACACTTCGGGTTTATACAATTGCCCGTCCTTTATCACCGCTTGTACATTGCGCAAGTCGCTGATATTGGTGAGCGGGTTGCCGCTTACGATAAACAGGTCGGCCTGTTTGCCTGTTGTTATGGAACCCGATACGGCACTTTTGCCCATAACCTGCGCCGGAATGATGGTAGCTGTTTTAAGCGCCTCGGCAGGAGTAAGACCGCCTTCTACATACAGTTCCAGTTCGCGGGCTACACTGTAACCAGGGAAGCCCATATCTGTACCTGCTACAACGGGTACGCCTGCGGCATACAGCTTTTGTACAAGCACGCCCATGCTTTGAAGCCCGGGTTTATATTTCTCAGCAGTGGCAGCGTCTGCCCCCATACTTTTGAATTGTACCTGCAATGTGAGCGGTAACGTATAAAAGGCAGGCTCCATCTTCGTAATATCTTCCTTAAGATTCCTGAGCGCCAGCGCATAAACGCCTATCGTTGGATCTATTACCGTACGATGCTGTTTCACAAAATCGATAGCTGCCTGGGTCGCGGGATCGTCAAAATCAATTTTACGGTATTTATCAGCTTTCATCAGGTCGATCAAAAATGGCAGATGGTTTACCATATCCATACCTGAGTCAACAGCCGCCCGAAGGTTCATGCCGCGTGGGATATGACCGGTAACAGTAAGGCCCAGCCGGTGCGCTTCATCACAGATCACCTTAACGATGGCAGGTTTTACCGAACTGTACAGTTTGATCTGATCAAAACCCAGCTCTTTGTAATGATTAACTGCTTTTATAGCGGTGGCTGGTGAATCTGCCTGGATAATGCCAAGGGCTATGGGCCCTTTGCCGTCAATGATACCGGCCATTAAGATATGAGGTCCTACCCCGCTGCCGTTGTCGATCGATTTCTTTGTTGCTGTTATAAAATCCAGTTCATTTCCACAATCTCGCACCGTGGTTACGCCGGCGGCCAGGTAAGCCGGCCCCCACTCTGTTTGCTGAAAATGGGCATGCATGTCCCACAGGCCGGGTACAATACTCTTACCGGTTGCATCGATTACCTTTATGTTGGCAGGCAGGGTTACATTATTACCCATCTGGGAAATGTGGCCATCTTTGATAAGCAACACATGGTTAGGTACAGCTATGCCTTTCTCTACATCTATGATCTGTCCGCCCCTGATGGCGAGCATCTTTTCGGGCCGTTTACTCCCTTGTATGGAAGCGGTAAAGGCAGCCATGCCATATTCAGCGCCAAAGGCGATGAACGATGGCAGCAACGGCCTATAGGCTTCCCGGATCATCTCCGTCTTATCTCCCTCGGCATCAATCGTCAGAATGCATACAAGCTCATCCTGCTGGTTGGTCCATACCATTTCGCTGCCCCAGATGAGCCCGCGGATGGCCAGGCGGTTCAGTATTATGGGTTTCCCGTTTAGGGTTACTGTGTCGGTACCTTCCCGGCGGATCTGCAGGGAGCCGGCGGGAAGCGTATGAATATTGGCAGGCCGCTTTTTTCGTTTCCAGTACTTCAACAGCAACTGCTGCACGGTAGCCGGAGAATATCCTTCTATGGTAAAAGTATTCGGTAACAGCCGTTGGGTGAATGCTGTATCGGCTGTACGCACATACGCCTGCTGACCGGTTATACTAACTGAATCGTGCACCTGTGAAAAGCGGGATGTTTTTCCCTTCATGAAAAAAGACAGTGGTTCACCGGCTGCATTTACGCGATGCGGGCAGTAAGCGGGACCGGACTGCCCCGGTCAACAAACTTAAAATCCACATCGTACTGAATGGTACCATTCGTTTTGGTAATGTGATACACTTCGCGTCCAATAGCCTGCTGAAACTTATGTAATATAAATACCCCGCTGTCTGAATATATGGAATGGACCTGTTGGGCTATGCAGGGAGAAAGAAAAAGCAATACGCTGAAAATGGATAAGGTTTTTTTCGTCATACGTTAAAGATACGAAAATCGGCGGCGTTCGGCGGTTTGCGTTATGATAAAAGATATAACTACGGGCTTTGGCTTTCTGCCACCCACTTATGTTCTATTGTTAATAAAAAAACAAATTGTGGCAAACAGCCCTCGAAACTAATTTCAGATGCAAAATATTTATCTGAATATTCTATTTTTAAATTGCTAAGGCAAGAAGCGCTTCTACTCTTACGTAAACCTGCAGCCGGACGCACCGGCACCCGGTTGTTTTTTCTTAAAAATTAAAACTTATAAAAATATGCTTACGTATTTTGTAGCCCTTTTTTGGGCGTTAATGAACCCTGTCCCTAACTACACAAATGCAAATACCGGTAGTGAACAGGTAACTATCATGGATGATCCTGGTGATGGTGGCGATACCGGCGGTGAAACAGGCACCATTCCACCCAAACCGCCTAAACCATAAACAACACTCACATAATAAGGCAGGCATGCGCCTGCCTTTCTTTTTATTTCTCCGTATACTACGACTTTGCGCCCCCACTCTCCGTTGGGCATCACAACTTATACTTATGAAACCCCTTGTTAATAAGGGCTTTATAGCGATTGCCCGTTCTTTGCGATAATAAAACCCGCCATGAGTTGATTTAGCTGCCCCAAAAACTGCAGTATCTTTGTACTGTCAAAAGAAAGATATATCCCCCGGTCAATATAACTGCTACTACCTGATTGTTTTGCCTCATTAAAGATTTTTATCAGTGCTATCATTCGATATCGAGCTTCACCTGATAAACAATAAACTTAAAAACATACAACTATGATATCAGCTATTAAAACTTTGTTTTTTGATAAGGAACTGGTTAGTAAGATCAAAACTTCTGA
>CBIHPC010000039.1:0-37882 GCA_966211305.1 uncultured Niastella sp.
GGGAGTATAAGGCAAGGCACGAATACATTGCCGGGCATCCAAAGAGTTATATCTCCGCGTTTGAATTACTGGGCTATACTACCACCATTACCTTGCGCAACAGCATAAAGTTGTTTAATGGGCTCGATGCCTCCATCAAAGAATCAAATGTAGGAAAGGAGATCGCTGCACGCATTGAACTGTTAAGTAAAGTAGAGGAAGGCAAGCCCGCGCAGGAATTTACCCAAAGCACACCCGATGGAAAATCGGTTACCCTTTCTTCCTATAAGGGGCGTTATGTATTGGTGGAGTTCTGGGCAAGCTGGTGCGGTCCCTGCCGGGCCGAGAACCCCAACCTGCTGAAACAATACCAGCTATACAACAACAAAGGATTCGATATACTCAGTGTTTCGCTCGATAATAACAAAGATAACTGGCTGAAAGCCGTTGAAAAAGACGCGTTGCCATGGACCCAGGTTTCTGACCTGAAAGGCTGGAGCAATGAAGTGGCGGTGCTGTATGGCATCAGGGCCGTACCCGCCAGTTTTCTGATCGATCCGGCCGGTAACATAGTTGCTACCGGTTTGCGCGGTGAAACGCTGAACAAAAAACTGGAAACGCTTTTTGGACAAGTCCCCGCTAATTAAAATCCAATTTGAAGAACGCAAATGATGAGCGCTTGATGCGGAGTGAAAAGTGGTGAATGGGTATGTTGGTCAATGATCAGGACGTTGATCGCATCCCACCAGCTACGTGAAGCTCACACCATCAAATTAATCACCGATTAGAGATTCGTAAATCTGCTCAGGCGTCCCGATTTATCGGGACGCTTTTTTTGTATGTAAAAGCGATGTTGTTCATAACTACCCGGCGGGGCCGGTAATAGGCCTTTTTACGTCTGCTTACGCTCGATACGGAGCCCATGACTTACCGGAACGCCAGTTATTATAAAAACGAAGACGGTGAATCAACGGAATACCCAGGAGAGTACAGGAACTGGTTGAAAAAGCATTTTAACCTCGATGCCATAGATGAAGAAGATATAGTGCTGGCGCCGGCAATTGCGAAATACCAGGGCCGGCTCGATGATTGGATGGGGCAGTACCTGGGGTAGAAAAGGTATTTTTAGTCAGCTTCCCCTTTTTTATCGTTCTTTGCAAAAAATACCGGTAAATGGCAAACAGCAGGATCAAGGTTGGGGAATACAATACGTTACGCGTGGCGAGGGCATTCGATTTTGGAATGTACCTCGGCGAAGATAAAGATGTGGTGCTGCTGCCCAGGCGCTTTATACCCCAGGGGGTAGAGGTAGGCGATATGCTGAAAGTGTTTGTTTATCATGATTCCGAAAACCGGTTGATAGCCACTACCCAGCAACCCATAGGAATTGTTGGCGATATCGTAAACCTTCAGGCCGTATCCGTTACCAACCAGGGCGCCTTTATGGATTGGGGCCTTATGAAAGACCTGTTTGTGCCCAAATCAAAACAACTGATGGGCATGCGGGTAGGAGGGTATTACATCGTAAAAATTTACCTCGATGAACAAACCGGCCGGGTAGCCGCTACTGAAAAAATAGAACCCTTTTTAAGTAATGAGCACCTCACGGTGAAGGAGCTGGAACCGGTCGACCTGCTCGTTTACCGCCGTACCGACATAGGCTATACCGTTATCATCAACAACCTGCACACCGGCGTACTGCATTTCAACGATATCTTCCAGGAGATAGGGGTTGGCGACAGGTTGAAAGGCTATATCAAGAATATCAGGGAAGAAAACAAAATAGATGTTGGTATTGGAAAAGTGGGATACCAGCGGGTGGAAGATGAAGCCGGTAAAGTACTGCGATTGCTAAAGGAGAACAACGGTTATCTTCCTTATAATGATAAGTCGGATCCCGAAGATATTTACTCCTTTTTCGGTATGAGTAAAAAGACCTTCAAAATGACGACCGGCAATTTATACAAAAGCAAAAAGCTCATTTTTACCCAAACGGGAATAAAGTTGGTAGAAGAATAAAGGCCGGAGCAATAACCCCGGCCTTTATTATGTCTTGAACCGTAAACTGTGAACTGTGAACTATGAACTATGAACTGTGAACCGTATACTTTCTGCTATTAGTCCTGAGTCCCCAAAATGACGTGTATTCCATTATCACATTATCACATTAACCTCCTCCTGAATGGCAACCACCGTTAGCCTGGCTGCCTGTTTAGATTTGGCTTTCCCCCTGCCTTTTTTCCGCTTTCCCCACCAGATAATAAAACCGGTAACGGGTAAGCTGCCCGCGATCAGGCTGATCAGGAAGGCAATGCATTTGCCGGCAAAACCGCCAATTGCGCCAACATGAATATCATAGTTCATGCGAACCAGTTTGTCGGCCCCGCTTGATTCTTCATATTTTTTGCTGAACAGTGTTTTGCCTTTTATCTCCTCCGTCGTATACTGGTCGAAGTAACGCGTATGGCTTTTGTAGAATGTTCCTTCACCGGGATTGTAAGTAGTAGTGATGGCATCACTTTGTTTTTGCGGAAATGTGATGAACAGGCTGCCACTTCCCTTGTATTCGTGGTTCAGGTTAGCCCATACCCGGTCTTCAGGCGCATACAGCGCTGTTTGCGGTGGAATATTTGTTGTGTCTGAAAACACATGGCCTCTTCTTTCGGGCATTGTTTTACCACCCGAAGCTACCCGGTAAATGGTTTTGGGCACCCACTTCCAACCGAAATACAAACCGGTAATGGCAATTATGAGTGCGGCAATGAGCACATAAAATCCCAGCACATTGTGCAGGTCGTAGTTCACGCGTTTAAAAGAAGCCTTCCATTTAATTTTAAAGCTCTTGTCGATATTGGCCTTTCGCAGGTTCTTTGGCCACCACATGATCAGCCCGCTGATCATCAGTATTACAAAAATGCCTGTTGCCCAGCAGATGATCTGCTGGCCTACCGGGCGTGGCAGCCATAGGTTAAAGTGACCTGCAAGTATGATGCGGAAGAAATCTTTTTCCAGCTCTTTTACTTTTAGTATTTCGCCGGAATAGGGGTTCATGTAGATCATCATGAATCCCGTTTTTTTGTCGCGGTACGAAGCAATGGCCGCTTTACCGCGGCCGGGATACTGGATCCCATTGATTACCGAACCTGGCTTTCCGGCTTTATCGCCGAACTGTTGCTGTTCGGCGATCTTTTTAAGCGCGGAAGGAGTTATATAGGGTTTGTCTTCTGTTTTTACAAACTGATAAGGTTGTGTAAGGCTGGTGATCTCTTTTTGAAAACAATAAATACAGCCGGTAAAGCCGAGAATGAAAACGATCAGTCCGGAAGCCAGACCCAGCCACAGGTGCAACCAGTCGTTAATTCTGCGAAACGGGCTTTTGCCGCTTTTTTTACGCGCATTGCTCTTTGCTGCCATGGGAGTCGATTGGTTGCTCATGTTGCTGTATATGGCTAGAATTTATAGGTGAAGGTCATTCTCATGTTACGGCGGGCTTCTACTATATACGTATAGAAATTAGTATTGGCCGAAGAAGTAGCAAGCGTGGCTGCTGTCAATAATTTCCGGTTATCGAGCAGGTTGTTCACCAGCATCGCAATACTGAATCTGCTTCTTTGGTAAGAAATACCACCATCGGCACGGAAATAATTGGGCATGTTCGCTGTTTGGGTAGTACCCACATAGCGCTCGGCAAGCCACTGAATACCGCCATTTACGCCAACACCGCTGAGGGCGCCAGTGCTGAAACGGTAGGTAAGCCAGCCATTGGTGATATGGGCATTTGTATTTGGAGTAACGTTTCCAACTGTTTTGGTTGACTGGTTGGGTGATTCTTTGGTGATCTTTGAGTCGGTAAAGGCGTAGTTCAGGATCAGGTTCAGGCCTTTTACCACTTCACCATTCAGATCAACTTCAACTCCTTTTGTACGGGTTTCGCCTAGTTGTACCTGGAAGGTAGTGGTACCGTTCACGTGAGAAGGATCGGTATCGGGGGTAAGTGAGTTTACCCGGTCGATCTGGTAAACGCTCACACCGCTTGCCCAACGGCCGCCGAACCATTCTTTCTTCACACCGAACTCGATGTCGTTTCCTTTGATTGGTTTGAACGCATTGCCGAAGAAGTCGGTACCGGATACAGGCACAAACGACTGGTCGTACAACGCATATACTGAGGTTTGTTTATCGATTGAATAGCTGATACCGGCGCGGGGCGACCATACCTGGTTTTTTACATCGGCAGCTTTTGTTTTACCAACGGTTTCGGCATAAGTGAAACGCAGGCCGAGCGACACACGTAATTTGCTGTCGAAGAAACCAAGTTCATCCTGCACATAGGCAGAGCCGTAATTGGTATAAGTAGCGTAGGCGGTAGAACCGGCGCGGGTGCGAATGCTTTTAGAGCGGTCGAACACGGGGATAGAATCCATGGGTAACCCGTAGATGGGATCGTAGATGTTAAATACTCTTCCGCCGGCAAAACGAACATTGGGGTTGCCTGAGCGGAAATCGCCCCAGAATTTTTTATTACCGAAGTCGCCGCCGGCGAGAATGCGGTGCCGGATGCTGCCGGTATATTCTTCGCCGCTGAACGAAAACTGCGCAAAGCGGTTTTCACCGGCTTCATCGCCGATATTGTAATAACGGGTCATGTTACCTGCTGAGTCGAGGCTGGAAGGCCACATACTGCCCGATACCATGGCGAAGTTGAAATAGGCAACCTGCGCATGTGCTTTCCAGCGGTCATTGATCTGGTGATCGAGGTAGACGTATACGCTATGGTCCCTGATCTTATTTGGCGGTAAAGAAGGATCGGCGTAAAAGAAATCGTTCTTTACGTTTTCATCGGCCAGTTTTACCTTGCTGAACATGTAGTTGCCGTTGGCGAGGTATTTAATTGCCTGGTAACTGTATTCGAAAGTAACGGAGGTTTTATCGTCGATCTGGTATTTAATTACCGGCGCAATCACTACGCGGTTATTGAAGTTGAATTTGGTGTGATAGTCTTTTTGCTGACCAGCCAGGTTGAGGCGGTACAACAAACGGCCATCTTTGGTGAGTTTGCCATCGAGGTCAACGGCGGCGCGGTATGTGCTGAAACTTCCGGCGCTCAGGCTCACCATCTGGTGACTACGGCCGGTAGGCTTTTTGGTTACTACATTATAAAAACCGCCGGGCTCACCGGCAGCCAGCATAAAACCGGCCGGACCTTTTACGAATTCGATGTTCTCGATCATCGAAGCGTCTTCAGCGGTAGGTCCCCAACTGGCTTCAATGTTCATTCCATTACGAAATGCGGGGATCTTTGAGCCGCGCATACGAATGTTGGCATACTGGTTATCCCAGTGACCCATCCGCGATACACCGCTTACGTTGCGGGTAATACCGTCAACAATATCGAATGTTTGCTGATCGGCGAGGGTGCGTTTGCTGATCACCTGTATATTCTGCGGCGTTTCCAGTATTGTACCCGGTAAACGGAGGGATGAAGAGCCACGGTCAACTTTATATCGGCCGCTGGAGTTTACGATCACTTTTTCCAATTGGGCATCGGATAATTCCAGTTTGAAGGAAATATGCTGTTTGCCATTTTCTGAAATTGTTACTGTTGTGTCGATCGTTTTGTAACCTTTTACTGAAATATCGACATGATAAGTACCGGCAGGCAGGTTTTTGAAAATGTAAAATCCTGTTTCAGAAGTAAGGGTTAGTTTCTCTACGGTACCGGTAATTTTTACAGCTACTGCTTCCGCTGGTTCATCATCTACGGTGAAGACCTGGCCCGAGATAACGCCTTTCGACGTGTTTACCTGGGCAGAAAGGGCCATGGAAAGAAAAAGACACAAAAAAACACTGAATACAGCAGCGAACCGGTTACTGTATTGCTTTTGAAAACGCGTCATAGTGGTAGTGAGTTGCTTGTGAATGATTATTAACAGTTGAAACTAAATGGCCTAAGCGTTTTGGTTTCGGCGGCAAAACTAATTTGAAGAATAACTGTAATAATTACGCTATCGGGAAATGCGTTTATATAATACGGAAAATTTACTCAGCCTGATAATAAATCAACCTCTCTGCCGTTCTTCCAATCTTAACCGACCCTATCAAATGAAAAACAAAATCTCCGCAGTTATTGCGATCCTCGTCTGTGGTTTCCTGTCAAAAGGCTGTTTCTCAGATTATATGAAAGGTGGCGACAAAGACGCCATCGACCGGTACGAATCTATGCTGGCCGACAATTCAAAAGTCACAGCCCAACTGCATGATGAGTACAGGGAAATAACCATCAAGGTGATGAAAGTACCTGTGAAGACCTATGAGTTTAAATACGACTACAAGGTCGATGGCAGATCGTATACCGGTGAACACACTTTTTCACAGTTGCCAACCACGCGAAACCTGGAAGTGTACTACCTGAAAGGCAACCCCTCTGTTAGCTGTGTAAATCCTGCAGGTAAATTGTCGAGCGAAAAAGAAAAGAACAGTTCTAAAAGCGGATTATACTGGGGTATCGGCTGGGCCATTCTCGGTTTATTGGTCCTGATCGGCTTCATCAGCGAATTAAGAGAGAAAAAAGCCGCTGTTCCCCAGATTGCTTAATATTATTCTATCCCATTTGATATTTACGTGCCATGCCTTGCGCTATAATGCTTACCGCAATCAGCTGCAAGGCATGGTACAACATTATTGGAAGTAGCAGTATGCCCATGAGCGGACTGCCCATAAAGATCACCTTTGCCATTACCGTTCCATGGATCAATGATTTCTTTGAACCGCAGAATGTGGCCGTGATGGTATCCTCGCGGTTGAAATGTAATAACCTCGCAATACTTCCAATAAGAAAATAGGCAACGAAGAGCAATCCCAGCAAACAGGCGCCCAGTAACAACAACTCCGTTATGCCAAGTGTGCTGAACATGTGCTGATCGAACGAATCGCTGAATGCCGTGTATACGATAGCGAGTATGGTCAGTTGATCGAAGTATTTTAATTGTTTGTTGTACTTCTCCGCAATCTTACCCAAACGGGTAGGGTTCAGTAACAATCCCACCGCTACCGGTAATAAGATCTGCAACAGTAATTTCTTAACCACATCGCTCATGTCGATAGGGTTGTTATTGCCGCCGGTTACCAGCGCCATCCATGCGGGCGTTATAAAAATGCCCATCAGGCTCGAAATGCTGGCATTGAAAATAGCGCCGGGGATATTGCCATGTGCAATGGATACCATCACTACCGATGAAGAAACGGTCGAAGGCAATGCCGCCAGGAAAAAACCGCCTAACCACAAAACCTGTGTTTCCCCGCTGTTGAATAAAGGTTTCAACAATAACAGCAATAACGGGAACAGGATAAAGGTACACGTCTGCACCAGTATGTGCAACCGCCAGTTGCTTAAACCTGCCGCCAGTTTATTTCTGTTCAGCTTTAATCCATAAAAAAAGAAGATGAGCGAAACGCCGATATTGGCCAGCCACGATATGGAAAATGGCCCTTCTGCAATACCCGGACCGGGAAACTGCGCTGCGAGAATAATCACCCCTATGATGGAGAGAATGAACCAGTCAACCCCAAACCTGCCTGATAATTGTGGTATTTTGTTTGCCATACAGGCTGCAAGATACTGATCCCTGTTTATTTGGTTAATCCCAGCGTTCTTTCGTCGGCCGGTTGCGGCGGCAGCAGGGGCAGTGTTACCATAAAACTGCTTTCATCCTGTATAATGGCAAAACCATCCTGTTGCAGCAGTTCATATTTCATGCGAATGTTGCGCAGCCCGATCCTGGTGCCGGGTACTTTTGCGGTGCGGCGTTGCAGGTTATTCCGTACTACCAGTTGTAGATCATCGCGGGTATAGATCTCTATTTCAAGAGGCGTTGACCGGGCAAGGATATTGTGTTTTACGGCATTTTCAATAAGCAGTTGCAATGTAAGGGATGGTAAAAGGAAGGCGTCATACCGCGGAACGGTGGTTACCCGCAGTTTGATGGCTTCGCCATAACGCGTTTGCAGCAGCCTGAAGTAGGAGTGCACAAAACGGATCTCGTTGGCCAGGGTGCTCAGCCCTTCTTCATTGTTCTTCAGCAGGTACCTGTATACTTTGCTCAGTTCGTTCAGGAACAGATCGGCGGTGTCTTTGTCTTCGCGGATAAGCGATGAAAGCGTATTGAAGCAATTGAAGAGGAAATGCGGGTTCACCTGGTTTTTGAGCGAGTCGAATTCTTCGCGGAACGACAGCTGCCGCAGCATTTCTTTTTCTTCTTCCACCTCCTTGTATTTTGTGATGGCATAATCGGCGTCGTACAACGTTTCAAAAACGATATTCACACAAAGCGATAACACCGCTCCCTGCCATACATCGGTAAGATTGAATGTATACCCTTCAATATGAAGCAGGCTGTAAATTGTAATGATTACCAATACCGTGCCCGCCATCGATATACAGCAGATCAGCATTTTGTAGCGCATCCGTTTCAATGTCTGGTTCAGATCGGGATATTTCTTTTCTGCTTTGGCCGAAATGGAAATGCGCGTGTACCAGGCAAAAAAGCCCAGCACAAAAATGAGGGGAAACGAAAAGACCCAGATCCGCCAATCCCACCACAATCGTTCTTTGTACAGGATCTGGTTCACCGCAATATCAATGATGGGCATGGAGAACAGAAAGGAGTACACCTTTAGTTTGGGGATTGCCCGTAATCTCATGCGCAGCCTCCCGTTTTGCAGGTAAACAACGGCAGGTGAATTATGCGTTCGGTACTGCTATCTTCTATAACGATGTGCGACTGATGCAGCAGGGAATAGCGGGTTACCAGGTTATCGATCCCCGATTCTATATCGGTTTTCTGGCTGATCAGTTTCGGTTGTACATTGTTGCACACTACAATGCCATCCGCTGATTTTGCGATCTGAATGTGCAACGGCTGGTCTTTGGTCATTACATTCTGGGTAAAGGCATTTTCGATAATGGTTTGCAACGTAAGCGGCGGCAGCCATTTGTCGTAATCTGCCGCACTGATATTGATCGTAATTTGCAAACCATCGCCGTACCTTGTTTTCAACAGGTAGTAATAGGAGCGAACGAAATTCAGTTCCGTGATAAGCATTACCAGTTCGTCATCGTCATTGCGCAGCATGTACCGGTAAACTTTGCTCATTTCATCGAGGAACTTTTCAGCTTTCTCTTCATCTTCATGTATAAGGCTGCTGAGCGAGTTCAGGCTGTTGAACAGGAAGTGTGGGTTCACCTGGCTTTTCAAACCCTGTAAACGGCTCTGGCGGTTGGCCCTGCTCAACTGTTCACTCTCTTTCATTTTATTCTTCCAGATCTCATACCGGGCAATGCCTTCCAGCAGAAAGGTGATAAAGATGGCGCTGATGCCGGTACCCAACAGGCTCCATACAAAGGCTGTTTTGTTGAAGGTGTATTGAAAAAAGGGAATGTATTTATAGCCATGGAACAACAGCTCGAGGAACAGAACGATTATGATAAGGAACAGAAAAACCATTACCAGTAATCGAAGGCCGATCCCTTCTTCGCCTTTAAAAAAACGTTTTAAGAAAACGCCCACAGCACTGCAGGTGGTAAAACCGGTTGCATAAATAAGGGCGGCAGCAGCTGTTGCGGTAAGGAATACCCTGTAATCGGTAAAGTAAAGGACGCCCAACATAAGACTGTTGACGCCGATGGTAAAGGGGCCAACAAAAAACGACATCACCAGGTAATCCCTGCCACTATATTGAGGTAGTTTCCATTTCATACTTCCCGCTGCGGATACAAGTTACTTCCAAATACCCGTTGTAGCGTGGCAGGAAGTCCGGTTGTGGTTTTGGCTGTATGAATTGTTTAAAACCAGGGTTGAATTGTGTGTGTGAAGAGGACGCAGGAACGGCCCATCAATTATCATAAATTTCCAAAGGAGAATTGATGCTGCCTGTTGCGGCGGGCGTATATAAAACGAGGCTGCATCGCTGAGGCACCTCGTAGTTATTTTTTGCTTAAAACTTACCAACCTCACTCACTCTTCAACGCTTTCACCGGGTTGGCCCTGGCGGCTTTTATGGTTTGCGAGGCAATGGTCAATGCGGCAATGACAAGTGAAGCTGTAATGGCCGCAATAAAAATGCCGGCGCTTATGTTTATGTGATAAGCGAAATTTTGCAGCCAGCTATGCATGGCGAAATACGACAATGGCGCCGCTACCAGGAAGGCAATGAATATAAGCCAGATAAACTCCCGCGAGAACAGGTAAACGATACTTGCGAGCGGTGCGCCCAATACCTTGCGAATGCTCACCTCTTTGGTACGCTGGATGGTGGCAAAAGAGATCAGTCCGTATAAACCTAAACAACCAATAAGAATGGCAATGCCGGTAAACATGCGGAAGGCGGTATAAAGTTTTTGTTCCTGCCGGTAAAAGCCGGCAATATGATCGTCGAGAAATTCATAGGTGAACATATCCCGTGGGTTCATGGCCGTCCACAATTTTTCTATCTGGCGCATGGTTTGGGCCATGGCAGCCGGTTGCAATGATGCACTTATCCTGAAAAAGCGCCCGCTCCTGTAATTGATGATACAGGGTCTCCTGGCCTTATGTTTTGATTCGCTTTGAAAATCTTTTACAACACCGGTAATAGTTACCATTTTGCCCGCTCCTTTAAAACGAACGCCTATTGCCTGCTCAGGTTGCCGTATGCCCAGTTTATGAATAAGCGTTTCATTCACCATCACCTTATGCAGGGTGTCGTTATCGGGTTTCTTGCTGATCTTTTGGCCGGCCAGCAGCGTGATGCCGAACACCTCCATATAGTGTTCATCGATGAATTTTATTTCTGTTACATCATCTTTGGCGAGGCCACGGTCGGGTGCAGAGAATGGCGCCCAATTACTAAAGGCGCCGGGCTCGCCCGATGAAAATGCAGCAGCCGTTACACCGGGTATATTCAGCAGTTGTTGCCGGAAAGCATCCCGCTTTTTATGGTCCGGTTCAAAGAAGGAAACGATCGCATCTTTTTTAAAACCAAGGTCGCGGTTTTTGAAGAAGTCCATCTGGTAAGCCACAACCAGTGTGCCGATGATGAGTACCTGCGAAATAATGAATTGTACAACAACGAGGCTTTTTCGTAAGGAGAACCCGCGCACAACGGGTACTTTCATATTTTTAAATGCGGTGACCGGGTTGAAGGCCGATTGCACAAAGGCGGGGTACAGCCCGGCTATCAGTATTAACCCAATGGTAACGGCAGCAATGAACAACATTACCTGCGGCTCGAGCAGTGCAGATGCATTTATTTTTAATTCCAGCAAACCGGCCGCATTGGACAGGAACAATGCGGCAGCCACTACGCCCATCAACAATGCCAGTAATACCATAATGGTGGTTTCAGCCAGGAACTGGCGTACGAGTTGAAAACGATGTGCACCCAATACTTTTCGTACACCTACTTCTTTTGCGCGTTTTATGGCTTGCGCTGTGGAAAGGTTGATGAAATTGATGGCTGCAATCAACAGTATAAGCAAACCAATAGCGCCGAGCGACCAATAGGTTTCTTTTGAAACCGTGGGCATTTCACTGCTGTGCAGGTAACGCGTATCGTAATGTATTTCACGAAGTGGTTGTAGTGGCAGTTTTGCTTCTTTGGCCAGCTCTTTTCCCCAATGCCGGGTTATGAATTCTGGCATCTGCGCCTGCAACTTTTTAATATCGAAATTTTCGGGCGCAGCAAAATAGGTAAAGGCGCCCTGGATGGCATAAAATGGTAACCGGTCAGGATTTACTTCTTTGCGAACCGTTTCGAAAGAAACCAGGAATTGGAAAGGCAGGTGTGTGTTGGGCGGCGGTTCTTTGACAATACCTGTCACTGTTAGATCATAATAACCGTCCAGCTTCAAAACCTTGCCCATGGCATCTTCTTTACCAAAATATTTACGGGCCATACCCTCGGTCAGCACGATGGTATTGGGAACAGAAAGTGCAGTATGCTTGTCGCCCGCCAGCCACTGGTGATCGAACACGTTCATGAAATGATCATCTACATAACAGTAACCTCCTTTTTCATTGAATTGCTTATCGCCGAATTTTAATATGCCCCCGGACTGCCGCCAAACCTGGGTTACCTCCAGTTGGGGATAATCGGTTCGCAATGCAGGTGTAATGGCCATCGATACGCTGGGATTGAAATCGAGGGCATTCAGGGTCACCCGCCAGATGCGGTTGGCTTGCTGATGATACTGGTCATAACTAAGTTCATTGCGCACTACCAGGAAAATAATGATGCTGGTGGCAATTCCCAGGGTTAGTCCCAGGATATTCAATAACGAATAACTGAAATGACGGCGAATGTTCCGGATGGCAATATGGAAGAAGCTGCTGATCATGAAAGGTTCGCTTTTATGATTATAGAATGGTCATCTTATGCCTTAAAGAGCATGCCATTCTTTAAACAGACTGATTACCAGTTCGAAAAGCAGCATTTGTAATATGTATTGTACGTTAATGATACAATCATTGTACGGTTTAACCCCGCCCGTTAACTCGTTAACCTGTCAACTCGCCAACTAGCCGACATACTCCAGATGCACGGTAGGATTACTGATCTCCATTATAGTTGAAGAATTTACCACATCCTTAAACTGAAACTGCCGGTACAATGTATGCGCATCTCTTGTTCCCAGCATTTTTCTTCTCAATCGTTTGCTCCAGGCCTGCTCAAGAATGTATGATAACATCTTTTTGGCAACGCCTTTGCCCTGGTGTTCGGGCAGCACAAAAAAATCGGCAAACCAGGCAAATGTATAATAATCGGTAACCACCCTTCCAAAGCCCACCTGTTTGTCACCGATAAAGGCGCCAACACAAAATGAATGAGTCAGCGAATTATCTACAAACGCATAGGAAATGCCTTTGGCCCAATAGGATTCTTCACTTAAAAAACGGTGTATTGTTTTAACATCCATCTGCTCTTTGCCTGTTTTGATAACTATGGTTGACATGTTGTTTTGTTTTTGAATGATACCACAAAATTACCGGCAGGTATTGAATAATCACAGTCTCAGTTTTGTGTATTTTTATGGACACAGTTAATTAATGTGATAATGTAATAATTCAGTAATGTGATAATTGAAATACAAAAAAACTGACCTTTAACAAATGAAGAACGATTTTCTTTATGTGGAGATCTCGAACAATATTGCCGGTCTTATCAGGAACGAAGTACTGAAAGCCGGCGACCGCCTGCCTTCGGTGCGCATGTTATGCCAGGAGCATGGCATCAGCATGAACACGGCTAAAAGAATATTCCTCGAACTGGAAGCGCAGTCATTGATTGAGTCAAAACCGCAATCGGGTTATTTTGTTAGCCGCTTGTTGCATCGGAAGCCTGCATTGCCCGAGGTAAGCAAACCTTTACGAACAAGCGGTAAGGAACCCGATGAACTGATACGGAAAGTGTATGGTTCCATGCGGAAAGGCGAGGTTACGTTTCTGTCTATTGGCGTATTGGCCAAAGAACTGCTGCCGATTGCGAAACTGAATAAAGAACTGATGCATGCCACGCGGCAACTGAAAGGGAGCGGTACGGAATATGAAAGCATTCCGGGAAATGAAAATTTACGCCGCCTGGTCGCTGCCCGTTCCATAGGCTGGGGTGGAAGCCTGCGGGAAGAGGACCTCATCACTACCGCCGGCGGTATGAATGCTTTGTCTTTTTGTATGATGGCATTGGGAAAACCGGGCGATACCATTGCCATGGAAAGCCCCTGTTACCCCGGTAGTTTACAGTTGGCCGTCAGCCTCGGCCTGAAAGTGCTTGAACTGCCTACCCACCCTACAACCGGTATAGAGGTAGATGCGTTGAAGAAAGTGATCAATAAGATCGATCTCTGTTTGCTGGTGCCCAATTTCAATACCCCGCTGGGCAGTTTAATGCCCGAAGAAAATAAAAAGGAAGTAGTTAGGCTGCTGGCAAAACATGGCATTCCGCTTATTGAAGACGATATTTATGGCGACCTGTACTTTACCGGGCAGCGCCCTAAATGCTGCAAGTCGTTCGATAGGGAAGGAAATGTGTTGTTGTGCAGTTCTTTTTCGAAAACGCTTGCACCGGGCTATAGAGTAGGCTGGGTAGCCCCGGGTAAATACAAAGACCGGATCCTGAAACTAAAATGGGTTCATGCCATATCCTCTTCAACCGTAAATAATGAGGCGGTGGCTAATTTTTTAAAAAGCGGCAGGTACGATACCCATCTGCGCAAACTGCGGCTAACCTTGCAGCAGAATTACCAGTATGCCGTAGACGCCATAGCTGAGTATTTTCCGGCCGACACCAGAATAAGCCGTCCACAGGGCGGTCTTGCCGCCTGGGTGGAATTCAATAAAAAAGTAAATACCGCCGACCTGTTCGACCGGGCCATCAAACAAAAAATAGGCATTTCACCCGGCAGAATGTATACGCTGCAAAACCAGTTCGAAAACTGCATGCGGTTGTCGATAGGGTTATACTGGACGGATGAACTGCGGCAGAAATTGAAAACATTGGGTGGAATAGTTTCCCGGATGCTTTAAACAAAAAAGCCAACCACGCCCGGGCGTGGTTGGCAACCTAAGCCGGTCTTCTGAAAACCGGGTTGGGCGAACTATAAAAGGTATTACTTCTTCAGGATCTTTTTGATCGTTTTCTTATCGCCATTGATGATCTGTATCACATACATACCAGCAGGATATTTGCTTATGTTCAGGGTGTGTAAATTACCGGTAGCATTTGCCACTGAATATTTCTTTCCATTGATGTCGCTTACGATGATCTGGCTTTTTTGACGGTTACCGGGAATTGAGATTGTAACCTGGTCATGTGCCGGAACCGGGTACACGCTGATCAGTTGTTCATTGCTTACAGCAGCGGCCGGCGTGGTTGTTTCCAAACGCGCGCCTGCTGGCGTACCATATACTTCCAGTTCATAAATTGAATAACCATAGATGGAACCGCGGGCGGTACCATGGATCCGCACATATCTTCCTGTTGCGGTTAAACCTGTATAATCATTCGTGAGTGAAGTATTGCCGGTAATGTTTCTTACGGTGTTCCAGTTGCTGTTGTCGGTTGATACCTGTACCAGGAAATCTTTACCATACGCAGCTTCCCAGTTGATCTTTATCTGCGAAATATTGTAATTGGCGCCAAGATCAACGGAAATCGTTTGCGGATCTGCATACAGGGTGGCCGACCAGCGGGTGGTGCTGTTTCCATCAACTGCATATTGACCTTCAAACCCGGCCTCTTCAACAGAAGATACGGTTACATTTTTGTTCAAAGCAATGTTTACGGGTCCGCTAACCTGTGTGCCATATACTTCCAGTTCATAGATCGAATAACCGTAGGTAGTGCCGCGGGCTGTACCATGAATACGCACATAGCGGCCAGTGGCAGCTAAACCTGTATAGTCATTGGTTACGGAAGTATTGTTTTGAACATCCCGCACGGTGCTCCAGTTGCTGTTGTCGTTTGAAACCTGAACCAGGAAGTTTTTGCCATAAGCGGCTTCCCAGTTGATGCGAATGCGGTTGATGTTATAAGCAGCGCCAAGGTCAACCGTGATCGTTTGCGGATCGATACCCTCTGCACTTGCCCAACGGGTTGAACCATTGCCGTCGACGGCGTTTGGCCCTGTCAGTGTGTTGTCTTCAATTGACGTAACAGTAACATTTTTATTGAGAGCGATGTTCTGCGGTGCCGGTGTGCCGCCAAAATCATCGGCGGGGCTAAGGATATTATTGCGGATCCATGCACCCGCTTCTTTCAGTCGGCCCGTTGTCCAGTTGGTACCACCGCAGGTACCGGTTGTCCATACAGCACCGGTTCTGAAATCATCGCTGTAGTTCCAGTTTACCCAACTGATCTTTTTTGTACGCATGAGGTTGATGTACCGTTGCGACATGTTAAAGTCGTTGGGGCCATCGCCTGAAGCTTCCTGCGTACCGAACTCGGTAACGAAGATGGGCAGGCGGTCTGCAGCCCATTCGAGGTGGTTCAGGTACGATTCGCCATGACTTTTGGCATAAAAATGAAACGTGTACAGGATGTTGGGGAAGGTAAGCGGACTGTTGACGATCTCCTGTGCGCTGCTGCCTTCCGACAGGCCCAGTGACGACCATGCTCTTGTGCCTACGATTATAGGCGCATCGTTGTCGATATTCCTGATAGCCGGGATCACCTGGTTGGCATAGTTCTTAATGCTTGCCCAGCTTACATTGCCGTTGGGCTCATTACAGATCTCGTACAGGATGTTGTTGTTGTTCTTGAAGGTGTTGGCCATTTCGGTAAAGAACGTGATGGCGCGGCTGGTGTTGAAATTGGGGTCGCCGGGTGTAAGCATGTGGAAATCGATCAATGCATACATACCGCGGGCCGTTACTTTGTTCACGAGTGTTTTTACCAGGTTGGTGTAATAGGTGGGATTGGTTTCATATCCCCCTTCCTGGATGTACATCGAAATACGGAAGATGTCCGCCTTCCAGTCATTGGCCACCGCATCGAGCGAGGCATCGGTTAAACACTGGCTGAACCATTGAATACCATGGGAGCTCATGCCCCGTAACTGAATGGGATAACCGTTCTGGTTGACAAGTTTTGTGCCGTTAACGCTCAATTGTCCGTTTTGCGACACTGGTGTTTGTGCGTAGGTTAGCACCACGCTGAAAAGGCTAAGGAAAAGGATAGCCGGTTTCGATAATAAATGTTTCATTCTTGTGGTTTATTTGCATTAGAGAAATGACAATTCACCCGAAGCGGCGCTTCGAAAAAAATGAAGAAGGTAAGACAGTGCAGGGAGCTTAGTGATTAATAGGGGAAAATGAAAATGTAACTAAAGGGGAGACAAAAGTATATACTTAATTGGAATGGGAGTTTACCAATTTTAACTTGTGAATAAATAAATAGGTGTTCTTATTATTTTAAACCGTTATGTTTTCTGATAAGCGCCCGTGCTTTTATTCCCGATTGTTTCAGGTCGCTCGTTTTCCAGTTACCGGAATCCGAAGCGGTAGGTAATAATACGGAGCAGGTTTCGTTTTTATCCGATACCGACCAGGTGATCCAGCTGATCTTATTGTTCTCTGCCCATGTTATCCATGCGTTCCATTCTGTTTCGTTCAACGGGCCATTACCGGTAGATTCCATCCCGGCCGATTCCGAAATAAATATGGGCAATCCTTTTTTTAGCGCATAATCGCCCCTGTCGCGCAAAGGCTGTTTATGCGTTGCCGCATAAAAGTGAAGCGTATACATTAAATTGGTATATCCTGTTATGGGGTCATCGGCCGCGAGGTGAATATCCTGGTCCCAATGGGGTGAGCCAACAAGAATTACATTATCGGGGTCAATGGCCCTGATGGTTTTTATGAGTTCGATGGAGTAGGCTTTTACATCGGCCCACGACTGCTGCTCGGGCTCGTTGAAGATCTCGTAAATGATATTGGGATGTTTGCCGTAGGTGGTGGCTATTTCGGTGAAGAACTGCTGCGCTTCTTTTTGCCTGATGTTATGACTGTGCCAGTCGACTATAACATAAATGCCTTCTTTAATGGCGGCGTCGATCACCGCTTTTATTTTTTCCTTCGACCAGTGGGGCTTATTTATATAGCCGTGCTCCGGTTCAACGCCCATGGCTGCCCGCACAACGTTACAACCCCAGTCTTTTTTCAGCCAGCTTACGGTTCCGGCATTATAAAAACGCGGCCACCAGTTATGCCAGCCATAACTCATGCCGCGCAAAACCACTGGCTGCCCTTTTTCATTGACGAGGTGTAACCCCGATACCTGTAACCGCCCGTTCTCTTTCGCCGGCTGGGTAAACCCGGTATAAAATGCCAGGATGAACAGGAATGCTGAACTGATCTTTTTCATATGTGCAGGCTTTGAGGCTATAAGTTGCTATAAAAAATCGAGATCTGAACAGCCCGGACAATAAAAGCGGATAAATGGATAAAAAACAGGCAGTTTATTGCCCCCAGGCGGTGATCACCAGCGATCGTGATCCGCCGTGGTCGCGGTGCTCGCATAAATAAATGCCCTGCCAGGTACCAAGGGCCAGCCGGCCTTTACGAATGGGAATGAGCACGGAGCAACCCAGCATGGAGGCTTTCAGGTGCGCGGGCATATCATCGGCGCCTTCATAATCGTGCTTATAATCGGGGTCGTTTTCCCTCACCGTTTTATTGAAGAACATTTCAAAGTCCATTCGAACGGTGGGATCGGCATTTTCATTGATGGTAAGCGATGCGGAAGTATGCTGAATAAACACCTGTAAAAAGCCGGTACTGATACCGGCCATTTCCGGCAATGCCCGCACCACTTCCCCTGTTATTAAATGAAAGCCTCGTGGTTTTTCCGGTAACGCTATCTGTTGCTGATAAATGTTCATAGTGTTATTGTTAAAGGTCGTAGCGCAAATTTGGGTAATATTTTGAATATATGTATTGGTGACAGGCGGCCGGCGACGCAAAATTTATTCCTGAGCGGTTATTGTGTGGTATAATAATTATGGGAATAATGGCCTAATACCTATTTATGAGTAAAGCTTCACGCACTTCGCCTTATCACCTTATTCGAGAAGAAAATTCATCCATAATGTATCGCTGGCTACCCTCGCATTAGGAAGCGCTTCCATGCTGCCATCCTGCGGGCCCGCCTATGAGTACAGGGGCATAAAGGGAGAAACCTCCAAAGGGAAAATGGATTTTCCGCAGGTTAACCAGCAGGCTAAACAAATGGATGATTTTGCGGATGCAATAAAAAATAAACGGCCTACACCGGTACCGGGTGAAATGGGGCGGCAGGATGTAAAGATCTTACAGGCTATTTATAAGGCTATGGAGAGCGGGCAGCGGGTTGAGATAATTTGATGATGTGATGATCCCGGCTACGCTAACAAGTCAACTCGTTAACTCGTTAACAAGTCAACTCATCAACCTACAATCCCTATATTTACAGGAACTTAAACTGTATGAAAGAAGAACTGCTCAGCCTCATCGACATCCTGGGCACTATAACCTTCGCCATCTCGGGCGTATTTGCCGCTATTCAAAAAAAGCTCGATCTTTTCGGGATCCTGATCATAGCCTTTATTACAGCAATAGGCGGGGGAACGTTACGGGATATGCTGATCGGCGATCTGCCGGTTAGCTGGATGCGGAGCGTTACAACGCCGCTTTTGATCCTCGTAAGCGCGGTAGCTGCCATTCTGTTCAGAAAGATCATCGGCAACTTTCAGCAAACGCTGTTTGTTTTCGATTCGCTGGGGCTGGGCTTCTTCACCGTACTGGGTATACAAAAAGGAATAATCTTCGGGTTTAGTCCGGGTATATGCATTGCCATTGGCACCATCAGCGGTTGTTTTGGCGGGGTGATCCGGGATATCCTTCTCAATAATATTCCACTTATTTTCAGAAAGGAAGTGTATGCTACAGCCTGTATCCTTGGCGGACTGATCTATTTTCTTTTATTAAAACTCGATTTCAACAAGAACTGGCTCGATGTGGTAATTATGGCTATCGTATTCCTGGTGCGTATTCTGGCCGTTCGGTTCAAATGGCGCATACCCGGCATTTACAACGATAAAATGGAAATGTAGGATGCCAGTAATAATTTGCTAATGCGCTAATGTGCTAATTCCGCAGCGCGGGACAAGTTGTGCTAATGGAATACACCTCATTTTCGAATCTCAACACTAATGGCACAAGGCTCAGGGTATGACCTAATTCTTTATTTCTGAACTGATCAGTTGTAGACGGAAAAGTTTTGACGTGCCATTGTCATTGTCGGCTACGGCAATACAGGTAATTGTTCCTCCCTGTTTGCTTACAATATCTATCGATTCTATTTTTTCTTTCAGCACTGCGCCCTGTTTATCCCTTAACAGATGACTGGCTATCACTTTATTTTCTTTCATTGAATAGATGCCTATAAAGCTGCCTGAGATGGGGCCGTCCGTTATCCAGTCGGGCGTATCTTCAACGGAAGCAGTGAATAATATAAGGTTGTCATTGATGGTGCTTAACCCCGAAAGCCGGGCTTCTTTGCCGTCAATCTGCGGTAAATGAGCCCGCTGATAAGTTATGGGCGGTACCGGGGCGCCTGCAAAAAAGAAATAATGCATCAATGAATCGACGTTACAGCTGATTATTGTATTGTTTCCCCGGTTGCTAAGCAACAACGAATCGCCCGCAACGGTGGAACCTTCTACATTCCATTGTGTACTATCGGTGCCTGTTAGCTGCCGTAGTTCCCTGTAAAATTGTTGAACGGGTATAATTTGCTGGTCGGCCGTATCGGCCATGTTCAGTAATAAAATACTATCCCGGTAGGGCGCCAGGCTGCCCGACCCGAAGGCCAGCAGGTATAGTTTGTTGTTGTACCTGATAAGATTGGCGCATTCAAGATCATGTTTAATGGATTTGGGCAGCCGGTATTCATCAGTGGCAACGTCGTTCAGCGGGATCTTCTGTTGTTGGTAATTGGAAAGGTTAAGCCGGTATATGCCGGTAGCGTCATCGCCTACGATCCAGGCTGAATCGCCATGTATAACAAGCCCCGAGGCGGAGGGAATACTGTCGAGCAATAATTCTTTTTCGATGATGAGCATTTCTGTACGAGTATTTTCCCGGCAGCCGCCGGCAAGGAATATGATCAAGGATACAATATAAAGATAGCTTTTCATGTACAGCGGGGAAGTTATATTATTTTTCATATTCCGTATTCAAAAATATGACCATCTTTAGGGTTACAGGTTTCAGCTAACAAAGCCTGCCCCAATATAGTTTGGGTTACATGTTTTTCCCTGCAACCTGGAACTTGTAACCTGTAACTGTAAAAAGTGTTAACTTCACTACAGGCCATATGATCGATGGTGTTTCATTATTATAAAACCTGAAAATCCTGTTACAATGAGCACTGTGTCACGCAGACAAATAATTAAAACGATTGCAGCCGGCAGCGGTATCATTTTGCTTTCTCCCAAAACCATTTTCTCCGCCAGGCGCCTTTACAAAGACAAGCTGGGTATTGCGCTGGTTGGACTGGGTTATTACAGTACCGACCTGCTGGCGCCGGCATTGCAACAAACGAAACATTGTTACCTCGCGGGTATTGTAACCGGTACGCCGGCCAAGGCGGAAGCATGGAAGAAGAAATACAATATTCCCGACAGGAACATTTACAACTACCAGAACTTCGACAGCATTGCCAATAACCCCGATATCGATGTGGTGTATGTGGTATTGCCGCCATCGATGCACAAGGAGTATGTGGTAAGGGCCGCCAATGCCGGCAAACATGTCTGGTGCGAAAAACCCATGGCAATGACCGAAGCGGAATGTAAGACCATGATCACCGCCTGCAAAGCAAATAAAAGGTCTCTGGCCATCGGGTACCGCCTGCACCATGAGCCCAATACCCAGGCATGGCGAAAGATCGTGAAGGAAAATCAACTGGGTAAAGTAACAAAAGTGAATTGCGCAGCAGGGTACCGCGACAACCGTACCGATCACTGGAAACAGAAAAAAGAAATGGGCGGCGGCGTTTTATACGATATGGGTGTTTATTCCATACAGGGTGCACGGTTGGGCACCAATATGGAACCGGTTGCTATCGTTTCGGCACAAACGTCAACTACGCGCCCCGAGATCTATAAGAACGGCCTCGATGAAACCACCGTCGCCACCCTTGAATTTCCGGGTGGGGTACTGGCCGATATAAAGACCAGCTTTGGCGAAAATGTAAACTTTCTCAATATCACCTGTGAAAAGGGCGAAATAAAGGTTCAGCCTTATTCGGCCTACAACGGGCAAAAAATAACCAGTCCGCTCGGTACCATCGAGCATCCTTATAGTATACCTTTTCAACAGGCAAAGCAAATGGATGATGATGCGTTGAGCATCATGCAAAAGAAACCCATGATGGTGCCCGGTGAAGAAGGACTGCGTGATATAAGAATTGTGGAAGCCATTTATAAATCGGCAGCCACGAAACAGCGGGTGAGTTTGTAAAAGTTAGAATTGGGGCGGCCATGCTGCGCCGTTAATGGCTGGCATGGCCTTTAGATGGCTGCTCGATATGGGAACGCCGGGGTTCCTGTAAGGCTCACTCCACTTTCCCCTCCAGCGCCAGCAAAAACGCATACTGCCAGGCTTTGTCTTTTAAATAATCAAAACGGCCCGAGGCGCCGCCATGGCCGGCTTCCATATTGATCTTGAAGAACAGTTTGTTGTTATCTGTTTTCAGCTCACGTAATTTGGCTACCCATTTGGCCGGTTCAAAATACTGTACCTGCGAGTCGTGCAAACCGGTTGTTACCAGCATATTGGGATAGGCTTTCTTTTCTACATTGTCATAAGGTGAATACGATTTCATATACAGATATTCTTCTTTCTCTGCCGGGTTGCCCCATTCTTTGTACTCACCGGTTGTAAGGGGGATGCTCGGGTCACTCATTGTGGTGATAACATCTACAAACGGTACATCGGCTATTACCCCATGCCAGAGATCGGGGCGCAGGTTCACAATGGCGCCCATCAATAAACCGCCGGCGCTGCCGCCATTGGCATACAGGTGTTCCTTAGTGGTATAATTCTCTTTGATCAAAAATTCACCGCAATCGATAAAATCATAAAAGGTGTTCTTCTTATGAAACATATGTCCCTGGTCGTACCACTGGCGGCCCATTTCCTGTCCGCCCCGCACATGCGCAATGGCGTAAATAAAACCACGGTCGAGCAGGCTGATGACATTACTGTTGAAAGAGGGCGACATACTGGCGCCGTAGGAGCCATAGGCGTATAACAACAATGGATTGCTGGCATCTTTTTTTACGCCCTTTTTATACACCATAGAAACAGGTATTTTAACCCCATCCCTTGCAACAGCCCATAAGCGCTCTGACGTATACTCGTCTTTTTTGAAACCGCCCAGTACCTCTGTCTGTTTTTTCAGTTCACGTTGCCGCGTGTCCATATTGAAATCGTAAATGGAAGCGGGGGTGGTCATGGAAGTATAAGAGAACCGCAGGATATTGGTGTTATAGTCGGGATTTACATTGGGGAAAGAAGTAAAAACTGTTTCGGGGAAAGTTATGTAATAGTCTTTTTTATCGGTGAAGTTTATCACCCGCAACTGGTTCAGGGCGTCTTTCATTTCACTCAGCACCAGGTGGTTTTTAAATACCAGCATATCGGAAATGAATACGTCCTTGCGATGGGCGATCACTTCCTTCCAGTTCTTTTTCCCGGTTTTGCCTTCAGGCGTTTCCATCAGTCGAAAGTTAGGCGCCTCCCAGTCGGTAAGCACATAAAACTTGTTGTTGTAATGTTCTATTGAGTATTGAAAATTTTCCTTCCTCGGTTCAAATATTTTAAATTCACCTGTTGGGTTGGCTGCTTCGAGCAAACGGTATTCGGTCGATACCTGGTTCATGCTGGAATAAATGCCAACATATTTTTTCGATTTGGTGCGGTAAACGCCAATATAAAAGCGGTTGTCTTTTTCTTCATATATCATTACGTCTTTGGCGGCATCGGTACCCAGTTCATGCCGCCATACCTGGAAGCCCAATAATGTGACCACATCTTTTTTAACATAGAAGACGGTTTTATTATCTGCGGCCCATGCAATATTACCGCCTTCCACATTGGTAATGATTTCGGGGTATATAGTACCGGTCACCAGGTTTTTGATTTGAAGACCGTAGATCCTTCTGCCTACAGAATCAACCGTAAATGCCAGCAGTTCGTTATTGTCGCTAACCACACGGCGGCCGACTGAATAATACTGAAACCCTTCCGCCATTTGGTTCTGATCGAGCATGACTTCTTCGGGCGCCTCGAGGTTTTCTTTTTTCCGGCAAAATACCGGGTATTGTTTGCCTTCTTCAAAACGGGAGTAATACCAGTAGCCATTATCTTTATAGGGGAGGGATTCGTCTTTTTCTTTAATGCGGCTTTTCATTTCAAGGAACAGTTTTTCCCGGAGCTCTTTTGTGCCGCTCATCAATGTATCGAGATAGGTATTTTCCGCTTTCAGGTAATTCAGCACTTCCAGGTCTTCGCGCTGGTTCAGCCAGTAATAATCATCGATGCGTTTATCGTCGTGTGCAATAAATTCTTTGGGTTGTTTTTTTACAGTGGGCGGTGTAACGCCTTCCGGCCATTGAAATCCCTTCATAACTGGTGATGGTTGATTAAAGGCTACTAAGGTAGCAGCTATTAGTATAAGAATTATACTTCTCATGTGACAAAGTTTGACGGGGTTGAAGTTACTGTTTTTGGATGCAATGTAATCGTGTAACCGTTGCCGCCGGTCAAAAATTTATCGGCTCCGCCGGGGGCGGGAATACCGGTAAATAATGTATGAATTGAGGATTATACCTGTTGAAATAACCCGGGTTGCGCTTCCACTTTACGCATATGATAAGCCATTTTTGCAGTGAAACCCAGTTTTCGGATGAGGCGGTAATTCACAACGGCGCCAACCGGGGCCCCTATGACCGGAATGAGTTGTGCGAGTTTGGCCAGATCGAGATAATCCCTGTATTCCTGTTGAAAGTTGCGCCATTCGAACTGGTTGATATCGTTGGGCAGGCTTTTCGATTTTTCATCCCAATCCTTCATTTCAATGAATACATTTCGCCGGTGTTGGGCAGATGAAAAGGCAAGCTGGAAGATATGCAGGATGTACACGCGTTCTTTGTAATCACTAACAGAGAACCCGTACGTAGAAGCGATCTCGAACAGGAGTTTGATCTTAATTGCTATCAGCAGGGGGAAATCGGCGAGTCCGAGCAGGATACCGCCCGCCCCGGTAATGGCGCCTTCGGCCACGGCGGTATTGCGGTATCTCCTGATTATTTCTTCAACGATTCGGTCGCCCGCTTCGAGCGTAAGCGGCGGCTTGTTATTGCGGGTGGTAATTTTGGCGCCAAACAACACACCGCGGATCATTTGTTTAATGGTTGTGGTAATGGCCTGGTGCACCTTTTCGGGAATGATGCTGTTGATCTTGTCCTGTGCTTTTTTCGACAGCCTGTTGAGAATGCCGGGACGCCGCATCATTTTCCGCTGCCAGGTTTGAAGCTCACGCATCATTATGTGCTCATAGGTTGTTGCCATACTTCTAATTTACGACATGCTTCAGGTATCTTATGTAAAAGATATGCCAACCGGTAAGTAATCAGGCAGAAATACTGTTGCAACTTCTTTCTAATTAAGAAATTATGATCATATAAAAAACGTGAAAAACACCCTGATTTTGTTTAGCAATTCATTGTATCTCTACACTAACCATTAATTGTAAGCTATGTCAAATGCCTATTCACTCCACCTCGGGCTGAACAATGTAGATCCTGATCATTATGACGGCTGGAACGGCCAGTTATATTGTTGTGAGAACGACGCGTTGTTCTATCATGAAATTGCAGAACGGGCCGGAATTAAGAATCGCAAATTATTATTGTCATCCGGCAGCCAGGGTGCGGAAATGCCTGTTTCGGCCAACCTCGATAAATATCTTGAACAATTCAGCAAAACTTTAAAAAGCGGCGATTTTCTTTTCATCACTTATTCGGGCCATGGCGGACAAATAAAAGACATAAACTTCGATGAAGAAGATAGTGTAGATGAAACCTGGTGCCTTTACGACCGGCAGTACATCGATGATGAATTGTGGGAACATTTCAGCCGGTTCAAAAAAGGCGTTCGCATTCTCATGATCTCCGATAGCTGTCATAGCGGAAGCGTGGCGCGTGCGATCGATTCGCCAAAAGATGCGGAAGTGGCCGGTTTGCTGGAAGAGATCTATAAAAAAATGAACCTGGTTACGCGCAATGCGCCAAAGGACATTACTTTCAACTCATACAGCAAACACAAAGAACAATATTACGGCCCTACGCATAAACCCATTGTTATAAGGGAAGATATTCCGGCCACGGTGCTGCTGCTGGGCGCCTGCCGCGATGAAGAGCTGGCCAGTGAATGGGACGGTTATGGTTTGTTCACCAGTACTATCAGAAAAGTGCTGAGCATGAATAAAAGTATTGGTAGTTACGACGACTGGCACGAAAAGATAACACAACAAATACCGGCCATTCAGCATCCCACCCTGTTCACTTATGGCTCGGGCGCCGATCTGTTCCGGAAGGAAAAGATCTTCCAGTTGGGCAATGGACAAAGCCCTTTCAGCTTTTTTGATCCTGAACAAAATACGGTTCCCCAAAAAGTGAAGGAGAACCTGCTTGTTGATTTTGGGAAAACGGCGCCGCAATTGAGATCAACGGAGTACAAACCTGCGCAACAGCTCAAACGTGATGTTTCGGTTACTCCTGCCATTCATTTAAAAGAAACAGCTCAGGATACCACCAATTCATGGGATGAAGCCTATAAAGAATATTTTTCGCTGCGGGCCGCACACCCTGAAGCGTTTGTTGAGCCCGATGTAAAAAGCAAATACCTGAAGGAAACGCCCATCTCCAAATCGGCCGATGGTGGGAACAATTATATGTCCAACTGGCCCAAACCGCCCAATACGCTGGGCATGGATGAATTCATCTGGCATCTCGGCGATAACCACTCACAGCTAAGAAAGGCGGCGCAAAGAGTGCGGGAGAAACTGAAATTAACCGATGCGCTGGATACGGTTCCCGATGACATGGTAAAAATTGCGCACATCGATACGGGGTATATTCCTTCGCACCCGGCCACACCGAAATACCTGGTAAAAGATGCCGGCATCAGTTTCGTTGGCGGCGAACCCGATAACAAGGGTACCGATATAATGCAAAACCGCATAGAGTTCCTTGAGCAGGATGGGCATGGTTCTGCCACGCTGGCCATACTGGCGGGTAACTACATAAAGAAAGAGGATGCCTATGCGGGTTATGAAGGCTTCTTTGGCGGCATACCATTCGCCAAAGTGATTCCCGTTCGCATTTGCGATACGGTTTACAATTCATTCAATGCAAACGATGTGGCCCGGGGTATTGAATATGCCGTTGAAATGGGATGCGAAGTGATCACCATGTCAATGGCCGGTTACCCAACGCGGCGTGTAGCCCAGGCCGTAAATAAAGCTTATGAGGCCGGCGTGGTAATTGTTACAGCCGCCGGTAATAATTGGGTAAAAGGCATCAGTAAACTAACGCCCAAAGCAGTAATGTATCCTGCGCGGTTCGGCCGCGTAATTGCAGCCTGCGGTGTATGCTTTAATGAAAAGCCATATGATTTTGCAGCAAACGAAGAAGAAATGAAGTTGCGTTCCGAAGGCGGCGATACCATGCAGGGCAACTGGGGGCCTGAAAAGGCAATGAAAACGGCATTGGCCGCGTATACGCCCAACCTTGCATGGGCCAGCAACAATCCCAACAGCAGGTACCGCTTTTCACGAACCGGTGGCGGCACCTCATCGGCCACCCCGCAAATAGCGGCTGCCGCTGCATTATGGATCGCGTATAACCGGCAGGAACTGGCCGATAAACAATATAAAGGCACGTGGAAACAGGCAGAAGCCGTGCGGCAGGCCCTGTTCCGGAGCGGAGGTATCGATTACCCCGGTTATAAAAAATATTACGGCAATGGCTCATTGAAAGCAAGCGCAGCACTGGATGTTTCGGCCGAAATATTCAATATGGAACTGAATCAGGCGGAAGAAGCGTCGGTAAGTTTTTGGGAATCGGTAAATTCGTATCACAATGGTTCCGTGCATTGCCGGCAAAATCGGCGCTTCCCGAAACAGTACCACCCACCGATAAACAATTGCAGGAAATGATGTCGGTTGAAATAATGCAGGTCATGTACAAAGACCCGGCGTTGTTCGAGTACCTCGATACCATCGACCTCGATGGGGCCGACGAAGATTTCTTTAACCGTGCGGCCGCGCGGGATAAGTTCAAATCGCTTATCAGGGCTTCGCCCTATGCATCGGCCACCTTAAAAGCATTGTTGTAATAAATCTATTACCATGAGCAAGCCAACTTTTTATACCGCTTTTTCCAACAGCATTACCGACGTGATCCCGAATTTGAGTGAAGAAGCCATGAAGATCAGCGACCTGCTGCAGGAACTGGCGTTTAATGATAAGCTCTATTATATAAAAGATGAAGTATTCAGCTTCGACCGGTTGCTGTTGAATTTTGGCAAGTACGGCCGGCGTATCGACATCTTTTATTTTTCAGGTCATGGCGTGGATGGCTGTTTACAGCTTTTCCAGAACTTTACCATTCAGCCCGCGGAAATGTCAGACATTGTGAACACTTCGCTGAAGAACGCCAAACTTATCTTTTTCAATGCCTGTGAAACGTTCAGGCTCGCACAGCACATCATAGATGACCGGCAGCAATCGAAAGATAACCTGGTTATTATTTCCTGCAGGAACAGGATCAATAGTTTTATTGCTGAAAGGTTCGCCACTTTGTTGTTCACGCAGATCGGACAGCCCGGCACTTACCGCGAAGCATACGACCAGGCAAAAAGCCTGATGAAGGCCATACACAAAGAACTCCGGTTCAAAGAATTCGACTGCCGTAAAGATGTAACGGATGACGCTGACGATTTTGATATCGGGTATATTGAGATCAAGGCAGAAAAACGGATTGAAGAGGAAGAAGATTGTTCGCCTGTTATAACGGCTTCGGTAACTGCACAGAAAGCAAAAACTTCCATTATCGGTAAAGATAAACTCACCCGCGATGCGCTTACTTCTAATTACGTGCACGAGGTAGTGGAATCCATTGCCGCGAACCCCCAAAAAATTCAAACCGGATCGCTGGAAATATTAAAGGATGCACTTGTAAGCGCCGGGAAGGTAGCAAAGGGCGAAAAGAAAAATAAACAGATGACCGAGCTTTTTAAAAAGGCTGCGGAACTGCTGCCCGGTTTCAGTTCGCCCGGCGCATTCGACTCGCTGATCAATGCGGAAAAGAATATCGATAATCCTTCCGTAAAAAGCCTTATCAAATCGAAGATCTCCGGCAATACCATCGGCGGTCTTATCGAAAAGCTTACCAGTATTAAACTGTGATAACCATTCTGCCATCCATTTATTTTTATCATTTCAACAAGACAATTGTTTATGCCACGCATATTTGCTTTGCTTACAGGTGTTAAAGATTATCATCCCGAATCAGGCGTTTCAGGCCTTAGCGGTTGTGTGAACGACGTGAATAATATGGAAGCCATGCTTGTTAAGAAGTTCGGCGCCG
Organism: uncultured Niastella sp.; assembly: GCA_966211305.1. Lineage (GTDB taxonomy): Bacteria > Bacteroidota > Bacteroidia > Chitinophagales > Chitinophagaceae > Niastella. The sequence continues at coordinate 29,210 of CBIHPC010000039.1, forward strand.
CCAATGTGAATGTTAAGAAGTTAGTGAACGAACAGGCCACCAGAGAGGCGTTCAGGGATACTTTTGTGCGTCATCTGATCAATAATACTGCAATACAACCCGATGATACCGTATTGTTCTATTACAGCGGGCATGGATCTTTCAGTAAATCGAATGCGGCGTTTTCAACCTGGGACAGTGAAGGCCGCGATGAAACGCTGGTGCTGTACGATAGCCGTTGCGCCGGCGGGTTCGATGTGGCTGATAAGGAACTGCGGCTGTTGTTAAGCCGTATTCGCGCCACCAATATCATTGTGATCGTTGACGCCTGCCATTCAGGGTCCATTACCCGTAATGTAAATGACCTCGACGTAATACTGCTGGGCAAAGCCAAACATACACCTGCGCGCAGTAATGATGCAGGCAGAAACCTCACTGATTATTTTACCGTCAACAATGAAGGGTACGAACAACTGCTTGACGAAAATAACAAGGCCAGGCTGCCGGAATTGCGCTGCATTACGCTTTCCGCCTGCGACCGTACCGAGGTGGCGTACGAAAGCAGTTATAGTGCGGAAGGCATGTTTACCAGTATGATGCTGGAAGCGTTAAATTCGGGCGCCATCAATCTCAGTTATTCGCAGTTGTATGAACAGTTGTATACGTTGCTGAAGCGCAGGGCGCGGCAGCAAACCCCGCAGCTGCAGGTATCGGGCAACTTTAATGTGAACACCGTTGTGTTTGAAAATACTGTGGCGGCGGGCAATGGTATTTACCAGGTGATAAAGGAAAATGGAAAGGTTACCATCAATTGCGGCGCGCTGCATGGCATGAAGAACGATAGCCAGTCTATAAAAAGCATGGCGGTGAGTATTACCGATAAAGATGATCCGGCCGCTGCGCCCCGGCTGGCAAAGATCACGGCGGTAGGGCTTGATAATGCCGAACTGGAGAATATTACGTTAACGCCCAAAATATACCAGGGTACGCTGCTCAATCTGCCGCCGGCCGTATGTATATATGTGAATGCCGGGGCGGCCACACAGCAGGCATGGCAGCAACTGGCCGAAAAGGAAAAAGAGGAAACGCTTGCCTTTGTATATTCAAAGGACCAGTATCACGATTATGAACTGCGGGTACATGCGAACGGCGTATCGTTAACGGAACCCGCTACCGGTAAGGTCATTAAACAAACCGACAATGCATCGCCCCAGACACTGGTTTATATCCTGGCCTGCTGTAATAAAATAAACGACTGGCATTTGCTGCAGGCATTGCACAATTATGCCATGCCGGAAGATTCGCTGTGGCGCGTATTCAATACCGAAATGAACATAGAACTGTTCAATAGGGAAAAACAGGAATGGGAGCTGCAAAAGGGAAACGAACTGGTGGTGTACCTCGATGAGCAAAACAATGATATACCCATCAATATGCGCCTTACCACCGGATCGGGCACAGGATGGTATTGCGGTGTGTATTATTTGAACAGCAGATTCGGGATAGAAGTGTGCACCAACCCGGTGAATGAATCGAAGCTTACCGGCAGCGAACCAATGAACCCGTTGGAAGGCGCATCTATAACGATGGATGATGACATCGACGAAATGACCGATTACCTGAAGCTGGTGATTGGCAGGGAACCGTTTAAAGATTTTCTGATAAATGAATTTGACGGGTTTGAAAAAAACAATAACGAATATGGGCTTGGAAGAAAGAAGTCGTTGCGAAGAGCGGTGAAAATTGATCAGTCGTGGTTCGTGAAAACCATTGCCATCAGGATCGTTCGCCGGTCGGGAACAATCGATAGCGAAACCTCGTTCAACCTGGGGAAGTTAACGGTACACCAAAACAATGCATTGAACGGTAAGGCCAGTGTGTCGTCTATTACAGCCCATGCCAAAAGCGTACACCCGGCCAACCAGTTACGGCAATTCGTAGCCGAGAATGGATATGAGCTGGTAAACCTGGAAACAACGAGATCAGCGAACGGCGCATCGGTTGTATGGGTCGATAAATTACAGGGCGATGTATCAAAGCAGGAACCATTGATGATCACCTTAGCCGAAACACCGGCCGATGACCAGGGAATAGCGGCCATTACGATGGAAGACGGCGTTATACAACTGATCGGTTTTGGCTCGCCCGATAAGGAAGCCGGGAATTATAGTTTTGAAATACCTTTGCTGCCCGAAGATCAGCAGCGCAAAAAGAACCTGGTGCGCGCCGCCTGGTTCTGTTTTGTAAAAGTGGTGCTGAAGAAAGACCTGAGCACCCTGCGCAAAGTGATCTATGAAAATGGCAGGGTAGATTACAAAAATATTTCAGGTACTGTCGTTAATCCCGGAATGAAGGTGGCGGTATGCGTTCATGGTATTATTGGAAATACAAAAGGCATGGCGGCATCCATGGAATTCCTGCAGGCGGAAAAACAATACGATCTCATTCTGGCCTTTGATTACGAAAACCTGAATGCAAAGATCGAAGACATAGCACTTACGTTTAAAACAATGCTGGGAAATGCCGGTGTAAGCAGTACGGCGCCTGTTGATATCATCAGCCATAGTATGGGCGGCCTGGTAAGCCGGTATATGATTGAGCACATAAAAGGCACCGAAGGCTGGGTTAACCGGCTGTTTATGTTCGGTACGCCCAATGCAGGTTCGGTACTGGGCTCTGTTCCAAAGATCCGCGACTGGACGGTGACCGTGTTGACGCTGGCCTGCAATTTCGGCGGGGCGGCCCTCGGCGCTGTGGCACCCGTATTATCAGCCGCCGGTAAAGCGCTGGGCGCTACCAAAGTGGCAACCAACAGCCTGGCCCAGATGGCCATCGACAGCAGTTTCTATGATGAACTCAACAATAAACCCGATGTAAATACCGTCACCGCCAAATATCATATCATTGCCGGCAATGTGCTGGAGTTTAAGCCGGCGGAAGATAGCGGCCGGTTTGAAAAGGTAATGGAGAAAATAAAACGGCAGGTAGGGGAGCTATTGTACAGTTCAGATACCAAAAATGATATCGCAGTTGGGGTTGACAGCATACTTACCCTGCCGCAGGGCATCAGTGTAACCAAACAAACCTTCCCCGGCCATCATATGAATTATTTTGACCTGCCGGCGCCAATGAATTATTTCAAAACGCTTGTTTAAGCGGAAGGCGGGCACAATTTTTTCAGCTTTTTGCCGGCAGGCCCTAAGCCTGCATTGCAGTATGTTCATTCCTGATGTATCGACGCCATTGTGGTTCATGGTAACATTTATCGTGCTCTTCACCATAATTGTGGGCAGGTACTTCCTGGTATCCGGCTTGTTTTACCTCATTTTTTATATCTGGTTCCCCGCTAAATGGCAGCAAAGAAAGATCGGTAAAAAGGAATATGCGCCGCGGCAGTTAAAAAGGGAAATATCCTGGAGCATGGTCACCGCACTGATCTTTGCGCTTACCGGAACCCTGACAGTGCTGGTATGGCAAAAGGGATATACAAAAATATACACCGATATTCATGCATACGGCTGGTGGTGGCTGCCGGTAAGCCTGTTCATTTCGATGCTGCTCGATGAAACCTATTATTACTGGATGCACCGGTTGTTACATAAGCCCGCCTTCTTTAAATTAATTCACAAGGTGCATCACCAAAGCAATATAACCTCCCCCTGGACTGCGTTCTCGTTCCATCCGCTCGAAGGACTGATACTTTCAATTTCCTTACCGCTGATTTTAATGGTTGTTCCCATGCACCCGGTGATGATATTATTACAGCTCACCATTATGACATTCAGCAGCGTCGTGAATCATCTTGATATAGAAATATATCCCGCAAAATTTCACAGGCATTTGCTGGGAAAATGGCTGATCGGCGCTACCCATCACGGCCTGCATCATAAACAGTTCAAATACAATTTCGGGTTATATTTTACTTTCTGGGATAAATGGAAGAATACCGAAAGCCCTTTGTTTGATGAAACTTTTAAGAACGCTACGGAAACGAAAACCGGTTAAAAGAATTTTTCAAGGCTCAATCCATAACTGATCAACAGGTTCTCCGTTGAGGTAATGTTCTGCCTGTTGTAATTAAACGATGTGGTGAAACGCAGCCATTGCAGCAACCTGATAGAGAAATTGGTATTTAATTTCAGAATATAATCCCGGCCATCTGATATAGCAGGCTGGTAAAAGTTGATACCATCGAAACGGAAGATCTCCTTTATTACGAACCGGAATTTCAGGCGCAGTGAATTACGCACTGTTTGATAGCTGGTGCGGCCGGTACGGTCGGGTATGCCAAGGTCGGAAGTTTCGAACAGGAAGCCATCGCTTAATTCGAGGTTGGCGCCGGGGCTGTCAACAAATGTGTATCCTACACCAGCGCCTGCCTGAAACCGGTTATCAACCTTTAGTGAAAAGCTTTTTTCATAACCGGCCAATCCCCAGTAATAAAATTTTTGCACTGCCTTTAAAATGTCGAGGTTCACGGTGGCCAGGAAATCATCATTGGTTTTTAAATTAGGGTTGCGGCCAAAAACATGGCTTGCCATACTGTTGACCGAAAATTTCTTTTTATCTACCTGGAACCGCATGGCATTATGAAGAAGGTAGGTGGTGCCGGTATTGGTACGGTTTAAATTACCGGTTCCTGAAAAATTTATATAGTAATCAACGGTATCGCTAAACTGGGTAAAGCCGGTCAGTTGCATGGTGCACAGGCATATCGCTATTATACAAATACGCTTCATTGTCTTCATTATGGTCAAATATAACATGTTCCGGTTTTTTTATCATATTGATAGCGCTGTTTACCAGCGCTTTTCCCCATAACGGGGAACAATTTATGCCTGAGATCAGGCAGCAGTTTTGCAAAAAATATGCTATGATGATAGTTAGAGAACAGGATAATAAAGATGCAGTAGCATTTTATCGTACTGCCCTTCAAATGCTGGAAGAATGTGGCGCCCGGTATCTGCTGGGCGGTGCGTTTGCCATTTTTCACCACACGGGTATTTACAGGGATACCAAAGATCTCGATGTTTTTTGTCCGGCCAGTGAATACCCCACGATCCTGAAATATTTCGCCTCGAAAGGATATCGCACCGAGCTTACGGATATTCGATGGCTGGCAAAGGTATTTCATGGAGAATATTTTCTCGATATCATATTCGATACCGTGAATAACATTTGCCGGGTAGACGAAGAATGGTTTCAGTATGCGCACCAGGACGAATTTCTGGGTTTTAAGATCAACATCTTATCGCCCGAAGACCTGGTCTGGTGTAAAATTTATGTTCAGAACCGCGAACGGTTCGATGGAGCCGATATTAATCATTTGCTGCTGAAGCAGGGAAAAAATATCGATTGGAAAAGACTGGCAGCCAAAATGGACCGGCACTGGCATTTGTTGTTAAGCCAGTTGCTTTCATTTCAGTTCGTTTATCCTTCAGAGTTCCATAACATCATTCCCAAATGGCTTTTTGATGACCTGCTTAAACGGGCAGCAGAACAATATGAACTGCCTGCCCCGCTTGAAAAAGTATGCCGCGGGCCGGTGATCGATCAAACGCAGTACGAGATCGATGTAAAAGAGTGGGGATATAAAACGTACACGCTTAAAACAGTTTAATTATGTCCGGTGAAAACAAAAAACGCATAGCCGCTATTGCCGATTTACATATTGGTGAATCGGATAAGGGCAAGTGGGTAGATTTTTTTACTGAAGTTTCTAAAAATGCCGATGTGCTGGTCATCTGCGGCGATCTTACAGATACCGGCGATGAGTCGGAAGCGCATATCCTTGTGGGAGAATTAAAAGCGTGTTCTATACCTGTTGTGGGGGTGCTGGGAAACCATGATCATGAGAAGAGCCGGCATAAGCTCATAAGGCAGATCATGCAGAACCATCCCAATGTACATATCCTCGACGGTGAGGCAACGGTTGTGGCCGGAGTAGGCTTTGCGGGCGTAAAAGGATTTGGCGGCGGTTTCGATAATCATATGCTGTCGATGTTTGGCGAAGGCGCCATGAAGTCGTTTGTGCAGGAAGCCGTTGAAGAAGCATTACATCTCGATCGTGCGCTCGCGCGGCTCGACCAGGAGCATAAGGATATTAAGAAGGTAGCCCTGCTGCATTATTCACCCATAAAAGAAACCGTGCAGGGCGAGCCCGAGCAGATCTTTCCATTTTTAGGCTCCTCCCGCCTCGCGGAGCCTTTATCAAGACGTAATGTGGAAGTGGTCTTCCACGGGCATGCGCATATCGGCGTGCTGGAGGGAAGCATTGGCGGTAAGGTAAAAGTGTTCAATGTAGCGCGCCATGTACTGCAGAAAGCGGGTTATGGAAAGCCATATTTTCTTTATGAGATATAAGAGCTGCTACCTGTAATCTTCCTTACATAACTGGTTATTACAAAAAGCCGCTGCTTTATGGCCGGTAGCAATGGCTTCTGCCACCAGGTGATAACCCGGGTGCGCCACATCGCCGGCTGCAAATATGCCTTGAACCGATGTTTGCATAACGCCATCGGTAAGCACCGAACCGCTTTTGCTTATTTCACAGCCCAGCTTTACCGCCAGCTCATTGTTGAATTTTACCTGTACCGGCTTGGTATAAACGACCGGCGCAGCGATCACTTGCCCGTCGGCCAGCCAGGCTTCTACCGTTTCTTCACGCTCAGCTAACTTTACCACCGGCGTTTCAATCAGCGGCCAGCCTCTTTGCTGCAGATAGCTTTTCTTCTCTGTATCTTCGACCGTGCTGCCATTTAATAAGAATGTAAGCTGCGGGTTCCACTGGCTAATGGTTATGGCCACATCCCAGGCAATGGCGCCTTTTACCAGCACAAGCGCAGGCTGGTCCCGCGCTTCCCAGCCATGGCAATAGGTGCAATGCAATACCTTTCTTCCCCATAAACCGGCAAAGCCCTCGATGGCAAACAAATGATCGGTAACCCCGGTAGCCAGAATGATCTTTCGTACTGAGAATAGCCCGGTGCCGGCGGTTAACTGAAAACCCGTTGCAGACCTGTTCACCGAAGTTACCCGTTGCTGCACATGGCTAACGTGGTCGAACACGTTAAGCTGTGACCGGGCAATATTTCGCAGCTCATGTGGCGAAGCGCCATCACCGGTAGAAAAATTATGCAGGCTTTGGGCTGCGCTATTGCGAGGGGCACCGGCGTCGAACACGATCGTACGGCGTTTACTTCTGCCAAGTGTATGCGCCGCGGCCAGGCCGGCATGACTTCCGCCTATAACAGCTACTTCATATTCAAATGCATTCATGTAATCACATTTTTTAAATTGATAAACGGTAAAATAAAAATACAACATTGTTGCATTTAATGTAAATTCCCCTATCTTTGTTTTGATGTATCGCATAAGCCTTGCATATACCAGACAACTGATAGCGTTACTGCTGATTGCGGTAATGACACTGGTGCATGCAGCAAAAACCCTGCATACACACGCTGCATATAATTCAGATCATTCCTGCCAACAGGAAAACATACTCACCAAAGGGGGCGCTGTACACGGTCCCTGTTCTATTTGCGAATTCCAGCTTGCCAAAGACGCTTCTTTCACAGGAGAAGTAATACTGGTGCTGGCGCCTGTATACGCAGCGCCTACCTATAGCAGGCTGATCACCGCCATCAACCCCGATCGGTTATTCATTTCAGAAAGCAGGGGCCCGCCGCAGGCTTAACCATCTTCACGCAACAATTTTAATTTTTTTCCATGCCTGTAAAAAGCAGGCAGGCAACTAATGCCTGGTTATCTCAGCATATAGCCTGTTGCCATGTTCCGTATTGTTGCGGCCGTTTTAGCATTACCAATACTTATAGCTTCAATTCAATGGAATAGTGTATTCCATTTATACTGAATTGCCCTGGGGCACGCGGTACCCGTGTTGCCTGGCATAGAGGCACCCGCCGAACACCTCTTATAAAAAAGTAGGCATTAACTATTAAACAGCTTGATTATGGAAATCATCAACAAGGATGCATTGATCGCATCTCTCCTTGAAGAAAGAGAAAACGCATGGATTGGAACAACCGCGCATTGCTGCGGCGGCGGCCATTGCTGTGTGCAGCCAGATTAATTCGTTTGAAGAACAGCGGAGGCTTGTCCTCCGCTGTTATATACTTTAAAACCAATTACCATGCAAAGCACTACCCTTGCAGAGCTGCTGCAATACAAAAATGAAGATGTGATCTCCCGGTTCACCGATCTGTTTGATGTTGGCGGGGAAGAGGCGGAGGCGATCTTTACGGAAACAAAAAAATTTCTCTATATCAGCCGGCAGCCGGGTGTGTTCATACCCGATGAACTGCTTATTGTTGACGAAATGTGGCACAACTTCATTCTGTTCACCTCCACATACCATGAGTTTTGCACACATTATTTTGGCAGTTTCCTGCACCACCTGCCTGCATCGAAAGCGGAGAAAATACTTCACCGGCAGCAACTGGAGGCTGATGCCGTTTCGGCCAGGAATGCATTCAAAGAAAAACTGGCCGCATTCATTAGCATCACCTATGATCAACTGGGTCACGAAACGGTGATCAGGTGGTTCAAAGAGTACCCGCAGCGCTATAGCAAACAGGCCATTAAAAATCTTCGCAAGCATTGATATGAGCATCTTTCCAAAACGCGCCATTAAAGGCAGTACAATTACCATTCACTGGAACATCACACTTC